>PYVH01000400.1:302-655 GCA_003030785.1 Marinobacter sp. B9-2 | reverse complement strand
ACCGGCCTTACGACCGACAACACCAATTGCCATGTTTCACCTCTTAAGTGTACGGGGCTCTCACCCTCTATGGCCTTATGACAGTTACACAGACTAATACCGGGCGGTATTAGCCGAGGCTGATCTGAACGTCTACACCTGCTGCCAGGTCTAACTTCATCAAAGCATCCACTGTCTTTTCCGTCGGCTCAACAATGTCGAGCAGACGCTTATGCGTACGAATTTCATACTGATCACGCGCGTCTTTATTGACGTGCGGGGAGATCAGGATCGTGTACTTTTCCTTCCGCGTCGGCAGAGGGATAGGGCCACGCACCTGAGCGCCGGTCCGCTTAGCGGTATCGACGATCTCC
>PYVH01000400.1:0-294 GCA_003030785.1 Marinobacter sp. B9-2 | reverse complement strand
TGGTCGATCAGACGATAATCAAACGCCTTCAACCGGATTCGAATTTTTTGGCTTTGCATGATGCACCAAACTCCACTCGTAGCAGCTACTAGTTAGCCGACCTTCAAAAAAAGGAGCCGCATTGTATGCATAATACCCAACCCTGTCAACAGCAATGCTGATCGACCGGGCCAGGCAAGCTTTACGGCTGAAACAGAAAAAGGGGCTGAAGAATCAGCCCCTTTTTCCTGATCAAACGAGCAGATTACTCGATGATCTTGGAGACTACGCCGGCACCAACGGTACGGCCGCCTT
>PYVH01000399.1 GCA_003030785.1 Marinobacter sp. B9-2 | reverse complement strand
GACTAGCGGATTTCGTCTTTCAGAGCCTTGCCGGCCTTGAATCCGACGGTCTTGCTGGCAGGGATGCGAATGGTCTCGCCGGTTTGAGGGTTACGCCCGTCCCGCGCCTCTCGGCTGCGGATGTTGAAGGTGCCAAAGCCGATCAGGGTGATGTCTTCGCCCCGGGAGGCAGCGGCCGACACCTGGTCGGTAAACGCGTTGATTACTTCACTGGCCTTGTCCCGGGTCAGGCCTGTGCGGTCGGCAATGGCCGCGGCGAGTTCAGGTTTGCGCATCGGATACTCCTTTTTTGTATTTCTATTGGTTCAGTCTGGTCCTGGCCGGAATCACAACGACTCACGGTTGCTCCAATCTATAGTGGCTCCGGGCTCATTGTGCAAACCCCCGGGCGGCGGAAGTGTGTGTCATTCGGCGTCATTTGCGGCATCGGTCGCATAAAAACCGGGCGTCGTACGCCATAATGCGTGCCTGGTTACAGTCTGTAACAAACCGGTTTGTCCGCCGGAGTCTGGCCTGTGCGATCGCAGCAGGACTGCATCAGAACAAAAAACGAAAAGGTGAAGAAGGTATGACCCATTTCCGGAATCCCTCCCGCAAGGCGCTTTTTCCCGGGTGCCGTGTATGTAACCTCATGGCGGCTTTTATGGCCAGTGTGGT
>PYVH01000398.1:345-660 GCA_003030785.1 Marinobacter sp. B9-2 | reverse complement strand
CGGGTAACCGTCGAGATCCGCTGGTTGCAGAAGCTGGCCGCTCATCCCGGGGTAACTGAGGTGCCCGAGTTCTCCGCCGAAGCCAACAAAGTTCTGGACAGCCTGGTCAGTGAGTTCAGCCTTGAAGACGCCGAGCGCATCAAGGACATCGAACGCACTACCAATCACGATGTAAAAGCGGTCGAGTACTTCATCAAGGAAAAAATTGCCGGCGTTCCGGAGCTGTACGCCGTCACGGAATTCGTTCACTTTGCCTGCACCTCCGAAGACATCAACAACCTGTCCCATGGCTGGCAGTAGGACGTGGTCAAGGCC
>PYVH01000398.1:0-335 GCA_003030785.1 Marinobacter sp. B9-2 | reverse complement strand
GAGGGCCTTGACCACGGCCTACTGCCAGCCATGGACGGCGTTGTCGACAAGCTGGCGCAGCTGGCTCACGACCACGCCGAACAGCCCATGCTGTCGCGCACACACGGCCAGACGGCCTCCCCCACTACCGTTGGCAAAGAACTGGCGAACGTGGTTCACCGTCTGCGTCGCCAGGTAAAACAGATCCGTGAAACCGAGCTGTTGGGCAAAATCAATGGCGCCGTGGGGAACTACAACGCGCATTTGTCTGCCTACCCGGAAATCGACTGGGCCCTGAATGCCCGTGAATTCATCGAAAGCCTCGGCCTCGACTGGAACCCGTACACCACCCAGAT
>PYVH01000397.1 GCA_003030785.1 Marinobacter sp. B9-2 | reverse complement strand
CTGTCGGGTAGCAACCCGGGTTGGCTACCAGCTGAGCTGTACGAATCTCATCGCTCACCACTTCCGGCAGCCATCCGGAAACCCGCAGTGTGCGCGGGGCGAACCAGTGTCGTATGGCGTTACACAGGCAGGAACAGAGCAATATCGTGATCGTCTCTTCCGTCATCGATAACCTGGTTAAAGGCGCGGCGGGGCAAGCGGTTCAGAATATGAACATCATGTTCGGCCTGAAAGAAACCATGGGGCTTGAGGCCCCGGCGTTGCTGCCTTGATGCCCAAGGGAAGATTGTGAGCGAACAACGAAAGCCGGCCGAAGAGTATGTGGTCATCCGTCATCGTCCGGGATACCGCCTGCGGAGAACGGCCATCCTGCTGGTGTTTACCGTTGTGGCGGCGATTGTCGGGTATGCCACGGGGCTGGCCCAGAGCGGTTTTCGTTTCTCCAGCGCCGAGGAGTCGAACCAGGTGCTGGAGAACGAAGTCCAGAAGCTGCGGGACGACTATCGCAAGGCCCGGCAACAGCTGATTAACCTGGAGCGTGGGCGGGCGATCGATGAGCAGGCCCTGAATCAGGCGCGAAAAACCATCGTGGATCTGGAAACCCGGATTGGATCACTGCAATCGGACCTGACTTTCTATAAAAACATCATGGCGCAGTCGG
>PYVH01000396.1 GCA_003030785.1 Marinobacter sp. B9-2 | reverse complement strand
TGATCTTTTCCGACCGCGATGGATTGTGCGTCCGCGAGGGCGGTCTGCAACTTGCTGGTCAGCTTGTCGATTCTCATGTGTACTTTCCCCAAATTTCTGCGAATACCATGGTGCCGTGGGTGGCGGATATTCGATTGCTTTGACACTTAATGTAGGGGCAAGTAGAGCGACTTCAAGCGGGGCTTCGGTGTATTCGTCAGAAAATTGACGGCCGTCAGTTATGTGATTCGAGCTTGGGTGCAGGGCTGGTGCAGGACTACTTTCCAGAACACGCCGTAAATACGTCCATGTAGGCTTGACCGCAGCATCCATGCTGCAGACAGTTCTGGAAAGTAGTCCTGCACCAGCCCCCGAAATTTGCGATCACAATCAGAACTAAACCATGAAAGACACTAATAATCAGCCTGTTAGCCAGATCAAAGTTGCCATCCGTCCAGTCCGACCATCCCTGCGGTAAGAAAAAAACAGATCGGAGTCCTGAACGGTACACAGACCACCGCCAGTCACGACGGAAACACCGAGATGGTTTAACCGTAAGGTGGCGAGGGCATAGATATCCGCCATGAAATGACCCGGCCGAGCGCCCTCGTCATTGAAAGCTTGGGCCGCTTCCGGATCATGCCTGATGAAGGCTTCACGGACTTCCGGGCCGACCTCGAAG
>PYVH01000395.1 GCA_003030785.1 Marinobacter sp. B9-2 | reverse complement strand
AACATGCGATATGACACTATTATGCGAAAGGCTTGTATATTCGCATGAGAAAAATGACAAAGCGGAGGAGATTTTAATGGCACAGCGTCGCCGACAGGATCTGATTATGGAGCTGATCCAGCAGAACGGATTCGTCACCACCGAACAGCTGGTAGACCAGTTCAAGGTAACGCCCCAGACCATCCGCCGCGATCTGAACGAACTCGCCAAACAGAAAAAGCTCCGCAGGCACCACGGCGGAGCAGGGATTGATTCGAGCACGGTTAATACCGCTTATCAGGCCCGCAAGATCATGGATCTGGAAGCCAAAGAAAGAATCGCCGAGGCGCTGGTAGAGTTGATTCCGGACAATTCCTCCATGTTCATCAATATCGGCACCACCACCGAGACCATCGCCAAGGCCCTGCTGGAAAAAAACAACCTGCAGATCGTTACCAACAACCTCCATGTCGCGTCCATTCTCTCGGCCAAGGAAGATTTCCACGTAATCATTGCGGGCGGCGAGGTCCGCAACCGGGATGGCGGGATTGTCGGCGAAGCCACCCGGGATTTCATCAACCAGTTCAAGATGGACTTCGGCATCATCGGCATAAGCGGCATTCATAACGACGGCTCTCTCCTGGATTTTGATTACCGCGAAGTCCGAGTGGCCCAAGATCGGAAGAGC
>PYVH01000394.1 GCA_003030785.1 Marinobacter sp. B9-2 | reverse complement strand
CCAAGATGTACAAGAACATTGTCGATGTCGATCATCGGATGGAGCCGGGCATGCCCGAATCCTTCAACGTTCTTGTCAAGGAAATCCGCTCGCTGGGTATCGACATCGAGCTGGAATCCGAGTGAGCCGAATTGTTTTTGGCAGCGTGAGCGGGCACGACCAGTGCCCGCCCGAGATTAACGCCATCCGGAGCTTTTACTGATGAAAGATTTGCTGAATCTTCTCAAGAGCCAGAACCAAAGCAAGGAATTCGACGCCATCCGCATTGGCCTGGCGTCGCCTGACATGATCCGTTCCTGGTCCTTTGGCGAAGTGAAGAAGCCTGAGACCATTAACTACCGTACCTTCAAGCCGGAGCGTGACGGTCTTTTCTGTGCCAAGATCTTCGGCCCGATCAAGGACTACGAATGCCTGTGCGGTAAATACAAGCGCCTCAAGCACCGCGGTGTCATCTGCGAGAAGTGTGGCGTTGAGGTTGCACTGGCCAGCGTACGTCGTGAGCGTATGGGCCACATCGAGCTGGCCAGTCCGGTCGCGCACATCTGGTTCCTGAAGTCACTGCCGTCCCGTATCGGTCTGATGCTGGACATGACCCTGCGCGATATCGAGCGGGTCCTGTACTTCGAATCCTTTATCGTGATCGATCCGGGGATGACCACCCTGTAGAA
>PYVH01000393.1 GCA_003030785.1 Marinobacter sp. B9-2 | reverse complement strand
TGCTCCTCCAATAAAACCTAACTCTTCTGCAATAGCAGAGAATATAAAGTCGGTATGTTTTTCTGGTACATAGACATTATTATGTAGATAGCCCTTGCCCACAAATTCTCCTGATCCGATAGCCATAAAGCCCTGGCGTACTTGAAAAGAAGAATCTGTATATTCATAAGGCTGAAGCCATCCATAAATTCTAGAAATCTGATGTCCTGATAGAGCGCCCAAAACCTTCTCTGTAAAAAATTCATTAAATCTGACATAGAGCACTACCATCGTACTGACGATAACTAGAGGAACGGCCGTAAATACAACAAGAAGCTTTCTATGAATACCTGAAAAGAAAATCATCGGTAAAATCATTGCCATATACAACATGACCATACCTGTATCGGGTTGTCTATAAACAAGTAGCGTAGGAGGAATGACAATTAGCCCGATTTTTATAAGTAACCAAAAATCTGCTAGATAAGAGGGGCGGGCATTTTTCTCTTGATGAGCAATAATGACCTTACTCACAACTATTAAAAAAGCGAATTTTAAAAATTCCGATGGTTGGAGGGAGCC
>PYVH01000392.1 GCA_003030785.1 Marinobacter sp. B9-2 | reverse complement strand
TCTCCGCAGCATCCCAGGGGCGGATATCCAGAAAACTTCTGACCCGCTCATCGCTCCATTCTTCGCCAATCACTTTCGGCTTGTCCGGTCCACTCATGGTTGCTCTCTCGCTTCACTGTGCCAGTCAATTATCGGGCGCACAGTATAAAGCCCTGAAAGCTGGACAGTTATATGGATTGCGCATGAGAAACTGCGCCTCAGATATAACGCTCAGGGCCTGATTTCGACGGGCAGATCGCCGGTGGGCACCTCGTCATTGCATTCGGGATTGCGAATGGCGATTTCTACCCGGCGGTTCAGGGCCCGGTTCTCCGGTGTGTCGTTCGGCGCAAGCGGGTTGGTCTCGGCACGCCCGGCCGCAACCACCCGTTCGGCCGGCACCTGCCGATTCATCACCAACTCGTGCACCACGGACACGGCACGGGCCGCCGAAAGATCCCAGTTAGAGCGGTAGCGGTCACTGGAAATGGGCCGGTTATCGGTGTAGCCGGACACCAGCACATCGCCGGTACACGCCGACAGCACGTTCACCACCCGTTCGATAATCGGGATCATCTCGGGCTTG
>PYVH01000391.1:439-675 GCA_003030785.1 Marinobacter sp. B9-2 | reverse complement strand
TCAGAATCGCGGCCATACCGGAGGCGGTCGCGACCGCCCGTTCACCACCTTCCATCGCCGCAATACGAGCTTCGAACGCCTGTACCGTGGGATTGGTAAAGCGCGAATAGATATTACCGGCCTCATCGCCGCCAAAACGGGCGGCTGCCTGCGCCGCGCTGCCATACACAAAGCTGGACGTGGGGAATATGGCATCACTGTGTTCAAGCTGACCCGTGCGGATCTGCCCTGCCCTC
>PYVH01000391.1:0-429 GCA_003030785.1 Marinobacter sp. B9-2 | reverse complement strand
GCCCTCACCGCCAGGGTTTCCACGGACATCCCGTCCAGATCGGATTCAGGAATCCAGACAGTTTCTTCGCGGCGAAAGGTCATCTACATCTCCTGCCTGAAAGCGGCGTTCAATCTTCGTCGTTGTGCAAGTCAATAATACCGTTGTCCCCGTGGGTGCCACCGGCACTCTCGGATCGCTTCTCGTCGTTGCGCAGGCCGTCGAGGCGGCTGAGATAGGCTTCGTCCACATCACCAGTGACGTAATCCCCGGTAAACACGGAGCACTCCCAGCCCTCGATGCCGTCATTTACATCGCTGACGCAGGTGAGATCGTCGAGATCCTGATACAGCAGCCAGTCGGCGCCAATCAGCTCCCGGATCTCCTCGACTGTGCGGTCATGGGCAATCAGCTCACTCGCTGAAGGCATATCGATACCGTAGACGTTCG
>PYVH01000042.1 GCA_003030785.1 Marinobacter sp. B9-2 | reverse complement strand
GCGCCGGGTCCTGTTCCTCCTGCAACGCTTTCAGTTGCTCGTGCAGGCCACGAACAATCCGGTCGTATTCATCCCGGCCGTTTTCCATCACCTTGTACCGCCCTTCGAAACCCAGGGAGAGGCACAGGTAGATAAACGACAGCATGTCGCGATAACGGGCCGGTTCCTGCTCCATCCGGGCAAGAATGGCAAAAACCTTTTCCCCACCCCAGGTCTCGTTGTGGAAGCGGGACAGCAGGGAGTGCTGAGACCAGACGCTATGGGCGCCCCAGTCGGTCCCCAGCACGGCCTCATCGATGAAGGCGCAGAGGACGTACCGATAGGCGACAACAACCGGCCGGTCGTAACCCTGCTCCACCAGTTCCCGGTCGATGGCAGCAATCTCATCCACCACCTGCTGGTAGAGGGGTTCCACCGCGCGATAATCCGCCAGCCTGCGTATCCTGATCACCAGGCCAAGCAATGGTGTGGCGGCGTCAATCAGGCGGTTATGTTCCAACCCTCTGAGCTGGAACTGCTCGTCGACCTGGCCTTCCCTGTTGCCCTCAGCGGCTCCCCGGCTGTCGGCAAAGATCAGATCACTGAACGCACTGCTGCCGGAATTCCTGCTGCCGTTGGGTAAGTCCATTACCTGTGCATCTGCCATGATTTAGCTCCTGATTGCCCAGAACTGCATTTCCATGCCCGGGAAACTGCCGGCCACGTGGAATGCGAAGCCGCTGGCGTTGTCGAGCATTTGCCAGGCCTGGCTCTGGTCGTCCAGGCGGAAGTACACGAAGCCGGCGTGGTACGGCAACTGCCGGGGTGCAACCGGTAACGCAGCGAGCGGAATTCCCGGCAGCTGCAGGCTGATGAGATCCCGTATTTTCTCCACCGAGGCCACCTTGCACTGCTGGGTGAACTGCTTGCGCAGATCGTCCAGCGGCATGTCGGCTTTGACCGCAAGAATGAATTCCGCATCCCGGACCAACTGGGCATCCTGAACCGGGGCCACGGTCAGGCCGTACTGGCGCTGCTGAAGCTGGATAGCCAGGGCTCTTGGTTCCAGCACCGTGCTCAGGGACTGCCGCAGAACCTGCATGAGCGGGGTAAAACAATCCTCCGGCAGATCGTGGTCATAGGCCGGGTACTCCCTCTGCAGGCGCCCTTCATCGGTGAAGGTCACCAGCTCGCCACACAGTTCCAGCAGGGCTTCGAACAGCCGTTCAGGATGCAACTGGCGCAGGCGGGCCAGGTGCATGAACCTGGGATGGGCCCGATTCAGCATCTGCAGCAACATGAAATCCGCCACGTCGGCAACACCGCCCTGGCCCGGTGCTCCGACACGCTCGGCGATATTGCGTGCCCGTTCCCGCATCAGTCCCGCCATTTCACCGACAAATCTCTGCAGCCTGGGCGCGGCTCGCACACTCAGCATGGTGGGGAGGAAGTTCGGATCCATCACCAGGCTTCCGTCCGGGCGCCTTTCAAGAATCCGGCCGATAGCCAGGGCCGCATAGGCGCTGCGATCTTCCCGATCCAGCATCAGGCGGGGCGCCACGCGGCCCACATCTATGGTGTGGGCATCGCCGTCGATCGAATGCAGATCCCGGATTTCCCGGGAGTCGGCACGGAACCGGCCGGCCACGGGGGCGTCTGGCCATTCCACTTCCGCCAGACTTTCGCTGCCCAGCGGCAACGCCAGGTAGACGACCTGATTGGCCACTGAGGCATCGGTGATTTCCATGGGTTCAGGCATCACGTCGTCCTGGGGCAGACTGAAGCGGGTGCCATCCGGGAACAGGCCGGATGCCCGAACCAGGCCAACCCGGCCGAAACTCAGGTACTCTGCGTTCAGTTCCAGGTCGCTGAAGCCATACAGATAATCGGAGATCGCGAGCGCCCGTTCATTGATCTGGTGTTCCAGATATCGCTGCTGTTGCTGGAAGTGTTGGGGCTTGATGAACAGGCCATCACTCCAGACGACTCGATTGGTTACCGCCATCAGGTGTCATCCGAATGCTTGAGTTGAACTTCCCGCTCCCGCAGGTTCACCAGCAGGTTGTAGCGGCCACCGATTGGATCCACCTTCACCACTTTCTTCCACTGGGACAGGTTGGGATAGGCGTAAAAGGCGATCACGCCGATAAACCGGGTGTCCTCGCCAATCTCGAAGGGTTCGATGAACTTGAACTGGCCCGGCACCAGGGAGTAATCGCTGTGATCGACATAGTTCTGGCCCAGTGACGACTCGAGGTCACTCAGTAGCTGGTCGAAATCCCCGGCCATCAATAGTGAGCTGTCGCGCATCTCGATGATCTGAAACGCAATGGGCGTGGGTGCCAGGGATTCATTCGGATTTACATCCGGTTCGGCCACCATGGTCAGACCGACCCGGCTGGGCAGATCCTCCGGGTATCCCACCGGGATATCCGGGTCCCAGAGCACTTTTGCGGTTTTGGTGACCGCGTTATAGGGTGTGCTGCATCCGGCAAGCACAAATACGATGGCCAGCAAACTCCATTTGCAGGTCTTCACAACGGGTTCTCCCTCTGTAGTTGGCGCAGGTTCTGGTCGTATGCCTGTTCGAACACTTCCTGGAACAGACGCTCGAATCCCTGCTGACGACTGGATTTCAACTCTCGGTAATAATGCTGGTACATATCCCAGGCCCAGCGTCCCTCGTCCTCGTTCTGGCGCAGCCCCCGTCGGTAACCATGGAAACGACGCAGCAAGGCCTCGGGCGAAAAGGCATGCAGGATGGCCTCCAGCGCCTCGCTGATGGCCTCACGGGTTGCCTGCTGGTGGTGATTCAGGCTCTGCAGACTCTCCCGCACCGCCGCCGGTGCCGACAGGTGAACCGGGCTACGATGGCTGGCGAACAGGGTCTGCACCGTATCTTCATAACCCTCACCCAACCGCAGTGGATTATCCTCAATGGGTTGCAGGCGGGTTCGCAGCGCCTGATGCCTGCTGTCTTCTCCCTGGTGCAGCGCCAACAACCCGTCCACGGTCGCCTTCAGAGTCTGCCCCGCTTCCTCCAGGAACAGACGCATCTCATCGCTGTCAGCAAAGTCCAGCCCGGCTTCCATACCCCGCAACAGGGGGGCACCACTGATGTGTTTGCTGCTCTGATCTAAAGCCTCCCGGCGATCAGCGCTCTCTGCAATCTCAGACATCCTGTCTTTCTCTCCTTTGCGAACGGGTAGGCCCATCGCTACGTCGCGGTTTTCACGGTACTCATCCGAAACATGCCTTTCAGCGGCGCGCCAGGAGATCTCACTGGCCATCAGCGCGTCAGTATCCGACTTCTGTTCGTCCGGCTGCCCGTGCCAGGGTGCCAATGGGTCATCACTGACCGCCTCCCCGGCTACCGGGGCAAGATTCTGCAGTGGCTCCGGGTTCCCGGTCTGGCTGGTTAAGTCCTCGGCCCGCACCAGCGGCCCTTCATCGACATCAATCAGTTGACCGGCCTGCTCTGCCTCACCGCTCTCAAGCAACGGTTCGCCAACAGCCTCGGCCAACTCCGCACGAAGTTGATAGCGACCAATACTGACGGTATCGCCATGATTCAGTCGTGCCCGACGGCCCCGGCCTACAGGCTGACTTGCGCTATTGATGTAGGTCCGGCCACTGCGATCAATCAGGCAGAAGCCGCCGTCCAGAAAACGGATCTCTGCGTGGCCAGGAACCGCACCCGTTCGCTGGGACGATAACCGCCAGGTATCACTGGCTGCTGTGCCGATAGAGCCGCCGCGAACGCTGAAACAGTGCTCGATGGTTGCCCCACCGCCGGCAACGGTCGGATTGGTGACTGTCAGCTTGAGGCCCGCAGCCTGTTGTTCATCCATGAATGCCTTCCCTGCCGGGTTTACCGGCGAATCTGAATCCGGACCGCCGGTCGGCGCCGAGCCTTTTCCGGGGTCACGAAGGAATTCCAGCCCAGCCGCACATCTTCCCCCAGCTCCATGGGGCGGATGTCTTTCGGACGCATTTGAAGCTCCAGGTCGTAGGCCAGTTGCTCCCGTGTGGCGAACTCCACGAGTTTGACCAGGCGCTGGTGGTCCTGGCCATTGGGCAGGAAATCCGCAAAGCGCTGTCGGCTGAGATTCCGCAACCGGAGCACGAATTTGCCACTGCGATCCCGAATGGCGGATCCCACCAATGTGTCGCTGCCCAGACAGGCGTTGGCCTGGCCCAGTCGGGTCTGTTGATCATCGGCGATGGCCACCTTGCGCAGGACCCACTGTTCAATACTGACATTGTCCAGATCGAAGCAATGGGCAACGATGCCGCTCACCACCTCCGGCGACCGGCTGCGACCGGCCATCAGGCCGGAATAGGCCAGCATCTTGGACCAGTTAACCGGTGTTGCCTCCCGCAACCGGCTGTCGCCGAGCCCTATCAGGGCAAAGATCAGTTCTGAAAAGCCGTCCGAGGCACCGGGTTGAAACCGAACGTAGTAGCGATACTTGCGCCACGCCCGGTGGAACAGCGTGACCAGGCGATGATTGAAAAAATCAAGAAAATGCCGCCGGATGCCCAGATTCTGCCCCGCTTCCCAGGCCAGATCCTCCAGGTAATAGCCCGGCAATGGCGACTGGGAGCCGTGCAACCCCAGAAAGCTGACTTCCATCTGATACGGGGCATGCTCGTGCTCCGGCGACAGCGCCGAAACCACATCGCTGCCGGGAAACCCCAACCCTGCGGAAGCAGAAAACCGGATCCGTTCCTGGCGGGGTTGGTCGTCGCTGTTTCGCTCCAGATCATCCCCGTGATGCCGGTGAATCAGGTCCACCAGCTGGAAAAAACTGTATCGCCGCGCATTGCCCAGAACGGGTTGCAGCTCGGCTACATCAGCGGCTGCTGACCTTGCTGTAACGTCCATGTGTACCGTTCCTGATTATCGGTGTTCACCACTTCCAGTTGGTGAAATGCGTTGATACTGGCGTAAAGAGCAAAGAACTGGCTGAGAACCGTGCCGAACAGGTAAAGATCACCTTCCGATGCAAAGGCCTGCTGGTCCAGTTTCAGTACCGAGCGGATCCCGCGCACCGGCAGGCCCTTGACCATCCGGTCAACCGGGGATGTCTCGATACCGGTAATACCGGCCAGACGCTTCTGGGACACCCGCTCCGCCTGACGGTCCACCAGGGCCCGGAAATCATAGACCCGCAGCACCGTGCGCAGGGCATCCACGTCCAGCATGGACAGGTAATTGAGTGACAGATTCGAGATCAGCGTCCACAACAGGCTGCCATCCAGGGTTGGCCGCAGGGTCGCGGTGGGCCGGGTAATGTTGCTGAAGGTGGCAAACGCCGGCGTGCTCTCGGTCGCCATGCAGATTTCGCCTACCGCCAGCTGGCTGGGCAACTGGCGATTGGTGCAGGTGAGGGTCAGGGAAACCGCTTCCTGCCGGCTCAGGCACTCGGACTCGTCGCCCCGGACAAACGACATGTAATGATCAAAGCCGTCCCCGCGCACGCTGTCCCGGGCCCGGACCCGGTAGTACAGGGCGGTACGTCCCCGGTCCCGTTCCACCTCATGCTGGAAACTCTCGAAGGCCGTGTAGATGCGGGGCTCACCGCGCCCGGACCGACCCTCCAGCCAGCCTTCCACCTGCTCGATGCTGAACACCTCGTAGTGGTCCGGGGAGCGGCTGGAAGGCGAAATCCGGTATTCGGTCTGGCGGCCGTTCAGATCCACCGGTTCGCCTTCATGGGTAAACAGGTTCACCGCCGGTGTGCAGTAGAGCTGAAAATTGTCTTCCCGCACCTTGGCGTCCGGCGGCAGGATACGGCTGAAATGGAAACGCAGGCTGATTTCGTCCGCCTGCAGCGCAGGCAGCCGGCGTGCCAGGCCGTGGATGTCCACGAAACGGAAGGCCTCAGGGAAGCTGAGGTATTCCTGCAGAATGCGGTAGCCGGGGTAGGCGTTCTTTGGGTACGGCAGCAGAGCCTCATCGTTGCCAAATCCCACCGGCTGCAACAGCGAGGCCGGCAGGCGGTATACAGCGTCCCCCACCACCAGATCGATGCGTTCGAGATAGTGGTTCAGCCAGAGAAACAAGGTTTCGGCGATATGACTCTCGCCGCCCAGATAAAAGCGCAGGCTTTCCATACCCAGTGACGACAGGGGCTGATCGGTATGCAGCGCAAGGTCCACGGTGACAGACGATACCTCGCGCGAGTGTTCGGCATGGGCCGCGGCAACGCTCACGGGAAATACGTCCACCGCGCGGCAGGTGCGGAACCGGCACTGGGTCTGGCGATTGGCATCGCCCAGGGGCCGGCTCTTGATCTCGGTGTGGCGGTCTACCCTCTGGCGCTCACTGATGGCATGCAACTGCGGATCAAAGCGCATGATCGTGCAACTGGGTACCGGCCGCAGATAATTCGGCCACAACATGTTCAGCAGCGAGTGGGTAATCTCCGGGAACTCGTCCTCGACCTTTTCCCGGAGCTTTCCGGTCAGGAAAGCAAAACCTTCCAGCAGCCGTTCAACATCTGGATCGGTGCTCTGCTCGGACAGAAACCGTGTCAACTGCGGATGGGCATCCGCGAATTCCCGGCCCTGAAGCCTGAGAAAACTCAACTCGTCCCTGTAGAACCGATTTAACTTCATACAACTACCGCATCCTTGGGAGTATGAGACGGTCGGTACACTTTTCTTCCGGGAAAAAACAACTCGCTGCGCTCAGACATTTTTTTCCCTGCAGAAAAGCATCCCCACCGTCTCTCGCTATCCTTGGTGTTTGCTTATCCGTTTCGTTACACCACCTGGTAGTAACGTTTGTCATCCAATACTAAATCTATGGTCGTTTTGTCGTCATTTGCGCCGACATTCAGGTACACGGTCACCTGAAACCGCAACTGCAGCGGATCGGGTCCCTGGGGCAGATTAACCACATCCACCCGCTTCACCCTGGGTTCGAACTTCTCGATGCACTGCCGGATCGCGCCACGGATCTGGACGCTCAGATCGTGGGTGCCGAGCGTGGCGTCGTTGAAGTCCAGCAGGCCCAGATCCGGCACGCTGGCGCTGTTGCCCGGGTGGGCGTTCAGCAGCCGAACCAGATGGCGCTTGATGGATTCAACAACGTGGGTGACTTCTCCCATACTCTGGCCGGCCGGTTCGGCAGCCTGCTCCAGTCTCTCGAACAGGCTGCCGCTGCCGGCCTGCGATCCGTCGCTGGCCGGGTGCTGGAACACGGATTAATCCTTGTCCAGCCGGCCAACCAGTGACAGTTCGAAGTTGGCACCCATGTACTTGAAGTGGGGCCGAACCGCCAGGGACACCTGGTACCAGCCCGGATCGCCTTCCACGTCAGAGACGGTGACCTGTGCCGCGCGCAGGGGTCGACGGCTGCGGACTTCCGCGGGCGGGTTTTCCTGATCGGCCACGTACTGGCGAATCCAGGTGTTCAACTCACGCTCCAGGTCCTGGCGCTCCTTCCATGAGCCGATCTGTTCCCGCTGCAGGACCTTGATGTAGTGGGCCAGGCGGTTGACGATCATCATGTAAGGCAGCTGGGTACCCAGCTTGTAGTTGGTTTCCGCTTCCTTGCCTTCCTTGGTGTTGGGGAACTGCTTGGGTTTCTGCACCGAGTTGGCGGAGAAGAAGGCCGCGTTGTCGCTGCCCTTGCGCATGGTCAGGGCAATGAAGCCCTCGTCTGCCATTTCGTATTCGCGACGATCGGTGATCAGCACTTCGGTCGGGATCTTGGCTTCCAGCTGACCGAAGGATTCGAACAGGTGCACCGGCAGGTCCTCGACTGCGCCGCCACTTTGGGGACCGATGATGTTCGGACACCAGCGGTACTTGGCGAAGCTTTCGGTCAGGCGGGTGGCCAGCAGGTAGGCTGTGTTGCCCCACAGGTAATGCTCGTGGTCCGCCGATACGTCTTCCTTGTAGTTGAAGCTGCGCACCGGGTTTTCGGTGGGATCGTAAGGTACCCGCAGCAGGAAGCGCGGTGAAGTGAGGCCCAGATAGCGGGCGTCTTCGGATTCACGCAGGGAGCGCCATTTAGCGTATTTCGGGCCTTCGAAAACGGCCTTCAGTTCCTTGATGGCGGGCAGTTCCTGGTAGCTGTCGACGCCGAAGAACGACGGCGCCACTGAGGACAGGAACGGGGCATGGGCCATCGCTCCGACAGACGACACATACTGCAGCAACTTCATGTCGGGTGTGGACGGGGTAAAGGCGTAGTTGCCAACAACCGCGCCGACCGGTTCGCCACCGAACTGGCCATATTCCGTGGAATAGATGTGCTTGTAGAAGCCGGTCTGGATAACGTCCGGCGCAAATTCGAAGTCTTCCAGCAGCTCGGTCTTGGTGGCGTGGAGGATATCCACCTTGATGTTCTCGCGGAAGTCGGTGCGGTCCACCATCAGCTTCAGGCCGCGCCAGGAAGACTCCAGCTCCTGCAGCTTGGGCGCGTGCAGGATTTCATCCATCTGGGCGCTGATCTTTCGATCCAGTTCAACCACCATCTGGTCTACCAGGGCCTTATTGACCGGCTGGCCTTTTTCATCGCTTTTCAGCAGGTTGGCAATAAATGTTGCCACGCCCTTACGGGCGACATCGTATCCCTCATCCGCCGGTGCCATACGGCTGTTGGCCATGACCTGGTCGAGGAGAGAGCCTTCAGTGACGGATTCGGAGGCAGCAGATTGCTGCACAGCAGTATCAGACATACCACATCCCTTTAGTACGTTTTGAATTCAATCGGAAGTTATGAGCGCGCGTTCGCTTACTCGTTGCTGTTGGTGGCCAGTTCCAGTTCGGCCAGCAGCTTGTCCCGGGCGTCGTCGTTGTCCAGCAGTTCCTGGAGCTTGGAGCGGAACGACGGCACGTTACCCAGAGGGCCTTTCAGGGCCACCAGGGCTTCCCGCAGTTCAATCAGCTTGTTCAGCTCCGGAACCTGACGGGCAACGCTGTCGGGGGAGAAATCATCAAGGGTCTGAAATTCCAGGTTTACCGGCAGTTCGTCGGCTTCCTCATCCAGCTTGTTGGTCACGGTGGTGGAAAGGGTCAGGCCGGCTTCCTTCATGACCGAACGGAAGTTGTTCTTGTCGACGGAAATGGCCTTGCGATCTTCGATGGGGGTTTCTTCGGCGTGTCCCTTGAAATCGCCAACAACGAACATCTTCAGCGGCAACTCGGTTTCTGCCTGCTGATCTCCGGTGGCGGGGACGTACTTGATATTAATGCGCTCTTTAGGCGCGACGGAACCGTCTTTTGAAGACATGCGCTTGCTCCCTGTGCAAATCATTTGCAGTTGTTCAATCCCTTGTACGCGCCCTCCTGGCACGCAACGAGCAAAACTCTACACAGATCATTTGCCTTTCTCAAGCAAAAACTGGCCAGCATTTTTCCGGAATGTGCGCCCGGGCAAGCTTTTGCCAGAATGCCCGGGATTTCCTTTCCGCCGGAGCTCTACGAAGATTCAGTCAATGACGGAGCCGATGGCTGTGGCTATACTCGCCCAACGAACAGGACCAAAGTAAAACCATACGGAGATCAACATGAGTGACCTGAAAACCCGCTTCGACGAAGCCGTCAACTACATCCAGACTGCCGAGGGCGATTTCAAACCCTCCAACGAGATGAAACTGGAATTCTATGCCCTCTACAAACAGGCCACCGAGGGCGATGTGTCCGGCAAGCGTCCGGGCATGATGGATTTTGTCGGCCGCGCCAAGTTTGATGCCTGGGAGAAGCTGAAAGGCATGTCCAGCGATGAGGCCATGCAGAAGTACATCGACAAACTCGAAGCCGTGAAGTAATCGTGTTTCCAGCCCAGACTCTGGTCATAAAATGACCAGAGTCAATCTTCCTGAATTTTGCTTTGCGCTCGTAAATTGCCTGTCATAAGATGCGCGCAAAATAACAATACAAATTCATCAGGAAGAGTAATTTATGGACATCACCGAGGCGCTGGAACAATCCCAGCCAGGCCTTGTGGGCCGGGTCAAGGACGCAATCCACAAGCACAAGCTCAATCACCGCTCAGAGCAAACCTACCTCCACTGGATCACCCGATTCGTGCTGTTTAGCGATCTGAAAGATCCGGATGCGCTTGCCAACGAAGACCGCCAGCGGTTTCTGGAGTACCTGACCAATGGTATGCGGGTATCCCGGGCGCGGTTCAATCAGGCCAGCCAGGCCCTGGCATTTTTCTATGAGGATGTACTGGGTAAGACGTCCGCCGGGGACAACGGCTGCGCCGCAGCCTGATAATCTGCCTCAGCGCTCGTTCATATTGATGTTCAGAGCGTCGTAGGTGCGGTTCTCGGGTGGACGGATCACGTAGTTGTTGCTGTGGGTCTGCCCGGGAATGGACTTGGGATTGCTGAACCGGAACTCCACCGGAATCTGGGATCGGCCAAGGTCGGTACGGCTGTCGCCGGGGCGAAGGCCCAGCGGATCCAGGTAAAAATCGTCCTCAACCCGGGGCTTCAGCGGAACACCCGCAGCCGGGGCCGTCAAACCACCTTCAATCACTGTGTTGGCCAGGGTCTCCTCTTCCATGGAACTCAGGGGGATGGTGTCGATGGTCGAGCGCTCCTCGTACTGAAACGCACTGTCCTCACCGTCGCCCTGCGCAAACGCGCCGCCCGTATAAACCGGAACCACTAGCAGCCCCGCCAACACCAGCGGTGTGCCCACCCTGCTCTGAACGTTCCTGGCGTTTCCACGCATACCCATGGCTTTTCCCCGGCAGACTATCCTGTCTGCGCACAGTTGTGACAAATTTTGATCAGTCTATCGACAAATCACACAACCTGCCCGGGCACTCGCCAATTTTGTGACATTATTCACTTGTCGTCGGCCGGTGCCTGATAGCGGATACCAACCACGAACACCGACTTCCATCCTTCCGGGGTGCGAACGCTCACTTCATCGTCCAGGCGTTTGCCAATCAGGGCCCGGGCCATGGGTGAGTTGATACTGAGATAGCCTTTGTTCAGATCAAACTCGTCCGCGCCGACCAGCCGATAGGTCTGCTCATCACCGTCCTCGTCTTCCACCGTCACCCAGGCGCCAAAAAATACCTTGTTCCGGTCATCCGGCAAACGGTCAACCACGGTGAGCTCTTCCAGGCGTTTGCTGAGGAAACGCACCCGCCGGTCGATTTCCCGTAACTGCTTCTTGCCGTAGATGTACTCGGCATTCTCGGACCGATCACCAAGGGCGGCGGCTTCACGCACGGCCTGGGTGACTTCCGGGCGCTTTACCTTCCAGAGATACTGCAATTCATCACGCAAGGCCCGCTCGCCTTCCGGCGTGATGTATCGCGGGCGGGGGCCGCCATTACCGGGAACCTGGGTCATTGGTTTTGCAACGTCCTCTGCCAGATGGGAATCAGAAATGGGAAGGGCATAAAAAAACCCCGTAAAAACGGGGTAAGGCTAGCGCTGTGCTGGAGGGAGAAGCAAGCAACAAATCGTGCAGGCTTCCAAAGCTACAGTTTCCATTATGCACAGCCTGGATTACACCGGAGTGGCCGAGGAATTACCTTTTGGTCAGGGAATATGAAGACCCGCGAAGTCGGAATTAGGTTGCACACTCTAGGTCCTGAGCATAGCGTTAGCGTCATACAGATTTTTACCGCTTCCATTCACGGAGATACCAATATGAACACTCAGACCCTGCTGAACTTGGCGCTTAATGGCGTGGATGCCATAGGCTACCGGCTGGACCAGTACGGGATTACCGGCAAGATCAACCGCCACAACATTGCGGCTTTTCTGGCGGTAGAGCAGAAGCACCTGGAAGGTGAATGGGACAGCATTCAGGTACGCGTGAACCGTCGCCGCTCCCAGGTTGAAAGGATTACTCACGAAATCGAGTCGCGCAGAGATGCGTTGGTTGCCCCGGTGCTGTCGAGGATCAACCGGTTTCGCGCCAGTCAGTGAGTATTTACGCCGGTTGATTGAGAGGCGGCCCGGGTTTCCCCGGCCGCTGAATCTGCCGGCTGTTCCGCCTGGGCCGCGCGAATGCGTTTGCGGGCTTCGGTAAAGGCGGGAATCTTCACAGCCACGGTCAGCCCCGGCGACGCCTCTCCGGGATGCGTATCGCTCAGGACAATCCGGCCCTGATGTATTTCCGCAACTGCGCTCACCAGGCTCAGGCCCAGACCATTTCCCGGTAGCGAACGACTCTTGCCAACCCGGTAGAAGCGCTGGAACACCTGGTCTTTCTCGGCGTCGGGAATACCGATACCGCTATCCCGGACTTCAAACACCGCTTCGGCACCCTCGCGTCGAACGGAAACGCCAATCACGCCATGCTCGGGCGTGTATTTGATCGCATTATCAATCAGGTTACTGACCATCTGGAACAGAAGATCCCGGTCACCCTCAATCACCACACCGCTTTCCAGGCCCTGTTCGAAGGACTGGTCCTTATCCTCAGCCAGCGCTTCGTAAAGCTCACAGGCATCAGTTACCAGCTCATCCAGCGATACCGGCTTCATGTCGGCGGTATTACCCCGGGTTTCCAGCCGGGCGATCCGCAACAGGGCATTGAACGTGGCCAGCAACTGGTCGGCTTCTGCCACGGCTCTACCGGCCTGCTCCCTCGCCTCGTCGTTGTCCACCGACATCAGGGTGTTTTCCAGCTGGTTGCGAAGCCGGGTCAGGGGCGTGCGCAAATCGTGGGCAATGCTGTCGGAAACGTGGCGAATGCCCTCCATCAGATACACAATCCGGTCCAGCATCTGATTCAGGTTTTCCGCCAGCTGATCGAAATCATCGTCGGTGCCGCGGGTTGGAATTCTCAGGGACAGGTGGCCGTTCATAATCCGGCGGGAGGTGTTGTTGATAACCTCGATGCGCCGGGTCGTGCTCCGGCTCATCAGGAAACCACCGAGTAAAGCGAGGGCCAGGGTGATCCCCATTCCCCAGTTGATGGCGGTTTCAATCACCCGCTTGAGGTTGGTGAGTTCGTCGACATCACGCCCCACAAGCAGGCGCAAGCCACCCTGAACCTCAAAGATTCGGGCACGGGCCAGGCGCTCGGGTCCGGTCCAGCCGACGGATTCATTCAGGGTGAAATTGATCCAGCCACTCTCGGAACGGCTGCCTTCGGGCCAGGTTTCGATATTGCCGGCCAGCTTGAGGAAGTCATCGGTGGTCAGGAGGTAAATGGATTTGGCGTTGGGGTCGCGGGCAACACGCTCGCGGATGATGGTGATCAGGCCGTTTACGCCACGGCCACGGTACTGCTCCGCCAGACCGGCGATTTCCGCTTCGATGGTTTCGTCGGTCTGGGCGGTCATGAACCCCGCCGTACGCCAATAGATAAAGGCCAGTAACAAAAATACCGAGGTGGCAAACACCACCATGTACAGCAGGGCTAGCTGGAAGGACGAGGTCCTGAGCTGGCTAAGCAGTTTCACGTAACATGTACCCTGCACCCCGGATGGTCTGCAGTAAGGGTGTATCGAACTCCTTATCGATCTTGGCTCGCAGCCGGCTGATGTGCACGTCAATCACGTTGGTCTGGGGATCAAAATGATAATCCCAGACTTTCTCCAGCAACATGGTCCGGGTGACCACCTGGCCGGCGTTGCGCATCAGGTATTCCAGCAGACGGAACTCGCGCGGCTGAACATCAATGTTCTGGCCGGCCCGCTTGACCGTGCGCGCCAGCAGGTCCATTTCCAGATCCGCCACCCGCAGTACGGTTTCGGTTTCCGCCGACTGGCGATTACGCCGCACCAGGGATTCGATACGCGCCAACAGTTCGGTAAATGAAAACGGCTTGGTGAGGTAGTCGTCCCCGCCGCCCCGCAAACCTTCAACACGGTCGTCCACATCACCCAGGGCGCTGAGAATCAGAACCGGCACCTGGTTTCCGGTAGCACGCACCGTCTTGATGATGGACAGACCGTCCATCCCAGGCAGCATGCGATCCACAATCATGATGTCGTAATCCTCGCTGGCCGCCATCATCATGCCTTCCTTGCCATCGGCTGCATGATCGACCACGAAGTCGGATTCCTTCAGCCCTTTGACAAGATAATTTGCAACGTCCTGATCGTCTTCGATTACCAGCGCTTTCACCGGCTCTCCTCCCGATAGCGGATTACAGTAACGACAAGGGTACGAATAAGTTGGCAACCGAGCCAGTTACGATCTTGTAAGAGGGTGTCGCCAATGGCGACGGTCAGATCTTCCCTGTAAACCACCCGAGACTGTCACTCGTGGCCCCGGTGGGCCGGTATTCTGCGCTTACCCAGCCGTTATAGCCCATGGCGTCGATGGCCTCAAAAACATTCGAAAAGTTAATCTCCCCGGTGCCTGGCTCGTGCCGCCCGGGATTGTCGGCAAACTGAATGTGGCCGATCCAGGGCAGCAGGCACTCCATGGAGCGCACCAGATCCCCCTCCATGATCTGCATGTGATAGAGGTCGTACTGCAGACGCACGTTGTCTGCATCCACTTCCTCAATCAACTCGAGCACCTTGCCGGAGGTATCCAGAACGAAACCGGGCATGTCCACCCGTGAGTTAATGGCCTCCAGGCACAGGCTGATGTCCTCTTTCGCCAGCGTCGCCGCAGCCCAGGCGACGTTATCCACCAGCGTCTGCCAGGCAATGTCGTCCGCAATGCTGGCCGGCTTCAATCCTGCAAGGCAATTCAGCTGCCGGCACCCGAGAGCACGGGCATATTCAATCGCCCGGTCTACCCCGGCCTGGAACTCCTCAACCCGGTCTGGCAGGCAAGCGATGCCCCGTTCACCGGCCTCCCAGTCACCCGGCGGCAGATTGAACAGCACCTGGCTCAGCTGGTTGTCGCTCAACATCTGACTGAGCAGTTCTTTGGGGTAGGCGTAGGGGAACAGGTATTCCACCCCCTCAAAACCGGCGGCCCGGGCCATTGCAAAGCGCTCGGGAAAGTCGACTTCCGTGAACAGCATGGACAGGTTGGCAGCAAAACGGGGCATGGCGTGGTTACTCCTTCGGGCGGCGGCCAAGGGAGCCAAGCAGGGCACCGTTCAGATGCTCCAGCTCCAGCAGCAGGCCACTGTGGTCGACATCACTGTGACCATTGGCCACCAGCGACAGGTACTCATTGTGAGTCTGCTGGGCCAGTGGCAGGGTTAACCCTTCGGCACGGGCCTCATCCAGAATCATCCGCATGTCCTTGAGCTGAATCCGTGATGGCGCACCGGGTGCAAAATCCCGGTCAATCATGCGCTGACCATGCAGCTCGAGAATCCGGCTACCGGCAAACCCACCCAGCAACGCCTCCCGCACAGCCGCAGGATCCGCACCGCCTTTCGCCGCAAGCAGCAGCGCCTCGGATACGGCACCAATGGTGATTCCAACAATAGCCTGATTGGCCAACTTCGCCAATTGCCCCGAGCCCACAGGCCCGATGCGCGTGCAGTTGCCGAGCGCCTCAAACACCGGCCGGGCACGATCCACATCCGTTTCCGAACCGCCAGCCATAATACTCAAACGGGCCTCAGCGGCGCCAACCGTGCCCCCGGACACCGGCGCATCGACATAGCCAGCGCCCCGCTGCGCAGCCAACTCGCCATGGCGACGGGCCACGGAAGGCTGGATAGAACTCATATCAATCAACAGCGCCCCCGGCTTCAGGGCATCAATCGCGCCCTGGGCGACCAGCACCTGCTCCACCACATCGCTGTTCTCCAGCATGGTGATCACCACATCGGCATTGGCAACGGCTTCCGCCGGGGACTCGGCAATGGTTGCCTCCGATGAAAAAGGCTCGCACTTGCTGGACGTGCGGTTCCACAGCGTCATTGGAAAACCCGCGTTCAGGAGGTTACGGGTCATGGGCGCGCCCATCAGGCCGATGCCAAGAAATGCGATATGGGGTTTAGTCGAGGTCATAGTTAGCTGGCCTTACTCAAAGGTTCGGGGCGTGGTTGGGTAAGCGATTATACAAAAAAAAACGCCACCAACCGGAACCGGTGGTGGCGCTTTAATCACGTAGGCGCAGAAGCTAGACGATAACTCAGGCCGCCTCGGACATCTGCATGCGAATCTTCTTCATCGCATTCTTCTCGAGCTGCCGGATCCGTTCCGCTGACACGCCGTACCTGTCCGCCAACTCATGCAGCGTTGATTTGCTCTCGGACAACCAGCGCTCCCGCAGAATATCCTGACTGCGCTCATCCAGCTGTTCCAGAGCCAGCATCAGCCGGCCATTGGAATCGTCGGACCAGTCAGCGTTTTCCAGCTGGGTCGCCGGGTTGCTGCGGGCGTCTTCCAGATAATACGCCGGCGCCTGATAGGCGTTGTCGTCATCATCGTCCTGCGGACCGTCAAAGGCCGTATCCTGGGAGGCCAGCCGGCCTTCCATTTCCCGGACAACCTTGGGCTCGACGCCCAAGTCCTCGGCAACCGCGTTCAGCTCATCGTGGCTGAGCCAGGCAAGCTTCTTCTTCTGACTGCGCAGGTTAAAGAACAGCTTGCGCTGGGCCTTGGTAGTAGCCACTTTCACAATCCGCCAGTTGCGCAGGATAAACTCGTGAATCTCTGCCTTGATCCAGTGCACCGCAAAGGACACCAGCCGCACACCGTATTCCGGATTAAAGCGTTTGACCGCTTTCATCAAGCCCACGTTGCCTTCCTGGATCAGGTCGGCCTGTGCCAGACCGTAACCGGAGTAGCTCCGGGCAATGTGAATCACAAAGCGCAGGTGAGACATAACCAGATGACGGGCGGCTTCCACGTCGCCTTCATAATGGAGCCGTTCAGCCAGCTCCCGCTCTTCATCCACTGTGAGCACCGGGATGCGGCTCGCAGCCTGAATGTAAGACTCGAGATTCTGACCTGGAACCAGTCTGTCAACCAGTTGTAAACTCGTACCCATGCTCTAACCTCCGAACCTAACGGCCCTTAAATATACCAACTCTACCTTAGACCGCCAAGAACTTAGAAAGTTCCCGAAATTTCCAGTAAAACGTTTTAAATCAACTATCTGGAAATTCCACTGTGGCTTAATTAGCTTCCAACCTACGCTACTAGAAGCTATTTCTTCAATACGCTTTTACCGCTATCCGGATCACCCGCCTCCGGCAATATCACCCGGCTCCATGTCATCCAGATGACGCTTCACCGCGACCCAGGCGCCTAGCCAGCCTAGCAGCATCGCGACAATTATCAACGCCAGCGCACCATCAAACTGCAAACCGTCGAGGGAAAAGTCACTCCGGTACAGTCCTGCCAGCCGCTCTATGGGCCCGCTGAGCCACCACAGGGACAGCTGCAAAAGAATCAGCGCGACAACCCCACCACCAAGCCCGAACCAGGCGCCGGTATACAGAAAAGGCCTGCGGACAAAGCTGTCCGTTCCACCCACCAGTTTCGCAACCAGAATTTCGTCCCGGCGGCTCTCTATCGAGAGACGCACGGTGTTGCCGATCACCAGGACAACCGCAGCAGCCAGCAGGATCGCCAATGCCCAGACGGCACGGGCAAGAAGATCGGTCATCGCGTTCAGGCGCTGCAACCAGCCCAGATCCACCTGAACCCGCTCTACGCCTTCCATGCCCTCGATAAACCGCACCAGCCCCTCGACACCTTCGGTAGACCGGGCGCCCTCCTCCGGGGTAATCAGCAGGGTATGTGGCAGCGGGTTATCTTCGAGATAATCCAGGGCATCTTCCAGGCCCGATGAGGCCCGAAACTCCTCCAGGGCCTGATCCCGATCAACCAGCTCGACGCCAGCCACCCGGCCGTCTCCGGCAATGTCGCCGCTGAGCACCTGCGCCCGTTCAAGGGGCACGTCCAGCTCGATGTAGGCGGTCACCCGGGCACTGCTCTCCCAGCCGGCGCTGACTCCCTGGAGGCTGGTCAGCAGCAACAGCAGCGCCACCGGCAAAGCCAGGGCAACCCCCATCACTGTCCAGGTCATCAGGCTGGCCACCGGATTACGCCAGAGACGCCGGGCGCTATCCTCGGCAACCTTGCGATGATGGGTGAAATAGCTTTCCGCCTGCTCGCGCCAGGGCGAACGGGATTTGTTCGCACCCCGTGCAGGTTGTGGTTTTTTGCGCGGATCAGCGGCCACGGACACCTCCGCCAATGACCGAGGCGCCGCCGGTAACCAGACGGCCATGATCCAGCTTCAGCGTTCGCCGACCCATCTCGTTAATCAGGGCGATATCGTGGGTTGCGATCAGTACGGTAACGCCCACCTGACTGAACTGCCCGAACAGATTCATGATGTCAGCAGACAGGGCCGGGTCCAGGTTACCTGTCGGCTCATCCGCCAACAGAACCGGGGGCTTGTTAACCACCGCTCTGGCAATGCCCACGCGCTGCTGCTCCCCTCCGGAGAGCTGCATCGGGTTCATTTTTTCCTTCTGCAGCAGCCCCACCTTGTCCAGGGCAGCACGCACACGACGGCCCGTGTCTCTGGGCGACGCACCCATGACTTCCAGAGGCATGGCCACGTTGTCGAAAACGGTGCGGTCAAACAGCAGCTGGTGGTTCTGGAAGACCACGCCAATGTGGCGACGAATGTAGGGAATCTGACGGCGGGGCAATCGGTTCAGAACCTGCCCGCCTACCACCACCTCTCCGGCAGTGGGCCGCTCCATGACCATGATCAGCTTCAACAAAGTACTTTTTCCGGCACCGGAATGGCCGGTCAGAAACGCCAGCTCGCCGCGCTCCAGGCCAAAATTGACCTGGCGCAGGGCGGTGTGATCACTGTCGTAACGCTTGGTGACCTGGCGAAACTCAATCATGGGCGGCTTCCGCGCGGCTGGATTCCGGGCTATTCGTCAAACAGGGCGTCCACAAAAGTTTCGGCATCAAAGCTGCGCAGGTCGTCCACCTGCTCACCAACACCAATAAACCGGATGGGCAACTGCAACTGACGGGCGATGGCAAACACGATACCGCCTTTGGCCGTTCCGTCCAGTTTCGTTAACGTAATGCCGGTCACGCCGACGGCCTGCTGGAACACCTGGGCCTGGCTCAGAGCGTTCTGGCCCGTGCCTGCATCCAGCACCAGCATCACTTCGTGGGGCGCGGATTCATCCAGCTTCTTCATCACCCGGACCACCTTCTCCAGCTCCTGCATCAGGTTGTCCTTGTTCTGCAGCCGGCCGGCCGTATCGGCAATCACCACGTCGACGCCACGGGACTTGGCAGACTGAATGGCATCGAAAATAACCGAGGCGCTGTCAGCGCCGGTGTGCTGCGCCACAACCGGCACGTTGTTGCGCTCACCCCAGACCTGCAACTGCTCGACCGCCGCGGCGCGGAAGGTATCGCCGGCGGCCAGCATGACCGATTTGCCGTCGTTCTGGAATTTCTTGGTGAGCTTGCCGATGGTGGTGGTCTTGCCCACGCCGTTTACCCCCACCATGAGGATGACGTAAGGGGTCTTGCCGGAATCGATCTGCAGCGGCCTGGTCACGTCCTTCAGCAGCCCATGCAATTCATCCCTCAAGGCCTTGCGCAGGGCCTCCCCGTCCTTGAGCTGATTGCGCTCGAGCTTGTCGGTGAGCGAATCAATGATTTCGGAGGTGGCGGTAACACCCACATCGGCCATCAGCAGCGTGGTTTCGATTTCCTCCAGCAGGTCCTCGTCAATTTTCTTGCTCAGGGAAAACAGGTCCGACAGGCCGCCGGTCAGGCTCGCCCGGGTCTTGCCCAACCCCTTTTTGATGCGCTCGAAAACGCTGACCTGGGGCTCGGGTTCCGGCGCTTTCTCTGGCTCTTCTGCCGGGGCGGGCTCGGGTGCCGGTTCCGGCTCAGGCACCGGCTCTGGTTGCGGCTCGGCGGCAGGCGCTTCACTCTCGTCTTTTTCCGGCTCCGGAGTTGGCCCTTTGGCAACCTCTGGCTTGCGCTGTGGCACCGGCTTTGGGCGTGGCGCCCGGCTGCGGTTACCAGCGATATCCAGGACAAATACGAGCACAAGAAGGGCCAGAAGGCCGATTGAAATCCACTCTGCCGTCATAACATTCTATCCATCAGTCTGAATGGGCGGGACAAAGAAAGCCGACATTCTAGCAGACTGTCCCGATGAAGTGAGGGCCGCCCGAATTATCACGCCAGTCCCGGTTTCCGGTAAGATGCGCGCATAGACCCAGAACCCAGCAAAGCCCCGGAGCCGCGACCATGGCGCGCCGAAAACCCACAAGCCAGAGCCCTTCAAAAACCAACCCGCCCAATCGCGGTGCGGCTGCGGCGCGCAACAACACCGGTACCGGTGAACTGCGAATCATCGGCGGCGACTGGCGCAGCCGGAAACTGCGATTTCCGGATGCCGGCGGCGTGCGGCCAACCCCCGCCCGTACCCGGGAAACCCTGTTCAACTGGCTTGCCTTTCACCTTGCTGGCAGCGACTGCCTGGATCTGTTCGCCGGCTCCGGCGCGCTTGGGCTGGAGGCCCTGTCCAGAGGTGCCGCACGAGCAACCCTGGTGGATCACACCCCGGCCCTGGCGAAGGCGCTCAGGGACAACCTCAGGCTGCTGAAATCCGAGGGTGGTGAGGTGGTGTGCTCAGACGTTGAGAGCTACCTGCGCCAGAGAACCCGACCGCCGTTCAACATCGTGTTCATGGATCCGCCGTTCCGCCAGGGCTGGCTGGAAAAACTGTTTCCGTTGCTCGACGAGCAGGCCTGGATTAACCCCGGCGGCTGGGTTTACGTGGAACACGAGAGCGAATTGCCAACCCCGGCAGTGCCCGCATCCTGGCGACTGCATCGTCAGAAAAGCGCTGGCCAGGTGACCTACTCGCTGTTCCGGGTCATGTCCGGGCCAGAATGAAAAAGGGGTCAGATGAAAGCTTTCATCTGACCCCGGATTCACCGCCGAAGCAGGTTCAGGTCGATCTTCAGTGCCGGATCATGCTGCCGGGCGCAGGGAATAAGCCCTGAGGTGCTCCGCAAACTCCTCGAGATACCGGATACCGCTGGCTTCCGCCTCCCGGCACCACTCCATCAGCGCATTCAGCTTGTCCTGGGGCTTGAGCCCACGCTGGCGCCAGAGCGCCTGCAGCTCATGGCTCTTCTCATAGATCTGGCGCAACACTGCATTGCGCTCCAGCACCGTCTCAAGGGTTTCCTTTTCCTTGGGCTGGATCAACGTAATTTCACGGGAGAGCAACTGCTTGAGCTTCCGGTACCGTGGACGGATCTCATCGTCCATCAGTGATTTCTGCTGGCGCAGCACCGGCTCCATAACGCGCTTTCGGTACTGGCGCATGATGTCGAACCGGTTATTGGCAATCGCCTGAACGGTTTCTACATCCACTTCCAGCTTGCCCGGCACATGGTGGGCAATTGGGCGATAGCCCTTGGGCTTGGCCAGCCCGAACAACTGGAACAGACGGATGTAACCCCAGCCGATATCCACTTCGAACCAGCGACGGGACAGCTTCGAGGAATTCGGGTAGGTGTGGTGGTTGTTGTGTAGCTCTTCACCGCCAATCAGAATGCCCAGCGGGCTGATATTGCGAGCATTATCGGCACATTCATAGTTCCGGTAACCCATCCAGTGGCCGATACCGTTGACCACACCGGCAGCCCACACCGGTATCCACATCATCTGTACCGCCCAGATCCAGATGCCGTGAACGCCAAACAGAGCCAGGTTGATCACCGCCATCAAAGCGATACCCAGCATCCGGTAGCGGCTGTAGACATTGCGCTCCACCCAGTCTTCCGGGGTGCGCTGGCCATAGCGCTCGAGGGTTTCAGGAGTTGCCGATTCAGCATAGAGCTCGGCACCCTGGAACAGAACCTTGCGAATGCCCAACACTACCGGGCTGTGGGGATCTTCCTCGGTTTCGCACTTGGCGTGGTGTTTACGGTGGATCGCGGTCCACTCCTTGGTGTTCTGGGCAGTGGTCAACCAGAGCCAGAACCGGAAAAAGTGTTTCAGGGCCGGATGCAGATCCAGCGAATTGTGCGCCGAGTGGCGGTGCAGGGAGAGCGTTACACTGACAATCGTGACGTGGGTCATTCCGAGCGTTACCAGAATGAGCTGCATCCACGACAGGTCAAGAAGACCATTAAACCACATAGAAAATCCTCAAAATCATTATCTTTGGCGCGAGGCCAACCTGCCAACTTTAGCGTACAGCTGTAAGCCACAACAACAGCATTTGGATGCAAAATTGTTACTGATTACACTTATGCGTTTTCTGTCGGAGACTCCCACACGTGCCCGAACTGCCTGAAGTAGAAACCACCCGCCGTGGCATTGCCCCTCACTGCGAGGGCGAAACCATTGCCCGTGTGACCGTGCGCAACGGCAGCCTGCGCTGGCCTGTTCCGACGGATCTGGGCGAAAAACTGGAAGGTCAGGTCATAAGAAGTATAGACCGACGGGCCAAGTATTTGTTCCTGAATATGGACCAGGGCACCGTGATTGTTCATCTCGGCATGTCCGGCAGCCTGCGCATTGTCACCGACAGCACGCCACCCCTGACCCACGACCATATCGACGTGGCATTACAATCCGGCGTCATTCTCCGATTCAATGATCCCCGCCGGTTTGGCTGCTGGCTCTGGGCCGAATCGGCCGATGAGCACCCGCTGATCAGCCACCTGGGCCCTGAACCCCTGGCCCCCGAATTCAATGGGGCGCTGCTATTCCGGCTGTCCCGTGGCAAAAACACCCCGGTGAAGTCCTTCATCATGGACAACCATGTGGTGGTCGGGGTTGGCAACATCTACGCCAACGAAGCCCTGTTCAAATCGGGCATCCACCCTCGTCGCAAAGCCGGGCGAATCAGCCTGGACCGCTATCACCGGCTGGCCGAAGCGATCCGTGAGACGCTCAGTGCTGCCATCCTCATGGGCGGAACCACCCTGCGAGACTTTGTGAACAGCGATGGCAAACCCGGCTACTTTGCCCAGTCCCTGCTGGTTTACGGCCGCGGCGGCCAGACCTGTAAGGAATGCGGGGCGCCGCTGAAAGAAATCCGGATGAACAACCGCGCGACGGTTTACTGCCCACGCTGCCAGCGTTGAATGCTTACGTGATGGCACATTCAGCAACGAAAAATCGTTTGAAAATGCGCAAATATGATTCATAGTTAACAGAGAATTAACGCCCAAGGTTTACAATGGGATGGTATTTAGGGCCAAAAAGCTCAGGAGACAGTACGATGACCCGCAAGATTTCCCGCACTCTGGTGGCCACTGTGGCGGCCTGCCTGATGGCATTCGCTTCACTCGGACATGCCCAGGCCGTTGATGAAACCCCGTCAGCACTGGCCATGACCGGCGATGCCATTTTTGTTCGCCCGGCCCTGCTGGCAACCACCATTGTGGGTAGCGCTGTCTACCTGGTTTCCCTGCCCTTTTCTCTGCTGGGCGGCAACGCCGATGAAGCCGGCGAAGTTCTGGTAATGGGCCCTGCCAAGGCGACTTTCGTGCGTTGCCTGGGCTGCACCCGCACCGGCAAAAAACCTGAAACGGTTGAACAGACAAACAACTGATCCGCTGTCTCCAGGCAAGCCTCCGTACTATCACGGCTTGCCCCAACGAGCGAACTCCGGCAGCCTGAGGAAAATTCTTCAGGCTGTTTTTCTCTATGGTTGACTGGTCCTCTCTTAACACCGTGTTCCTTGATATGGATGGAACACTGCTGGATCTGCATTTTGATAATCACTTCTGGCTTGAACACCTGCCAGCTCGCTATGCCGAGCACTATGACCTCCACCCTCAGGAAGCAAAAGACCGCCTGATTCCGATGATCATGGCTGAGCGCGGCTCGCTGAACTGGTACTGCACCGACTACTGGAGCGAGCGTCTATCCCTGGACATCACCGGCCTGAAAGCGGAAGTGGGCGACCGGATTGGTTACCGGCCGCACGTCACCGATTTTCTGGACGCACTCAGGCAATCCGGACTCCAGTCGGTAATCGTCACCAACTGCCACCCGGACCCCCTGGCCCTGAAGCTGCAGCGTACCGGCCTTGATTCACGGGTGGATGCCATTGTCTCCAGCCATCAGTTGGGCAAGCCCAAGGAAGACCCGTCGTTCTGGCACGACCTCCAGCGCCTGACGCCCTACCAGGCTGAAAATACCCTGATGGTCGATGACAGTTTCCCGGTGCTGGAAAGCGCCCTTGCCGCCGGCATTGGCCAATGCCTTGCGGTACTGGCGCCGGACAGCCAACAGGAAGCCCGGCAACGACACCCGGAAATCCCCTGCATCCATCACTTCGATGAAATTCTTCCGGCCCTTCGCCAACGCTCGCCCCTGCCATCCGGCCGATGACAGAGTTATAATTGGACTACAGGCCCATCAGGTGAGGAGACATGACGGCACCAATCGCTGACGACCAACGTGTAAGGCTCGACAAATGGCTCTGGGCCGCCCGCTTCTACAAGACCCGCTCCCTGGCCAAGGAAGCGATCGAGGGTGGCAAGGTTCATTACAACAACCAGCGCTGCAAACCCGGCAAGCTGGTGGAAACCGGCGCGAAACTGACCTTGCGCCTGGGCTGGCAGGAAAAAATTGTCATTGTTGATGACATCAGCGACCGGCGCCGTGGCGCACCCGAAGCTCAAAAGCTTTACCACGAAACCGAAGACAGCGTTAAGAAGCGTGAGGAACTGGCCTGGCAGCGTAAAACCATGCAGGCAGCGCAGCTTCCTCCGGCCAGACGGCCCTCCAAGAAAGATCGTAGGGATATTCAGCGCTTTCGCGAACAGAACGGCATCTGAACCCTTTTACACCCCCGCCCTCAGTCAACGTAGAAAGACCGGCATCCAGTATTCAGGAGACACAACATGGCATCCCGCGACCAGTTCCAGCGCTTTATTTTCGAACACAGCCAGGTGCGGGGAGCCTGGGTGCAACTGGCCGACAGCTATCAGGAGATTGGCAGCCAGGCGCCTTACCCGGACACCGTGCGAGAACTCCTCGGGGAAGCCCTGGTGGCGAGCATTCTGATGAGCAGCACTCTGAAGTTTGAGGGCACGCTGTCGGTCCAGGCCCAGGGAGAAGGCCCTTTGCGCACATTGATGGCCGAATGTAGCCACGACCGACACATCCGTGGTCTTGCCCGCTTTGATGAGCATGCGGTCAGCGAAGACAGCTTCCATGATCTGCTGGGTGAGGGCCGTATGGCCATCACCATTACGCCCAACCGCGGCAACCGCTATCAGGGCGTGGTCCCCCGGGATCAAGAGACACTCGGCGGCTGCCTCGAGGAATACTTTGATCGTTCGGAACAGATTCCCACCAGCCTGTTCCTGTTTGCCGATGAAAACGGCGCCGCCGGTCTGATGCTCCAGCGCCTGCCGGGCGCCACGGAGGAGGACGAAGACCTCTGGGAACGGGTGAACCATCTGGCCCGTACAGTCGAGGCCTCCGAGTTGCTGGAGCTGGACAGTGAAACCCTGCTCCACCGCCTGTTCCACGAGGAAACCGTGCGCCTGTTCGATGCCGAACCGGTTGCCTTCCGGTGCAGCTGTTCCAGGGAGCGCACCCTCGGTGCCCTGGAGGCCATTGGCAGTGACGAGTGCTACAGCATTCTGGAGGAACAGGGCTCCATCGAGATGGATTGCCAGTTCTGTCACGCTCACTATCGCTTCGATAGAAATGATATTGATCATCTTTTCACCGGTCATACGCTACACTAGAAGCACACTCGATTAGCCGGGAACCCGCTGATAGCAAGGCTTCCCGGGCAGTCGTTTTTTACCGGCGTCTCTGGCATAATAGCGCGCCTGAATTGACCCGATTGCTCAGATTTCCGTCAATTTTGGGGGGCGGCCTGAGCAATCACTAAGACATCCCGAGGGCGAGGTCGAAGTGAGCAACACTTATAATGATCTGAGTACAGCACGACTGGTCGAGGTGGCATTGGCGCGTGAGGAAGGCCAGCTGGCATCCAACGGTTCCCTGGTCGTAAAAACCGGTGACCGCACAGGCCGGTCTCCCAAGGACCGTTATATTGTCGAGGAGCCCAGCACCTCCGACGATATCCACTGGGGTCCGATCAACCGTCCTTTCGACGCTGAAAAATTCGACGCCCTCTGGGACCGTGTTGAAGCCTATATCGCCGAAAAAGACCAGTTCGTGTCTCACGTGCATGTCGGTTCCGACCCGGAACACTATCTGCCGGTTAAAATGACCACCGAGACCGCCTGGCAGAACCTGTTCGGCCGCAACCTGTTTATCCGCCCGGAAAGCTACAACCCGGCCGACAAGCAGGAATGGCAGATCCTGAACGCCGCCAACTTCGAGTGTGTGCCCGAGCGCGATGGCACCAACAGCAACGGCTGCGTGATGATCAACTTTGCCAAGCGCAAGGTGCTGCTGGCCGGCATGCACTACGCCGGCGAAATGAAGAAGGCCATGTTCTCGGTACAGAACTTCCTGCTGCCGGAAAAAGACGTGCTGCCCATGCACTGCTCCGCCAACGTCGGTGAAGACGGCGAGACCTGCCTGTTCTTCGGCCTGTCCGGCACCGGCAAGACCACCCTCTCCGCCGACCCGCACCGTTTCCTGATCGGTGACGACGAACACGGCTGGGGCCCGGGCACCGTATTCAATATCGAAGGCGGCTGCTACGCCAAGTGCATCGATTTGTCCCAGAAAAACGAACCGATCATCTGGGACGCCATCCGCTTCGGTGCCATCGTAGAGAACGTGACGATCGACCCGGAAACTCGTGAGCCGGATTACACCGATGTGTCCCTCACCGAAAACTCCCGCTGCGCCTACCCGCTTGAGCATGTTGAAAAGCGTGTAATCGAGAACCGCGCCGGTGAGCCGTCCCACATCGTATTCCTGACCTGCGACATGACCGGCGTTCTGCCGCCCGTGTCCATCCTGAGCCGCGAAGGCGCCGCTTATCACTTCCTGAGTGGCTACACCGCGCTGGTCGGATCTACCGAAATGGGTTCTTCGTCCAAGTTGAAGTCCACGTTCTCCACCTGCTTCGGCGCGCCCTTCTTCCCGCGTCCGGCCGGCGTTTACGCTGAGCTTCTGATGAAGCGGATGGACGAGTTTGGCAGCAAGGTCTTCCTGGTCAACACCGGCTGGACCGGCGGTCCCTACGGCGAAGGTCAGCGGTTCAGCATTCCGACCACCCGTGCCATTATTGCGTCAATCCAGAACGGCGATCTGGACGACGTGGAAACCGAGCACCTGCCCACCCTGAACCTGGATGTGCCCAAGCATGTTCCGGGCGTGGAT
>PYVH01000390.1 GCA_003030785.1 Marinobacter sp. B9-2 | reverse complement strand
TTTAAACTGACCTAGCGCCTGTCCGAGGTGTTTCAGGGTCACCTTGAGCTGGCCAGCACCGACCCCTCCATTCAGGCTGCAGAGATTCTGGAGCAACCAGTAGATCTCGTTATCTGGCAGGACAGCATGCCTCTTCGGCGGTTTACCGGGGTGGTCAACGAATTCGTCCGAGGCGATGCCGGCCACCGGCGTACCCGCTATGAACTGATTATCCAGCCGCCGCTCTGGCGTCTTGGACTGATGCACAACAGCCGGATTTTCCAAACCCAGGGCACCGACACCATTGTGCGCACTCTCCTGGAAGAGCGCGGCATTATCGATTCGATCTTCGATCTGAAGCGCACGCCGGAGCAACGGGAATACTGTGTTCAGCACCGGGAAAGCGACCTGGCCTTTCTCGAACGCCTCGCGGCTGAAGAGGGTTGGCATTACCGCTATGAACAGGGGAGCGTGGACGGGGACACCCAGTCGGCGCTTATAATCGCCGACCACCATGGCGATGCGCCGAAACTTGCACCGGCCGAATACAACGGCAAAGCCGGTGGCAGCTCCCGGCGCCCGGTAGTTTATCGCTTTTGCTACGAAGAGCGGGTGCGGGTGGCCTCCGTTGCCATGAAGGACTACACCTTCAGAAATCCCGCCTATGCCCTGATGCATGAGCATGCTTCTGGCGATC
>PYVH01000389.1 GCA_003030785.1 Marinobacter sp. B9-2 | reverse complement strand
CCAGCTCGCGAAAACGCCGGCGGTGCGCCACCAAAGGCTGCGAGGGGTATAAGCCCACCCGCTAAGTTGCGTTAACAACCCGGACCCCACCACTCACCCAACCAACAGGCTGCTTCCGGAGCGGTCGGCTTCCGCTCGCCCTGAAAACGCGCCTCCCCACCTGTACAGGTCACGACCCGCCTGAAATCCGGTCCATCCCCCAAAAAATCGCTTCAGCTGGCGCTCATTGCCGCGATATCGTTACGATGATGCCACCAAACCCCGCCCATGGCTTCGGCTGGAACTGGATTTTGGACTCTGCGGGGCTTAAGTTGATGACGTTGATGGTCACACTGATTGGCTTCGAAAGTCACAAGATGAGTTTCGGTGCGTCCAGTCCACAAAAACTATCTCCTCGGTAATTCTGTTGCATCAAGTAAGTTGATAGAATCGAGTAAACACATGGAGTGTTAATCCCATTGCACGGAGCAAACATGCGTTACCTCGTTCTTTCTTCTCTTGTTGCCACTTCTGCCCTTTCCAGTTGCACTCTATATTACGAATCGCAAGCAGAAGCCATGGTCGAGCGCCAGATGGATGCCATGGTTTTTGTGGAAGGTGGAGAGTTTATGATGGGGAATCCAGGGGGGCGTAAAGGTAGTTTTCACGATTTTAAGACCAATTATTCGAAAATCGTTG
>PYVH01000388.1 GCA_003030785.1 Marinobacter sp. B9-2 | reverse complement strand
AGCTGCACCTGAACGGCACGCTAAAAGCAGGCGCCAATGCCCGCAAAGCCGGAGAAGACATAAAGGCAAAGGACAAGATCCTCACAACCGGAACCCGCCTGAGCCCGACCCAGATTTCGGTACTAGCCAGCGTGGGCGTGGAATCCGTCGACATCTATCAACGACTGCGAGTTGGTGTGCTGTCCACTGGTGATGAAGTGAAACCGGTCGGGGCAACTGTTACCGACTGGCAGATTTACGACGCCAACCGCCCTATGCTCAGCGCCCTGGTTTCGCAACTGGGCTACGAGCTCGTGGATCTAGGCCATGCGCTGGACCGGGCCGAAGAGGTGAAAGCAGCGCTTGAGCGCGGCGCGGAACACTGCGACCTGATCCTGACCAGCGGTGGCGTGTCTGCCGGCGACGAAGACCACGTGTCAAAAACACTGAAAGCCCATGGCGACATCAGCAACTGGCGCATCGCCATCAAACCCGGCCGGCCTCTGGCGCTCGCCATGTTCCAGGGCACGCCGGTCGTTGGGCTGCCGGGTAATCCGGTGGCCGCCTGGGTCTGTGCCCTGCGGTTTGGTGCTCC
>PYVH01000387.1 GCA_003030785.1 Marinobacter sp. B9-2 | reverse complement strand
CCAGCGGCTGGGCGGCGTTTCGTAGTAGGCCACCTCATGGGCATCAAACATGGCACGGATTTCATCGTCTTCGTCATTCGGTGTTCCGGTGTCGAATTCGGGCAGTCGGGCCCAGTGGGGCATTAGTGCTAGGATATAGGCATACCCGCACCGGATACCAGACAACGAGACTCCATGCCCCACCATCTGATGAACCTCCGCCATGTACCCGATGACGAAGCCGATGAAATCCGTGCCCTGTTTGATGCCCATGAGGTGGCCTACTACGAAACGCCGCCCAGCCGCTGGGGCATCAGTATGGGTGGTTTCTGGGTTCACGATGACGATGAGGCCGCCCGGGCCCGGGCGCTGTTGGATGAGTATCAGCGGCAACGTTATGAAACCCAGCGGCGGGCCTACGAGGAGCACCTGGCCAAGGGCGAATCCGGTGGTTTCTGGTTCATGCTCAGGCAGCGGCCAATACGGACGCTGGCGGCCTGCATTGCCATTCTGGTGATCATGGGCCTGAGCCTGCTGCCGTTCATCCGGATCGGTTAACGGCGCGGGGTCACCCCTCATGCTGGCGGGCGAGGAACCCGATCGCTTCGTCCACCGCATCGCCCGCAGTGAGAAAGCTGGTGACATGCCCCCGAAGGTGCATCTCGTAAAGTTCGCTATACACCTGATGATCCTCGAGAGCTTCCTGAAAACGCTC
>PYVH01000386.1 GCA_003030785.1 Marinobacter sp. B9-2 | reverse complement strand
AAAAAAAACAAGAGCTATGAGAAAGCGCCACGCTTCCCGAAGGGAGAAAGGCGGACAGGTATCCGGTAAGCGGCAGGGTCGGAACAGGAGAGCGCACGAGGGAGCTTCCAGGGGGAAACGCCTGGTATCTTTATAGTCCTGTCGGGTTTCGCCACCTCTGACTTGAGCGTCGATTTTTGTGATGCTCGTCAGGGGGGCGGAGCCTATGGAAAAACGCCAGCAACGCGGCCTTTTTACGGTTCCTGGCCTTTTGCTGGCCTTTTGCTCACATGTTCTTTCCTGCGTTATCCCCTGATTCTGTGGATAACCGTATTACCGCCTTTGAGTGAGCTGATACCGCTCGCCGCAGCCGAACGACCGAGCGCAGCGAGTCAGTGAGCGAGGAAGCGGAAGAGCGCCAGAAGGCCGCCAGAGAGGCCGAGCGCGGCCGTGAGGCTTGGACGCTAGGGCAGGGCATGAAAAAGCCCGTAGCGGGCTGCTACGGGCGTCTGACGCGGTGGAAAGGGGGAGGGGATGTTGTCTACATGG
>PYVH01000385.1:409-676 GCA_003030785.1 Marinobacter sp. B9-2 | reverse complement strand
AACACCGTGCAGGCCAACTCGGTGGCCGATGTCATGGAAACCAACTTCGGACTGCCACACTGGCTGACCGGCCTGGTTCTCATGGTTCTGGTGGGCATGGTCCTGATTGGCGGCATCCGCAGGATTGGCCATGTTGCCAGTGCCCTGGTGCCGTTGATGGCGGTTTCCTACCTGATCGCCGGGCTTGTAGTACTGGCGATTAACGCCGCCGACATTCCCGCCGCCTTTTCCCTGGTGATCAAGCATGCTTTCAGCCCCATTGCCGCC
>PYVH01000385.1:0-400 GCA_003030785.1 Marinobacter sp. B9-2 | reverse complement strand
CCGCCGAGGGTGGATTTGCCGGTGCGGCAGTCTGGGCCGCGATCCGCTTCGGGGTGGCCCGCGGCATCTTCTCCAACGAAGCTGGCCTGGGCTCCGCGCCCATTGCCCATGCCGCCGCGCAAACCCGAAACCCAATCAATCAGGGTATGGTGGCCATGCTAGGCACCTTCATTGATACCATCATTATCTGCACCATCACCGGCGTAAAGGCCATAGTGCCGTACCGCGTTGCATGGATTCTGGCCATCCCGGTAGGTGCCACCCTGAACCTGGGCTTCGTCTGGCTGGTGGCAGACACCCTGAATGCCATGATGGCGCTACCAAACCTGATCGCCCTGCTGATGCTGAGCCCGGTTGTGAATGCAAATACATCCAAGGCCATCAGTTTACACGGAAAAAT
>PYVH01000384.1 GCA_003030785.1 Marinobacter sp. B9-2 | reverse complement strand
CTTTTCAATCCCGCTATTGCCGGGCTTATACCCTCGGTGCCCCGGCAAATCGCAGGTGCCCCGTTTTCATCCAGATCTTGGCGCCGTCGTCCCCGGCCGTCACGGACAACCTGTGTCCTTCAGGGAGGCGCAGCCAGTCATGCCTGGCCAGCACCTCGCCATCCCTGATAGCCGAACCTTCGACCACCAGCAGTTCGATTCCGCCGGGCGCCTCAGAGGTCAGTGTCGCCCCCGCATCGAGCTGGCTGTAGGTCACGATCTCACGATCGTCCTCATGCAGCTTTGCGGTGGCAACGCCGCCCACTGGGGCGCCCAGCTCGGCCTCCATATTCTTGCTGAACTGGGTGCGGTCGGCCAGGTCGAACTGCCACAGTTTCACAAATATCGTGCAGCCCGTTTCAGAGCCCGGAATATGTGACGTGGTTGGGGGGTTGCGCACGTAGGTGCCAGCAGGGAAGTCACCGTGCTCGTCCTGGAACACGCCATCGAGTACGATGAATTCTTCTCCACCGGTATGGGTATGCGCCGAGAAATGACTGCCCGGCGCATAACGCACGATGGTCGTGGCGCGGGCAACTTCGTCCCCGATCCGGTCCAGCATGCGCCGCTCCACCCCTTTCATGGGCGAGGGCTGCCATTCAATCTGGTCGGAATGCATAACCACCGGTTTGGAGAAATCTGCATTGATCTCCATGT
>PYVH01000383.1 GCA_003030785.1 Marinobacter sp. B9-2 | reverse complement strand
AATCAGGCCTGACTATAGCCTACCCTGCCATAACCGGTAACAGCCTGCTGGTAAATTCCTGTTGAGCAGCGGCGCACCAACCAGTAACCTGCTGATCAGACATCAGAGCCTGAGGCCCCATGAAGCCTGACTCCCATCAGCCGCCAGACAACGCCATCGGCGCTACGAGTTCGCAGTCGCCCTCAGAGACAACTGAGCGTATTGCTGAGCTGATTCACCGCGTGGCTCAGAAAGACCGCCAAGCTTACGCCCTCCTCTACCAGGCAACAGCGCCGAAACTTCTGGGCACCGTGTTGCGTATCCTCAGAGACAGAGGGTGGGCAGACGATGTTATCCAGGACAGTTATCTCAAGATCTGGCAAAAAGCCGAGCAGTTTCAGGACGGCAAATCTTCGCCGATTACCTGGCTGGTGTCGATTGCCCGTAACGGTGCCATTGATGAGCTGCGCAAACACCCCGCCGGACGCACCACGAACAGCGACGAGCTGGATGAGATGCCAGGCCGGCAGACATCAGCGCAGGAACAGCTGGAAGACCAGCGGGCGGCAAATCAACTGAATCACTGCATCGACCAACTGGAAAAAGACCGGCAGGACATGGTGCGCCTGGCCTACCTTAACGGATGGTCCCGGGAGGACCTGGCAAGCCAGTTTGAACAGCCGGTCAACACGGTAAAGACCTGGCTTCACCGCGCCCT
>PYVH01000382.1 GCA_003030785.1 Marinobacter sp. B9-2 | reverse complement strand
TTAGCGCCGATGGCGATTTGCGGGGTATATTCGCCTGCAAAGTCACTGATTCAGGCTTTAGTAGAAAACCAGAAATCAGAAGGGCGAGTTTCGATGGATTTTGCAGGAAAGCTCATAGCTACTGGGTTAGAGCGGTATTCGCCAAAAACTGGTGAGGGTTTCTCTATGCCGTATCGTATTTAACATAATATACATTATGCGCAGTTCCGTATGGGGTTTTGCTTCAGTTTTGGGGCGTTCGTGGACGACCACAGAAAGTGCTAAAGAATAGCCACAGAAAGTGCTAAATTTTCACAGGAAGTACTAAATTCGTCGCCCACCTTTCTATCTCTATGATTCTGAATGTTTTTCGGTTTTTTCTCGAATAGCGCCTTTCGGGGCGATCAGTGCCTTGGATTCTGGCGGTTAGTTTCGATTGTGGAATAGCGTCAGCTCTGACCGAACTCCGCAATTTTAGATAATGCCCTGGGTTCGAAAGGTATTGGCCGATGCCGGTAAAAAACATCCCCTATACCTCTCGAGAAGTATCATGCGAATCGGAGCACGGATTTTTGTTATGGCAGCCTCGGAACCGCTCTGTGAATTGAGAGAAAACGTGGAACGGTGTTATCGATAATCCGTAAGCGCCAATAAATCCGCACCTGTGGCTGGCAACTGAATTTCGCCACACTGATTCCTGCTTTCAAATGAAGGAGGAATCC
>PYVH01000041.1 GCA_003030785.1 Marinobacter sp. B9-2 | reverse complement strand
ATCATGGTCTTTTCAATGACGCCACCGAGAATACTGCCGCCGATGACAGCCAGCGGAAGGGCAATCCAGGGCGACATTTCCATGCCACCGGCAAACGCCAGGAACAGGTAGGCCGCGAACATCATGATCTCGCCGATGGCGAAATTGATCACCCTCGTTGCTTTATAGATGATGACAAAGCCCAGGGCGATGAGGGCGTAAAGGCCGCCCATGGCAAGGCCTGCCAGGCTGATTTCGCCGAAGAACAACCAATCCATCAGGCGGCCTCCCCCTCGGCATTGAGCTTTTTGCGAAGGCTCTCGATATCACTGTTGCCCAGGTAAGCCTTGATAACCTCAGGGTTGTTCTGGACGTCCGCAGGAAGGCCTTCGGTGATGACCTGACCAAAGTTGAGCACGGCGATGTGGTCGGAAATATCCATGACCATGCCCATGTCGTGCTCCACCATCAGCACGGTAACCCCCCACTCTTCCCGAATATCGAGAATAAAGCGGGCCATGTCTTCCTTTTCCTCCCGATTCATACCCGCCACCGGCTCATCCAGCATCAAGACTTTCGGCTGCATGGCCAGCGCCCGGGCAAGCTCGACCCGCTTCTGAAGGCCGTAGGAAAGGCTCGCAACCGGCTGGCGACGGATGTGGTCTATCTCGAGGAAATCGATGATGCGCTCTTCCACATCCTTACGAACGGCCATTTCCTCACGACGGGCCGGGCCGAAATAGGCCAGCGCACTGAGCAGTCCGCTCTTCATGTGCACGTGGGCGCCCAGCTTGATATTGTCCAGGACGGTCATACCCCGGAACAGGGCAATGTTCTGGAAGGTTCGGGCAAGGCCCAATGCTGCCCGTTTCGGCGGCTTGATGCTGCCCGGCAGCGTCTGCCCCTGATAGCGGATGGTGCCCTGCTGGGGTTTGTAGAAGCCGGAGATGCAGTTGAACAGCGATGTTTTGCCGGCGCCGTTCGGGCCGATAATGGTTGTTACCGTGTTTTCAGGCACCCGGAAGCTCACGTCCTGCAGCGCCTTCACACCACCAAACGACAGAGACAGGTTACTGATCTCAAGGATGCTCACTATACCTCCCGGCACCCCTGGCGCCGGGTACTCAGGCACGTGAACACGCCCTGCCGATACCCATCTCACGCCCGAAGATGATTGTAATTTTTGTTTTTTCTTGTCGTCGGGGTTAACCCCGATCCAGATTTAAAGTAGTCCATTCAGGCAACATTAGGCAAACCGCTCTATCCTGTTACCCGACAGACAACAATGATCAGTACGCAGGTTTCGGACCTTCAGACTTGCGGTATCGGGAGGGCAATTGACTATGACAGACGCGCTGGTAACAACCGCATTTGATACCGAAACCGGGGTGGCCAGATTAACCTTCAATCGCCCGGAGGCCCTGAACGCCATCAATGTGCCGCTGGCGGAAGCCTTTCTTGAGGCGGTTCAGGAAATCAATAAGCTTTCCGGTGTTCGCTGTATCGTTCTTACAGGCGCGGGGCGAGCGTTCATGGCCGGTGGCGATGTATCCAGCATGGCCGGCACGTCGGAGCAGGCAGGGGCAGCCATCAGCGCGATCCTGGACGCCGTTAATCCTGCCATCCTGCTCCTTCGCAGCATGGATGCCCCGGTGATTGCCGCGGTCAGGGGCGTAGCCGCCGGCGCAGGGCTGAGCCTCACCCTGATGGCAGATCTGGTGATCGCCGAGGAAGACGCGAAATTTCTGGTGGCCTACAACGGTATTGGCGCGGTTCCGGATTGTGGCGGCAGCTGGGCCCTGGCTCACAAACTCGGCGCTGGCCGGGCCGCGGAACTGATGTTGCTGGGGCGCACCCTGAGTGCCGCGGAAGCGAAGGACTGGGGCATGGTCAACGATGTTGCCCCGGAAAGCGAATTCGAGAACCGGCTGAATCGCATGATCGAAAAAGTCGCCCAGGGACCAACCCGGGCCTACGGTGCCTTTCGCCAACTGATTGATCGGGCCAACGGCGATCGGTTGGCCGACCATCTGGAGGCAGAGCGTGCGGCGTTCCTGGAAATGACCCGGACCGAGGATTTTGCCGAAGGCGTGTCGGCGTTTCTGGCCAAGCGGAGCGCGGCATTTCGGGGGCAATGAACGCGGGGCAGGCTTCTGTTTTTGCGTTCAGCGCCGGAAAGATCGTAATCTCCACGCTTTGACTTTCTACTGGTCACAGGCCTGAACCGAGTGCGAGACCCCATGAATCAAACCATTGAACTGCTTAAATCCCACCGCTCCATCCGCAAATTCACCGGTGAGAAAATTCCGCACGAGCTGCTCAGGGAACTGATTCGCGCGGGCCAGTGCGCCGCCACCTCGAACCATGTGCAGGCCTACTCGATCATTCACGTGGTTGATCCGGACAACCGACAGAAAATCGCGGAGCTTGCCGGTGGCCAGGGCTACATTGCCGACTGCTCGGACTTTCTGGTGTTCTGTGCCGACATGCGGCGTTCAACCGATGCCGCAGGGCGGGCGGGGGCTGAAGTGGTGCGAGGGATGACGGAGCAGTTACTGGTCGCCACCATCGACACCAGCCTGATGGCCCAGAATGTGGCCATCGCCGCGGAATCCGAGGGGCTTGGGCTGTGCTATATCGGTGGCATACGCAACAACCCGGCGCAAATCAGCGAGATTCTCAGGCTTCCCGAACATGTCTATCCGGTGTTCGGCATGTGCCTGGGCTATGCCGACCAGAACCCGGACGTGAAGCCCCGTCTGCCGGTTGAGGCCATTCTCAGGGAAGATTATTACTCCGACGCCCGGGACGAAGAGCTGGTCGCCGGATTCGATCGCACCATGAACGAGTATTATCGGGAGCGAACCGGCGGCAACAAGGACACTACCTGGTCCGAGCAGTTAAAACCGCTGTTCACCTCGAAACTGCGGCCGCACATGCGCGATTTCCTGCGCAAATGCGGCTTCGAGATGAAATGACCACTACGGAACGGCTTTCGGCCGGGTAACCCGATCCACCAGATACACCAGGCCGTGGTAGTCGATACCGCTGTGCCGGCTTAGCCCGATCTCGCAGGTACGGCTGGTGGATATGCCTTCCTCACAGCCGGCCGTCTGCTCTGCCAGTGTTTTCAGAGAATGGGCGTTGAGCTCGGGCACGTTGAAGCCTTTATCCCCGGCAAAGCCACAACAATGGATGCCCTCGGGTACCACCACCTGAGTGCTGCAACGCCGGGCGACATCGATCAGCCCGTCCGACTCACCCAGGTGCTGGGTACTGCAGGTGACGTGCACCGCCAGCGGGGTCTGCTCCGGCTCGAAATCCAGACGCTCGTAGAGATGATCGCGAATGAACCGGACCGGATCAAACAGCTTCAGGCCGGCCTCTTCGGCGGCTTCGCGGATCTGCAGGGTGCAGGGGCTGGTGTCGCAGTAGATCGGATCGACGCCATTGCGGCTGGCCCGCAACAGCGCCGAAATCAGTTCGTCTTTCTTGGTCGCCGCCTGGTCCGGATAGCCTTTGGAGGCAAAGGGCTGGCCACAACACAGGCTGTCCAGCTCCTCCGGGTACACCACCTGGTATCCGCCCTTCTCCAGCAATCGTCGGGTTACCTCAATCAACGGCTCCTGTTGCTTGTCTCCCCTGGCCGGGCCCATGGTCCGGGATACACAGGCCGCCAGATAAACCACCCGGGGACGACCATCGGCCGGGGCCGGCTCTTCAGCTGGTGACACAAACCGTACCGGCTGGGGCAAACTTGGATCCCATTGAGCCACCCGGCCTCCAGACACCTTGCGAACACCGGCACTGAGCCGGGTCAGCAGCGGCGCCCCCAGCAGTCTTTCCGCCGTGGATGCGCCGGCCAGGACAAAACGGGTCGCCTTGAGTGCGCCGGCAAAATGCCTGGCCAGCTGATTGGCCACGGACTGGCCGGTGGCCTTCTCGCTGCGCAGCTTGCGCACCAGATCACCGGTATTGATACCCACCGGACAGCGCTGGGCACAGAGGCCGGTTGCGGCACAGGTATCCAGGCCATGGTACTGATAGGCTTTTTCCAGTTCGGCAGTGTCTTCGCCGGCACGGCGGCGAGCCTGAATATCCCGCCAGATCACAATGCGCTGGCGCGGCGACAGAGTCAGTCCCTCCGACGGACACACCGGCTCGCAGAAGCCACATTCAATGCACTTGTCCACCAGCGGATCGGCCTCGGGCAAGGGCTTTAGATTCTTGAGATGGATCTGCGGATCTTCCGAGAGCACTACATCCGGGTTGAGCAAATTCTGCGGGTCCAGCAACCGCTTGATCTGCCACATCAGCTGCCAGGCATCGTGCCCCCATTCCAGTTCGACGAACGGCGCCATGTTGCGACCGGTACCGTGTTCCGCTTTCAGCGAACCACCAAACTCCAACGCCACCAGCTGCGCCACGTCTTGCATGAAGGCTTCATAACGGGCAACTTCCGCGGGGTCGTCAAAGCCCTGTGGGAACACGAAGTGCAGGTTGCCTTCAAGGGCGTGGCCAAAGATGATCGCGTCGTCATAGCCATGCTTCACGAACAGCGACTGGAGGCGGGTGACCCCCTCGGATAGCTGATCAATCGGGAAGGTCACATCCTCGATGATCACGGTGGTGCCGTTCGGTCTTACTGCCCCCACGGCGGGGAAAGTACCCTTACGAATGGCCCACAGCTGATCGGACACTTTGGCGTCGCGGGTAAAGTCCACCTGCTGCTCAAGCGGGAATTCGGCGAGGGACGCCCTGATTCGGACCAGCTGTTCATCCAGAATTTCCGATGTTGAGGCCCGGGTCTCCACCAGCAGCGCACAGGCATCCTCCGAGACATCGTGAATCCACTCCGGCAGGCCGGGCTTGTCCTGAACCGAGCGCAGGCTGCGACGGTCCAGCAACTCCACGGCCGCTACCGGTTGTGAACGCAGCACCGACGCCGCCCTGCAGCAGCTCTCGGCATCCCGAAACACCAGCAGGGCCGTAGCCTTGTCCGGATACTCGGGTACGGTGTTGTAGGTCACTGCGCTGACAAAACCCAGGGTGCCCTCGGAGCCCACCATCAGGTGCGTGAGAATCTCGAGAGGACAGGTGAAATCCACCAGGGCGTTCAGGGATAACCCGGTGGTGTTCTTCAGCCGGTATTTATGGCGAATGCGCTCCGCCAGCTCCGGATTCTCCCGGGTGTTAATGGCCAGCTTTTTCAGGGCCGCCAGCAAATCACCGTGGCTGTTGCGAAACGCCGACACGCTCGCCGGGTCCTCGGTGTCCAGCACGGCCCCATCCGCCAGCACCAGGCGCATGCCGGCCAGGGTGTGGTAGCTGTTCTGGGCGGTACCGCAGCACATGCCACTGGCGTTATTGGCAACAATGCCACCAATCTTGCAGGCATTGATGGAAGCAGGATCGGGACCGATCTTGTAACCCCGCGGCGCCAGCCAGGCGTTGGCCTGTGCGCCGATCACACCGGGTTGCAGACGAATCTGGCGGCCTTCGGCGCGGATGTCGTGCCCGTTCCACTGATCGCCCAGGACGATCAGGATCGAGTCGCTGATGGCCTGGCCAGACAGGCTGGTTCCGGCGGCCCGGAAAGTCACCGGCACCTTGTGGTTGCGGGCGATGGCCAGCAGATCGACAACCTCTGCTTCATCCTGAACCCGCACCACTACCTTTGGGATCAGGCGGTAGAAACTGGCGTCGGTTCCGAACGCAAGGGTGGACACCGGATCGTTAAAGACCCGGTTTTCGGGAATCCGTTGCCGGATATCGGCCAACACTTCCGGGGTAAAAGTCATGCGTCCTCCAGAACCAGCACAATGAGCTCACGGGGGCCGTGGGCGCCATAGGCCAGCACCTGTTCGATGTCTGCGGTCTTGGACGGGCCAGACACCAGCAGAACATTTGTTGGCAGCCCGGCCGCCCAGTCCTGAGCCACCATCATGTCATACAGATTGTCGTGAATCTCGCTGGCCTTGAGCAGGGCAATGTGTACCGGCGGCACCAGGCTCATCAGCCGCGGTTCATGGCGATCCGGCCAGAGCACGAGAGTGCCGGTGGCGGCAATACCGCCAAGGGTGCCGGTCAGGCTGGCCTCCACGTTCCAGAACAACTCTTCTTTCCAGGCTTCCACCGGCTGATCGTAGGCCAATAACTCGACCTTCTGCTCCGTGGCCTCGAAGTAAGCCTGCAGCGCCCGGCCATGTTCTCTCGACGGGGCGCACAACAGGTTGGTGAGGTTGCGTTTGTTCAGAAGTTCGGCCACCAATTCCGGCCAGTTGTCAGACCGGCACGGATGCACTTCAGTGTGGACCGCTTCCATCAGGCTACGCAACCGGTCGATCCGGTCTTCCGGCGCGTACCGCCATGGGGCCGTAACCAGCCGCTCATCAAATTCGTCGGGGCGGGGCGTGGTGCCGGCGAGGCTGTTTCTCAATTTGCCAAGGATGTTCGCGCGGGCGCTCATGATGGCCGACCTCCGTTCTGGTCAAGGTGCCGGGCCGCCAAATCATGCAGGGAGCGGCGGGCCGGCACCGGCGCACTGTGATTCTCGGTCCAGGAGCCGGCTTTTTTCGGGGCCAGCACCCGGAATCGGGTCGCGGCCCAGAGAAAACTGCGATACAGCGCCGGCCGGGTATTCAGCATCTGCCAACCACGCCAGATCCACCTTTCCGTCCGGGAATATTTGGCGCCGCCACCTTTCACCTGCTGCGGTTGCTCCGGGTTTTTCACGTTCTCCTGACGTAGGCGCTGCAGAAGTTCAGGAATGGGAATCTTGACCGGACAGACCTCGCCGCAGGCTCCGCACAGAGAGGAAGCACTGGGATGGTCCGGCACCTTGTCCAGTCCAGCCATGTGCGGCGTGATGATCTTGCCAATGGGGCCTGGGTAGACCTCACCGTAGGTGTGGCCGCCCACCCGGGTATACACTGGGCAGTGATTCATGCAGGCGCCGCAGCGGATGCAGTTCAGGGTCTGGCGCATCTGGGCATCGGCAAAAGCGCCGGTGCGGCCGTTATCCAGCAGCACCAGGTGCACCTCTTCCGGACCATCCAGCTCGTCGGGCTTGCGGGGGCCGGAGATCAGGTTCACGTAGGTGGTAATGGGCTGACCGAGGGCCGAGCGCGTCAGCAGGGACACCAGGGGCACCACGTCCCTCAGGTTCGGCACCACTTTTTCAATGCCTGTTACCGCAATGTGCACGGGCGGCGCCGTCGTGCTCATGCGCCCGTTGCCTTCGTTTTCCACCAGCAGCAAGGTGCCGGTTTCGGCGATGGCGAAGTTCACTCCGGAAACACCCACATCCGCTTCCATGAATTTCCGGCGCAGGGTCCGGCGACCAATCTGGATCAGTTGGTTAACGTCTTCGGTCTCCGGCTCGCCCAGTTTGTCGTGGAACAGCTTGGACACCTGCCGCGCGTTCTTGTGGATCGCCGGCATGATGATGTGGGAGGGCTTTTCGTTGTCGAGCTGAACAATGTATTCCCCCATGTCGGATTCCAGGCATTCGACGCCCCGCTCCGCCAGGTAGTCGTTCATCTCCATTTCTTCGCTGACCATGGACTTGCCTTTCACCACCTGGCTGCCCTTGCGGGCTTCGATGATGCCATGCACCAGGCTGTTGGCTTCCTCGACGGTCTCCGCCCAGTGAACCTTGACGCCGTTCTCCGTCAGCTTCTGTTCAAGCTGCTCCAGCAAATCCGGCAGACGGGAAAGGGCACCGGCCTTGATCCGGTTGCCCAGTTCCCTCAAGCCTTCACGCTCGTCGGCATCCGGAAAGGCGTTGGCCCGCTTGGTCATCAGCGAGTCCATGGCCACACGGAAATTGTTGCGCAGCTGACCGTCCGCAAGGGCTTCTTCGGCGCGGCCCCGGAAGTCCGGGGTCAGCTCGGTAACCGGAATACGCTGACTCATGCCACCTCCCCTGCGTTGGCGCCGTTGGTACGCTCCCAGAGGAAACTGGCCAGGTGCCGGCCCCGGAAGCTCTTTTTCTGTTTCTCCAGCGACCCGTTGATGTTCATCAGGCAGCCGCCGTCGGCGGTCACCATTTCAACCGCGCCGGAGTCGATCAGTGAACGGGTCTTGTCTTTAACCATGGCCCCTGAAACTTCCGGCATTCGCACCGAGAAGGTGCCGCCAAACCCACAGCATTCGCTTTCATGGTCGTGATCGATACGTTCGACACCTTCAAGCTGCTGCAAGAGCTCGCGGGCGTGCAGGTGGGTGTTCATTTCCCGGCGGGCCGAACAGGAGGTGTGCAGTGCAATCTTGCTGGGCGCGCCCCGGTCCGCCAGCTGCACCCGGCAGACTTTCAGCAGGAACTCGGTCAGCTCGAAGGTGCGCTCGGCGAGCGCTTCTACCCGCTTGAGCGTGTCCGGCTCATCGGCAAACAACGCCGGGTAATGGTGCCGGAACATCCCGGCACAGGAGCCGGACGGCACCACGACCGGCAGACCCGATCGATCGAGGATATCCAGCTGGGCGCGGGCCACTGCCTTGGCCTCATCCCGATATCCGGAAGTCCAGGCGGGCTGCCCGCAACAGCTCTGCTCCTGGGGGAAATACACGCGAACACCTTCCCGCTCCAGCAGGCGAATGGCATCCAGCCCGGCCTCAGGAAAGAACAGATCCACCACGCAGGTACCGAACAGAGTGACCGCTTCCGGCTTCTCCGGGTACTGCCGGTCGGGTTCCCGCTCGGGCGATACCCGGGTGGCATTGGGAGCGGCATCGTAAAACAGCTGACTCATTGATTGCGCCTCAAGACAGTCTCAGACAGACAAACTGAAAATTGGTAATACCAATTGACATACAATAATAACCAAGGTATTCGAGACCGCTTGCTGATGTCAAAGTTTTCCGCAGCAGACTTCAGTCTATCCATCGCAGATACACCGGGGCTTGGCCTAAATCGCGCCCTGTGGTATTGGTATTACCAATAAATTCTTGGACAGGAAATTCGTTCTTATGGACGTCGGACAGATCGCCCCACGCAGACTCGCGGACACCATCGTGGAACAGCTGGAAACCATGATTCTGGAAGGCACCCTGCAACCGGGCGAGCGGCTGCCCCCGGAACGGGTATTGTCGGAGCAGTTCGGCGTGTCCCGCCCTTCCCTGCGGGAGGCCATTCAGCGGCTGACCGCCAAAGGCCTTTTGATCAGCCGTCAAGGCGGCGGCAACTATGTCACCGAATCCCTCGGTGGGAGTTTCAGCGATCCGCTGATTCCTCTGCTTGAAAACCGGCCAGACGCACAGCGGGACCTGCTGGAGTTTCGTCGCACCCTGGAAGCGGACTGTGCCTACTATGCAGCCTTACGCGCGACGGAGGTCGACAGGGCACACCTGAAAACCGCCTATGAGGCGCTTCAGGCCTGCTATAGCAAAGATAAAGATCGGGATCTGGAAGCCGAGGGCGCCGCCGATGCCCGCTTTCATCTGGCGATTGCCGAAGCCAGCCACAACGTCATTCTTCTGCACACCATCCGAAACCTGTTCAACATGCTGAAAAGCAACGTGGTTACCAACATCGGCGGCATGTATCGAAGAGAGGCGGAAACCCGGCAGGGTCTGGTGGAACAGCATCGGATGCTGTACGAAGCCATCACCGAAGGCAGGGCCGAACAAGCCCGGGAGCTGGCCGGCAAGCACATCCAGTATGTCCAGCAGGTGCTTTCAGAACGCAGCGAGAGCCATCGCCGACTGGAGCGATCCCTGCGGAGGGACAAGCTCGCCCGATCCTGAAAGCGGGCGATCAGGGTCTCAGAGCAGTCGATTGATCTCCTTCCATAACCTGCGATAGGCATCGGCGGCCACCGAGCTGGGCGCCAGCAGCTCCACCGGTGTGCCTTCCTCACCCATCTTCTCCACCACACTGGCGTTCGGGATGATGGTCTTCAGGCCTTTGGGCAGGATTTCATCCTGCGCGTTAATCAGCTCCCGATGAAGACCCTTCCGGCGGTCTGCCATGGAATAAAACGGGTGCAGCTTGCCCGGCTTCAGCTTCTTGTCCTTGGCGAACTCCAGCAACTGCTTCCAGCTGTTCAGGGACAGCCAGGTGGGAATCACCGGCACAAACACCTCGTCTGCCGCTTTCAGAACCTGTTCGGAAAGGCGAGACAGCGAAGGCGGGCAATCCAGTATCACCAGGCTGGTTTCTTCGGACAGCGGCGCCAGCCACTGCTTGATCAGGTTGCTGCCATCCTCCTGGTCCAGTTTCACATCGAGGTTACGAAAACTGGTGTGGGACGGGATGAAATCCAGGTTTTCGTAGTCGCTCTCGTGAATGAATTCGGCGATGGGCGTCTTACCCTTGAGCAACTGCGATAACTTGTGCCCTTTCACCTCGTCAGCACCGGCCAGATACCAGCTGGAAGCGCCCTGGGGGTCCAGGTCCCACAGCAGGGTTGGATACCCGGCCTGGCTCGCCAGATAGGCGATGTTCACGGCAGCGGCGGTTTTACCAACACCGCCCTTCAGACTGTAAAACGCTATGGTCCTCATCCTGTCAGATCCTTTTCTCCAGGCATAAAAAAACCGGGGAAGTCCCCGGTTAAAGCATTCACACGATGCACAACACAATGCATGTCGTCCTGATGAGTTCTCAGGCTATGCTTTTCCGGTGACAGTTTGATGACAGCCTCCAGGCCGTCCTCAATATTTTCGCATCCTTACTGACTCACTTTCTCCCAGACCGTCAGCTCGGAGAAGCTGTGCTGGAACTTGTTCCTTGTCTCCCTGATAACAAACGGCAGGCTCCAGGGTTCGAACAACAGCCGGAAATGGGGCGCCAGCATCTCCTTGAGGCCGTCGAATGTTGAGAAATCCTCACCGTCCTTCTTGAACCCGCCAACCCAGTGCTCCTTCGGCGTGTACTCCTCCAACCAGGTATAGGGTGAGGCAATCACCAGGAGCCCGAGCTCGTTGATCCGCTCGTGAATGGTCTCCAGGAACAGCGATGGCTGGTACAGCCGATCGATCAGGTTGCCGGCGAGCACCAGATCATACCCGGTGAACTGCGATGGCAGATCGCAGGCGTCGCCCTGATGAAAGGCCACACGGTCAGCGGCCTCTTCCAGCCCGAGGGCCGCGAGGCTCTGGTCCTGGAAGGTCACCAGCTCGCCCTCTTCTGGACGGGCATAGCGCACGCGTTTGTCCCGGGCCACTTCCTGGCACTTGTTGACGAACGCGTTGGAAAAATCGATGCCGTCCACATGCCGGAAATGCCGGGCCAGCTCAAAGCTGGTTCGGCCAACGGCGCAGCCAATATCCAGCGCACGATCCAGGGGCCGGCCATCCATGGCGTTCATGGCGGCATCCGCCAGCGCCTTGGGGAAGTTGGCCTCTCCGTGCCACCGCTCGCCAAAGTGAAATTCCAGGTATTGGGCGAGGGTGGTGTCGTTTTCATAGTACGCGGCTTGCTGCAATGGAATTCTCCTACCCTGAATGGTTTAACGGCTACCTCTAGCGTAACAGGAAGTTGCCAATACCCTGTTCAATAACGGTCTCTTCCGACCGGTCCTTGAGCGGCACCCCGGACACCTTTTGTCGGCGCGCTTCCCTGAGCAGGTACATCAGGCGTTTGCTCGCCTCCCCCCATGACAGCCCCGCCGGCCGGATATTTGATATGCAATTTCGGCTGGCATCGGTCAGCCCTGGCCCTGGCTGCCAGGTCAGGTAAAGTCCAAGGCTGTCCGGAGAGCTCAGGCCGGGGCGCTCCCCAATCAGCACCACCACGCAACGGGCGTTGAGGCGGTGGCCAACATCATCCCCGATCGCAACCCGTCCCTGAGAGACAACAACCAGCGGGGCCAGTTCCCAGGACTGATCATCGGCTTCGATGTCCGTCAGCAGGGCCTCAAGAAAGGCGATGGCGTTTTGCTGAACTCCATAGGAAGAGAGTCCGTCTGCGATTACCAGAGCCAGATCAACGGGTGAAGCACCGGAGTGGCCCCGTCGATCCAGCTCCTCAGATGACTGGCTACTGAGTCTGCGGCCAAGATCGGGGCGCTGAAGATAGGTGATTCGGTCGCAGGCCTGGCTTTGAAGGTGAACCGGATCATGTCGTAAAAGGGTTTTCCTGCTCCCGGTCAGTTCTTTCAGATCGGCCATCAGCTGATCTGTGTCCAGCGGCAGGTGCACGGCATCGCGGGCCTGGGCGTGGGCCAGCTGAAACGCCAGCATCTCCCGGGTGGGCAGGCTGATGCCTGCCCGGCCAAGACCAATCCGGGCATCGGTCCAGGCCGACAGCCGGCGCCAGGGATTCTCGGTGACAACCGGCTTACACTCAGTCATTGCCCTGGCCCTCCGGTAACCGGGCCAGGCTTTCCCGGAAGGCGTCCGGCAAGGCCTCAGCGGGCACCTTGCCTTCGGTATCCCGGAAAATCTGCATCCTGGTCAGCCACTGCTCGAATTCCGGTGCCGGTCGCTTGTCCAGAACGCGGCGCAGGTACAGCGCATCGTGAAACGAGGTGGTCTGATAGTTCAGCATGATATCGTCCGAGCCGGGTATGCCCATGATGAAGTTACAGCCGGCTACGCCCAGCAGCGTGAGCAGGTTGTCCATGTCGTTCTGGTCGGCCTCGGCATGATTGGTGTAACAGATATCACACCCCATGGGCAGGCCCAGCAACTTGCCACAGAAGTGATCTTCCAGACCGGCCCGGGTAATCTCCTTGCCGTCAAACAGGTATTCGGGGCCGATGAATCCAACCACCGTGTTCACCAGAAGCGGCTGGAATTTGCGGGCCACGGCGTACGCCCGGGCTTCACAGGTCTGCTGGTCCACACCGTGATGGGCATCAGCGGACAGCGCACTGCCCTGGCCGGTCTCGAAATACATCACATTGTTGCCCACGGTGCCTCGGTTCAGCGAGAGCGCCGCATCCCGGGCCTCGGCCAGAGTTGCCAGATCAAATCCGAAGCTGCGGTTAGTCGCCTCGGTACCGCCGATGGACTGGAATACCAGATCCACAGGCGCCTTCTGTTCGATGGCTTCCAGGGTGTTGGTAACATGGGTCAGGACGCAGGACTGGGTCGGAATCTCGTATTGTCGGATCACCTCATCCATCATCTGCAACAGCCGGACACTCTGGGACACGCTGTCAGTCGCGGGATTGATCCCGATAACGGCATCGCCACTGCCGTAAAGCAATCCATCCAGGATGCTGGCGGCGATGCCGGTCATGTCGTCGGTTGGATGGTTGGGTTGGAGCCGTGTCGACATTCGCCCCGGCAAGCCGATGGTGCTGCGAAAGGCAGTCTGCACCTGGCACTTTGCCGCCACCAGGATCAGGTCCTGGTTGCGCATGATCTTGGAGACCGCCGCTACCATCTCCGGTGTGATACCCGCCCGGATGCTTGCGAGCATCTCTGGAGTGGCGTGGTCGCTGAGAAGCCAGTTGCGGAAATCGCCGACGGTCAGATGGGACACCGGCTCGAACGCCACAGGATCATGATCGTCGAAAATCAGTCGGGTGACTTCGTCCTGCTCGTAGGGAATCAGCGCTTCGTTCAGAAAGGTTTTCAAAGGCAGGTCCGCCAGAGCCATCTGGGCCACCACCCGTTCTTCGGCGGTGTGGGCGATGACACCCGCCAGGCGATCACCAGAGCGCGCTGGCGTGGCCCTGGCCATCAACTCCGCCAGCGTTGCGAACTGCCATCGCCGGTCACCCAGACTGTACCGATACATTGCCCTCTCCCTGAGACGCGTTGTTCTACTATCTTAGGTGAATATCACACCGACAGATCAACTGCAGGGTAAAGCAATGACCGAGCACGCGGTTCTGACCAGTATCGATGAGGGCATCTACACTATCACGCTCAACCGGCCCGACAAACGCAACGCCGTGGACGGCCCGACAGCCGATGCCCTGCGCAGGGCATTCATCGAGTTTGAGGAAAACGATGCCCTGAAGGTTGCAGTGCTGTGCGGCGCCGGTGGAAATTTCTGCTCCGGCGCCGACCTGGAAGCGATCGGCGATGAGCAACGGCGGAACCGGATTGACCCCCATGGAACGGGTCACGGCCCCATGGGCCCGACCCGTATGCACTTTACCAAACCGGTGATCGCTGCCGTCTCCGGCTATGCCGTGGCCGGAGGTCTGGAGCTGGCTCTGATGTGCGACCTGCGGGTTGTGGAAGCCTCTTCGGTATTTGGCGTTTTCTGCCGGCGCTGGGGCGTTCCCCTGATTGATGGTGGCACCGTCCGGCTGCCCCGCATTGTCGGCCATGGGCGAGCCATGGACATGATACTGACCGGGCGCCCCGTCAACGCAGAGGAGGCCATGGAAATGGGACTGGCAAACCGACTCGTTCCGGACAGGACGGGACTGCAAGCGGCCCAGGAACTGGCGGCAACCATTGCCGGATTCCCGCAACGCTGCATGCGGGCAGACAGGGCGTCTGCCATTCATCAATGGGATCTGGATACCCGGGAAGGCCTGGAAGCCGAGGGGGCCGGGGGCTACCCGGTGGTTTTCGAAGAGGCGATTGCCGGGGCCCGAAAATTCAAAGAGGGGGCTGGCCGCCACGGCCAATTCTGAGCAGGCTCGCAAGCCAGTCGATCAGATCCGGATAGGCATCCAGATCCAGCACAAATTCCTGTCCGCGGGCCGCGCAAGTCAGGTAGCACCAGGGTGAATCGAGCTGCCAGCGGTCCGCTCTGGTGTGATAGCTCAGGGGCGGGCGGTCCTCGCCCGGAAAAAATGCAGCCGGCAGACGCCATCGGGTCGGCAGCCGGCTTTGCGGATCCGTAAGTACAAGATCATCCCGCAACATCGGGAACACGCCACTGCCGGGAAAGACCGCTGTCCCGGTTGCCAATTGGCAGGCATCAGAAGACTCATAGAGCGTGTTGCCAGCGTCCGGCTGGCCGTGGAAGTGGGGATGATATCGGGCCCAGTGCAACGCATCGGGTGCCAGTTCATCAATGACATGTATCTGGCCAATCTGCAGCCAGCCCCAGATAGCATGAAACGGGCGTGAACCGGGCACAAAGCGCCAGCGCCGGCTATGCAGTTCAGCGTGCCGGAATACCCCGAAGAACAGGAACAGGTCTCCGGGCTCAACCCCCTGATTGCGCAAATGCCGCTGGGCAGAACCGGTTTGCCCCAATAAAGGTCGCCAGCCATTCTCACGTGGGTAGGCATCGGCCACCAGGTCCGGGTCCAGGTGGGCGCCATGCCCGCCTCGAATTCTGCCGCCGGTGAGATCCCGGGCGATTTTGCCCAGACGGCGTTCTTCGAAAACGACTTCGCTATAGCGGATTCGGGACTGGGCATCCGGAATGGGCAGTACACACAGGGAACCGTCCGGTAAAACCGGGCTGGGACAACCACCGGCAGAAGAATCGAACCCCTTCCGGCTCAGAATCAATCGCATGGCATCACTGGAAAATCATGAGGGCTGAACGGGCCGTAAATGCTATCGTAGTTTCAACAATAATGCGCGAATGCCACCGATCGGAACCTTCAACACCATGAGAATAGTCTGCATCTCCGACACCCACAGCATGCATCGCCAGATCCAGGTGCCTGACGGCGACCTGCTGATCCACGCCGGCGACTGCCTGGGAGTCGGCACTCTGGACGAACTGGAGGATCTGGACCTGTGGTTCTCCGAACTGCCCCACCGAAATAAAATCCTGATTGCCGGCAACCACGACTGGTGTTTCCAGGACGAACCGGCCGAAGCCCGGGAGTTGATACGCCATGCTCATTATCTGCAGGACAGCCCGGTGGAACTGGAAGGCCTGAAGTTCTGGGGCAGCCCCTGGACACCGGTGTTCTTTAATTGGGCATTCAATCTTGAGCGGGGCGACGCCATTGCCGAGCGCTGGGGCCGCATTCCCGACGACACCGATGTGTTGATCACCCACGGCCCTCCCGCCGGCATTCTGGACAAGATTATCTCACCCACCGGCATCATTTGCCCCGGTTGCGACGACCTGGCTGAACGGGTGGCCGGGCTATCCCTGAAACTGCACATCTTCGGTCACATCCATGAGGGCTACGGCCAGGAACAGATTGGCGACTGCCTCCACGTGAATGCCAGCACCTGCAATGACAGTTTCAAGCCACTGAACCCACCGATTGTGATCGATCTGTAGCCCGTATTCCGGCTAATCTTGAAACAGGCGCCGGCAAACACCATGTTTGCTACCTCGCGAATTCCACTTTTGCAACGGGAGCTCCATGCCTGACTGTCCTGATTACTCGCTGCTTGAACTGGCCTCCGTCCGCGAAGGCGACTCGGTAGGCACCACGCTGGCCAACAGCGTCGCCTATGCCCAACGGGCTGAAAGGCTTGGCTTCAAGCGCTTCTGGCTGGCCGAGCATCACAATATGGAGGGCATCAGCAGCTCTGCCACCTCGGTCCTGATCGGGCATATTGCGGGAAAAACAGAAGCCATTCGGGTCGGTTCCGGCGGCGTCATGCTCCCGAACCACCCGCCACTGGTTATTGCCGAGCAGTTCGGGACGCTGGAGAGCCTGTACCCCGGACGGATTGACCTTGGGCTCGGCCGGGCCCCCGGTACTGACCCGGTAACCGCTCGGGCCCTGCGGCGCGACGGGCTGGGCGCTGAGCAGTTTCCGGAGGATGTTGCGCGGCTGCAGTCCCTGCTCGGGCCTCTGCAGCCGGGGCAGCCCGTGAAGGCCATACCCGGCGCCGGCACCAACGTGCCACTCTGGCTGCTGGGTTCAAGTCTTTACAGCGCCCAGCTTGCCGCGATGCGAGGCCTGCCCTACGCCTTTGCCGGGCATTTCGCGCCCCGACTGTATCGGGAAGCCCTGAGAGTCTATCGCGACAATTTCCAGCCTTCTGAACAGCTCAAAAAACCCTATGCCATGCTCGCTCTGCCAGCCGTTCCCGCCGACTCGGTGCAGGAAGCCGAGCATCTGGCCACAACCAGTTATCAGCGGATTCTCGCGCTGTTCCGGGGCCAGCCGCTCTGGATGAAGCCACCCGTGGACACCATGGAAGGACTCTGGAACGCGGGCGAAAAAGCCAGCGTGAAGGATTTTCTCGGGCTGCAGCTGCTGGGCGATGCCCAGGCTATGCGGCGGCAGCTGGCGCACATTCTCTCGGGCATTGAGGTTGATGAGCTGATGTTCACCGTGGACATCTATGACCCCGAGAAACGCAGGCATGCACTCGACATCCTTGCACAAACCCGGAAGGCCGGGCAGGCAGACTCTTAAAGCACCGACTCTACTGCATCGATCAGCTCGGGATCCTGGGGCCGAACCCTACTTGGGAATGACTCCACCACCGTGCCGGAACGATCAATCACGTACTTGGTGAAATTCCAGCGCGGCGGCTGGCTCTGCTCGTTGATGGCCCGGAACACCGGGTTTGCCCCGGACCCGGTGACCGCACCCGGGGCGATCATGGTGAAGGTCACACCAAAATTCTTGAAGCACACGGTGGCGGCTTCGGCTTCCGAATCTGCTTCCTGCCGGAAATCGTCGCTGGCAAAGCCGACCACCACCAACCCATCCTTTGCGTATTGCTTATGCAGGGCCTCGAGGCCCTCAAACTGGCCCGTGAAACCGCAGCGACTGGCGGTATTGACCACCAGCATTGGCTTGCCGGCAGCCAGGTCGCATAGATTGACAGTATCGGTGGAGTGCAGTTTGCGCTGTTCATGATCAAGAAACGCCGGACAGCTTTCCGCAAACACCGCAGGAGCACCCAGCAAGCCGGCAACGAATGCCGGGATCATCAAAATCTGCTTTAAATCTGTCATCGATCCATTTTCCCTGCTCGGTTCACGCTATGTTATACGTCCCGACCGGACCGCTGGCTCAGCCAGCGGGGTGGACAGAACCGGCCCGCCTGGCCATCATCGTTGCAAAACAGCGTTAAGCACCGGAGCCGACTTCACCATGACCGACACCCCGATCCACGTCTTTCTCTCCCACGGTCTGGAAAGCGGACCTGGCAGCACCAAGGTCCAGGCCATGAAAGCCGAGGCCGAAACCTTCCCGAATATCAGGGCCCACGCGATCGACCACCGCAGCAGCAAGGATCCGGCTACCCGTTTGGCGCAAATGCGCGAGGTCATGGCGCAATGCGGCGCCCATCCTTCACACAGCATTCTGGCCGGCTCCAGTATGGGCGGCTGGGTGTGCGCCCAGACCAGCTCTGAAACCCCGGTTCTGGGTTGTTTCATTCTCGCGCCAGCCCTGGCCATGAGCAGATACCCCCAGTCCAGTCCGGTTATCCAGGCCCGGCACTGCCAGATCATTCACGGCTGGGATGATGACGTGGTGCCGGTTGCTCCCGTGCTTGATCTCGCCCGCGATCAGGGCCTTCCGATGCTGGTTCTACCCGATGGCCATCGATTGGAAAACAGTCTTGGCCGGGTGGTCAGTGAGTTCCGCGAATTCGTTCAAACCTGCCTTTCAGATATGAATCAACCGTGATTTCATGAACTTGCGAAACCGGGAAATCCAGCTTCGCTGAAATGATTGTTTTGGCCATTTTCTTGCGAAAACCACTTTGTTTTGCCAATCTTTATTAATGTAACAATACATTTCGGAAAAAAAACGAACGGAGAAAACCCGATGAGCAGCATGAGCAAGTTCAAAAAACTGGCCGGAATTTCAGCGTTCGCGTTCGCTGCGGTGTCCATGGCGAACTCTGTTAACGCCGCAAACTGGCGCTATGCGCATGAGGAGTATGAAGGCGACGTACAGGATGTGTTTGCTCACGACTTCAAGGAATACATCGAAGATAATTCCGACCACTCCCTGCAGGTTTACCGCTTCGGCGAGCTGGGTGAGTCTGACGACATCATGGAGCAGACCCAGGCGGGCATCCTTAATTTCGTGAACCAGTCACCCGGTTTCACCGGTTCCCTGATTCCCGAAGCCCAGATCTTCTTTATTCCCTACCTGATGCCGACCGACATGGAAACGGTTATCGAATTCTTCCGTACCAGTGAGGCGATTAACGAGGACTTCCCGAAGCTTTACGCTGAAAAGGGTCTTGAACTGTTGCAGATGTACCCGGAAGGCGAAATGGTGGTAACGGTGGACGAGCCGGTCACCGAGCCTGCGGACTTCAATAACAAGAAGATCCGGGTCATGACCAACCCGCTTCTGTCCGAGACTTACTCCGCCTTTGGTGCAACACCGACGCCACTGCCCTGGGGTGAAGTTTACGGTGCCCTGCAGACCAACATGATCCAGGGCCAGGAAAACCCGATCTTCTGGATCGAATCCGGCGGTCTGTATGAAGTATCCCCTAACCTGGTCTTCACCAAGCACGGCTGGTTCACCACCGCCATGATGGCCAACAAGGATTTCTACGATGGCCTGTCTGACGAAGACAAGAAACTGGTGCAGGATGCCGCTGACTACGCCTTCGAAAAGATCATCGTACACATCGATGGCCTGGCCGAGAAATCCCTGGCCAAGATCAAGGAAGCCAGCGATGAGGTCACCGTTACCCGTCTGAACGACGAACAGATCGAAGCCTTCAAGGCCCGTGCGCCTCAGGTGGAAGAGAAGTTCATCGAGATGACTGGCGAGAGCGGCAAAGAGCTGCTGAACCAGTTCAAGGAAGACCTGAAAGAAGTTCAGAGCAACTGAACCTGAAGGAACCATTCCCGCCGGCTGACGCCGGCGGGAAGCTGTACTAACCCCGCCCCGCCGGGGACTTCCTACCGGCCGGGAGCGACATTCTCTGGAGCAGACCCCATGTCCGAGAATTCCCCGGATCTAGAAGACGATACCGGCACCTACGAGTCCGGACTGCCCGGATTTCTGGGAACCATCGACGTTTTTATCAGTAAGGTTGAAGCCGTGATGCTGGCGATGGGCGTCATTCTCATGGCGGTCAACACCTGCGTAAACGTCATTGCCCGCTTCGTGTTCGGCGAAGGCCTGTTCTTTTCAGGTGAAATCAATCGGATACTGATTATTCTCATTACCTTTGCCGGTATCGGATATGCAGCCCGCCATGGTCGGCACATCCGAATGTCCGCAATTTATGATGCGTTGCCAGTCAAAGGCCGCAAGATTCTGATGATTGTCATCGCCCTGTTCACCTCGGTGGTGATGTTCTTCCTCTGCTATCACTCCTATGGATACATCGAAACCCTCTATGGTCGGGGGCGTATTCTGCCAGCACTGGGCTTTGAGATCTGGTGGATCTATATCTGGGCCCCGGTGGGTTTTGCCATTACCGGCATCCAGTATTTCCTCACGGCGATCAAGAATTTCACCAGCAAGGACGTGTATCTCTCGACTGGCGTGGTAGATGGTTATGCGGATACCGAATCGGAAGTATGAACCTCGCAGCTGACGTTTAAGGAAGGATAGGAAATCATGGCGACTATAATGATGTTGGTCATGATCGGGTTGCTGCTGCTGGGCTTCCCGATGATGGTTCCGCTGATCACCGGTGCAGTGATCGGCTTCGTAATGACGTTTGACGGCTTCGGCCAGATGGGGACATTCGTCCAGCAGATGATGGGTGGCATCCGGCCCGCCTCACTGATAGCGGTCCCGATGTTTATTCTGGCGGCGGATATCATGACACGGGGTCAATCCGCTGACAGGCTGATCAATATGGTCATGGCGTTCATTGGCCACGTAAAAGGCGGCCTTGCCATCAGCACCGCCACGTCCTGCACGCTTTTTGGTGCCGTGTCCGGATCGACCCAGGCTACTGTGGTAGCCGTTGGTTCGCCTCTGCGGCCCAAATTGCTCAAAGCAGGCTATTCAGACTCGTTTTCGCTGGCACTGATCATCAATTCCAGTGACATTGCCTTTTTGATACCCCCGAGTATTGGCTTCATCATCTACGGGGTTATCTCCGAGACGTCCATTGCCGAGCTGTTCATTGCCGGTATCGGGCCAGGCTTGATGATTCTGGTCATGTTTTCCATCTACTGCCTGATTTATGCTCGCGTCAACAACCTCCCGACCGAGGAGAAGTCCACCTGGCGCCAGCGGGTCATATCCATGCGCGAGGCTCTATGGCCGCTGTTTTTCCCAGTTATTATCGTCGGCGGGATCTACGGGGGTATCTTCAGCCCGACAGAAGCGGCGGCCGTTTGCGTGCTCTACGCCTTCCTGCTGGAATTCGTAGTGTTCCGCTCACTCAAGCTTGCTGACATCTATCGTATTGCAAAGTCCACCGGCCTGATCACTGCTGTCGTCTTTATTCTTGTAGCCGTGGGCACCGGCTTCTCCTGGATCATTTCCTTTGCCCAGATTCCCCAGGCCATTCTGGACGCAGTCGGAATTAGCGATATGGGCCCCGTTGGCGTGCTGATTACCATCTGTATCGCTTTCTTTATTGCCTGCATGTTCGTTGACCCGATCGTGGTGATTCTGGTGCTGACGCCGATCTTTGCACCGGCTATCGAAGCTTCTGGCATCGACCCGGTTCTGGTGGGCGTGCTGATTACCCTTCAGGTAGCCATCGGCTCGGCAACGCCACCGTTCGGCTGTGATATTTTCACCGCCATAGCGATATTCAAGCGCCCTTATCTCGAGGTTATTCGCGGCACGCCGCCATTCGTAATCATGCTGATATCCGCTGCCGGGTTACTGATTGCGTTCCCGCAAATTGCGTTGTTCCTGCGCGATCTGGCCTTCAGGTGATCTGATCATCCTGAAGAGTGAATACAAAGGAGTACGACATGTTCAAACGGATTCTGGTGGCGGTAGACGGCTCGATGACCTCGTTCGAGGCCTTGAGCAAGGCTATTGAGCTACAAGAACTGACTGATGCGGAGATCTACCTGCTGTGTGTGTACAAGCATCACAGCCTGTTTGAGGCATCTCTGTCGATCGGACGACCGGCTGAAATGGACATTCCGGATAAAGTGCTTTCGGAATATGCCAAGGATGTGGTCAATCACGCGAAACAACTGGCGGCGGAACGCGGCGGCAAAAATGTCCGCGGCTTCGTCAAAGCCGGTAAACCCTCAAAAGTCATTGTAGAGTTTGCCAAAGAAAAAGGTGCGGACCTGATCGTCATCGGCACCAAGGGTACGCACAGTGACAAAGATGGCCTGTTTCTGGGCAGTGTTTCACACCGGGTTGCATCTCACGCCAAATGCCCGGTTCTGGTGGTGTGACCGTTCAACCAGAGACTTCGACCCGATTACGACCGGCTGACTTGGCGCGATAGAGCGCCTTGTCTGCCAGGGTCAGAAGCTGCAACGGCTTCGCACAGCTGGTTTGCCTTGTCCCTGGCGGCTTCCGATGTTGCCCCCGGCATGACCACCACAAACTCCTCACCGCCATACCGGCAAACAATATCACTCTCCCGGAACTGGTTCTGGAGGATGCCTGCAACTATCTTCAGGGCGTTGTCCCCGGCTTCGTGGCCGTGGGTATCATTAAATCTCTTGAAGTGGTCAATATCGACAATCAGCAGACTGGCCTGGCTTTCCGAGACCAGCATCAGGGCGGAAGCCAGGGTAAACAGCGAGATACTTGCAAAGGTTTTCTTTTCTGTTTGCGGCAGCGCAAAAATGATGGCCAGCAATGCGATCAACGTGGCAAAGCCTGCGATCACCAGAGCTTCGAGGGAATTCTTGAGGATGTATAACACCAGATCCGGGTGGTCCATGATGGAGACTTCACCCCACAGACCGATATCCGTCTAGTTGGAGAAGATCCGGAAGTACACCGGTTTGCCTTCGTAATTCTCGGGCAGCACGATTTCATGCCAGGGCCTGCCTTCGAAGCGGCCACGCCCGTCAGCGTTGAACTCTCCGTACTGGTAGATTTTTTCACCCTCGAGCCAGACCTGAACAATGAGATCGACACTGAAGATGTAGAGGACGGGCTCCTGCCACTCGCCGGTTGGCAGGGTGACCCGGAACCAGACGTTTTCACGTCCTTCACGGCCGGGTGGATTGGAGGGGAAACCAATGCTGTTCCATTTTTCGGGTGCATCCTGCAACACCCACTTCGGGATACCATCGTTGGTGAAAGGTGAGTCACCCCAGCGGTATTCCCAACCCTGAGTTTTGTAACGATTAGCCCAGATTATAGCCCAGTCCCTGCGAAATCCGGAGCCCTCTGTCAGGGCATCCGACCGGTGCGCTCAAGACGGTTCGTCACCATACGATGATAAAGCCGGCTGAGCAGGGGCCGGATCACCGGCAGGCTGATAATCCATGCCAGAGGTTTGAGCAACGGCACGCGCGACATCAGCAGGATGTAGGCATCCAGCTCACTGTGGATATGGCCGTTCTGGTCCTCCACGTGCAGCTCCTTGAGCGCCATATCCGGGTCGATACCCCGGGCTTTCAGTTCTTCATCCCGACCCGTAATATCCACCCACTCAACCTGATCGGCAGCCCGGCCCGCCAGGCGTTCGTACTGGCGCCGGTCCCGCCGACAGCTGGGGCAGGCTCCATCGTAGAAAACACGAAGGGTATTGCCGCTCTCTGTCATTGCGGCCTCACCACCCATTCCGGGTCCTCAAACTCACCAATGGGTTTGATATCCACAAACGGCGCAGCACTGCGAATGATAGCGGCCACCTCAGGGTTATGCTGCCCTTCCATGGCATCCCGCTGTTCCTTGCTCTCCCAGGAGGCGATGGCAATCAGGGTGTTGGGGTCGCCAATCTTGCGGTGCAGCTCTGTACCCCGGGCTCCGGGCGCCTGCTGGATAATTTCGCTCGCTCTTACCCAGGCATCCGCGTATTCCTCCGCCGTGTGGCCTTCCCGGATATGCACTTCGAAAATAAACTTCATGAGACCTCCCGGCGACTGCCAGTCCAATCCGGTCGCGTTATCCCGTGATTGCGGCGAACACCGTTAACGTGAGGAGCGGCCCATCACCAGCAGCGCCAATAGCGCAGAGCCCACCATCAGCAACAGTGCCACCGCATTGAGCACGGGCGTCGACCCTTCCCGAAGGCGATTGAACAGGGCCACCGTCAACGGTGTATCACTACCTGTCAGCATAACGGTGGTATTGAAGTTTTCAAATGACATCAGGAAGGCCATGGCGGCGGCTCCGAAAATAGACGGCAAAAGCCAGGGCAGAGTCACGGTAAACCAGGCCACCAAAGGCGTGGCGCCCAGATTCAGGGCGGCTTCTTCCAGCTGGGGGTCGAACTTGCGCAGGCGGGCGGGAATCACCAGCGGCAGCAGCATGAGCAGGTACAGGACTTCCTTGCCCCGAAACTGTACCCGTTCAAACAACACGGCATTAACACACCCCAGGGCACAACGATTTCGCGCAGCACCGTGCCGTGGCCGCCACCCAGGTCGTAGCCGGCTTCGACCAGGTTCTCATCCATGCCATCGAGGGTTGTCACCAGTGGCACCGCCATGAACAGAAGGCCGTTGTACACCAGGCCGATGATGACCGCAACGTCGTTGTGGAGCATTTCCACCGGACCATCGACCCAGCCCAGTGCCTTTAGCCAGGAACTGAACAGGCCGCTTTCACGCAGCAGAATCATCCAACCGTAAGTACGCACCAACTCACTGGCCCAGAACGGAATCAGGCAGGCCAGAAACAGAATGCCTTTCGAACAGCCTCTGGCAAGACGGGCAATGTACCAGGCAATGGGGAAGGCGATGATCAGCGTCAGAAAGGTGGTGAACAGCGACATCACCCCGGTGCGTACAAACGTCCGCCAATAATAGGACTCGGTAAAGAAGTTCTGGTACTGCTCAATGCCCCAGGCAATGGAGTCCCAGCTTTCCCGGACCTGGAACGATACCCGGAGCATCTGGAGATGGGGCAAGATCACCAGCAATACGATCCAGAGCAGGAACGGAGTGAGCAGCAACCAGAGGGATAATCGACTGACCGACGACCTCACAGACTCTCGGCTCCAAAAACCCTGGCCAGGGCCGGATTCCAGGCCAGCCGGATTGAACTGTCGGCAGACAGCCTGGGTGCCGAGCCATCCTGAGGCAGGCGGGCGTATACCGGTTGCCCACAGTTCTCTGCCTCGACCCGGCTGTTGGCCCCATCGAACAGGGTGGTGCGCACTTTCGCCTGCATCGATGAGAAGCCGGCACTGAGCGCATCCCCAGACAGCACCAGGGATTCGGGCCGGATATACAGTTCGGCCCGATGGCCGGTTCGAAGATTGTCCGATGCCACCCTGCCCTGAACCAGCACACCATCATCCAGACGGATTTCGGCCAGATCAAACCCCGCCCCGCCTGTGGCGCGGAGCTTGGAAATCATATCTTCATTGTTGGAGAGGGTCACCTGTACATCGATGCCGGTCTCCTCCTCAAACTGGGCGACCACATCATCCGGGGCGTAGCCACCCCAGGTGATCAGGCGCAGCTCTTCGGCCAGCGTGGTGCCGGAAAAACTGGCGGTGGCAAGGGCTGCAGACAGCAAAAAAGCACGGTTCCGTGTCGAACGAGAGGGCATGATCATAACGTGTCCTTACTGATGGCAATTCCAGAAGTTTGCTAACCATTTGTTATCAGGAAGTTATAGACCATGTATTGCAGTTTTGTGAAACCCGGCGCAAAAAAACGGAGGCCGCAGCCTCCGTTTTCGATAGTGCCATGAAGTATCGACGCGCTTAACGCCCGGACTTCAACATCTCCCAGTACTTGGCATAGACCTGCAGGGCGTCGTCACCGATGTCGGTCTGGAACTCGGCATTGATCATGTCGGTGGCATTCGGATAGCTTGCCCGGTTATTCGCAACTTCGTCCGGCAACAGGTCCCTCGCTGCCAGATTTGGTGTCGCATAACCAATCTCCTCGCTGATCAGGGCGGAGATTTCAGGCTGCAGTACGAAACTGATGAACTGGTGGGCCGCTTCCGGATTCTTGGCGTTCTTCGGAATCACGAAACTGTCCAGCCAGGCAATGATGCCTTCTTCCGGATAGACGTATTCCAGCGACTCCATGGTGTCCTTGCCCATCACGGCTTCGCCGTTCCAGATCATGCCAACATCGGTCTCGCCTTCCAGATACGGCATGCGGGGCGCATCGGAATTGAAAGTGCGAACCGAGGGCATCAGCTCGGAAAGCTTTTCATAGGCCGCCTCAATCTCCTCCGGGTCAGTACTGTTACCGGAGTAACCCAGTACCCGAAGGCCAACGTGGAAAACTTCCCGCATGTCGTTGGTGAGCATCACGCGCCCCTCGAAACGGTCTTCCCACAGGTCTTCCCAGGCGGTGACGGGCTCGCCTTCGATGTCTGCGGTGTCTACGGCCAGCCCTGTGGTACCCCAGAGGTAGGGCACAGAGAATTTATTCTCCGGATCGATATCCAGGTTCACCAGCTCGGGATCCAGATTATCAAACCCTTCGATCTTGCTGCGATCGATCGGCATCAGCAGGTCTTCCTGGCGCATCTTGCTGACGTAGTAGGTAGACGGCACCGCCAGGTCATAGGCTGCGCTGTCATCCAGCAGCTTCAGACGGGCATACATGGCCTCGTTACTGTCGTAGGTCGTGTAGACCACCTGAATGCCCGTTTGCTCGGTAAAACGGTCGAGGACTTCCTGAGGCATGTATTCGGACCAGTTATAGAGGTTGAGAACCTGGGGCTCCTCGGAACTACACCCCGTCAATCCCACTGCCAGCAAGCCGGCCAGTGCCAGTTTCTTCATCGTTTGCTCCTTATCAGAATCCATTGAGACAACATCAGCATAACCAGTGAAAACACCAGCAACAGTGTGCCCAGGGCATTCACCTCGGGTTTCAGGCCCACACGCACCATGGAGTAGATGCGCAGAGGCAGAATTTCATAGCTCGGGCCACCCACAAAGGTGCTGACCACCACATCATCGAGAGACAGTGTAAACCCTAGCAGCCAGCCTGCCAGTAACGCCGGCATGATCACCGGGATCAGCACGGTGCGGGTCATCGTAAAATCAGAAGCGCCCAGATCCCGGGCGGCCTCGGGCAGGCTCTCGTCGAAACCACTCAACCGGGCCATGACCGTGATCACCACAAACGGGAGGCAGAAGGTGACGTGGGCCAGCAGCAGGGAAACGTAACCCAGCTGCAGTCCTACCAGCAGGAACAGGGCCAGCAGGGAGATAGCCAGGACAATCTCCGGCGACATCATCACCACAAACAGCATGCCGTTGAGCAGCTTTTTGCCCCGGAACCGGTAACGATGCAGGGCCAGGGCCGTCAGGGCGCCGATCACCGTGGACACCGTGGCGGCAGACAGCGCCAGCCAGAGGGAATTCCACATGGCATTGACCATGGCCCGGTTATTGAAAAGCGCCTCGTACCAGCGCAGGCTGAGCCCGCCCCAGGCATAGCCGGTTCGGGATTCATTGAACGAGAACACCACCAGCACCACGATGGGCACATAGAGAAGGATGTAGACTAGGGTCAGATAGGTGCGGGGCAGCCATCGTGTCATCAGGCACCCTCCTCGCCAATTCGCCGTTTACTCAGGCGATGGGCGAACATGAGGAACGCCATGGTCACGGTCAGCACGATGCTGGCGGCAGCCCCGAACGGCCAGTTACGGGCATCGAGAAACTGGTTCTTGATCACGTTACCCACCAGCAGATTGCGGGATCCGCCAAGAATATCCGGCACAAAGAAAAGCCCCATGGCTGGCAGCAAGACCAACATCACGCCGGCCAGAACGCCCGGCAGGGTGAGCGGGACAATCACATGGATAAAGGTGGACAGCCGACCCGCTGTATCTGGAGGTTTTCCTGCACTCCCTGTACATGGCGGCGATGACCACGCTGGTGTGCCTGCTGATTGGCTATCCGTTTGCCTGGGCCCTCTCCAAGGTTGGCAAACAGCGTCAGCTGATACTGATCTTCCTGCTGATCGTGCCTTTCTGGACCAACTCCCTCGTGCGCACCTACGCCCTGAAGCTGATCCTGGCCACCAACGGTCTGCTGAACAGCGCCCTGATGTCGA
>PYVH01000381.1 GCA_003030785.1 Marinobacter sp. B9-2 | reverse complement strand
CGTATGAAAGCCAGCCTGTCTGGCGGTGAACTGACAGGATGGCATCACCAGATTGTTGGCCCCCAGATTCTTGACTGGTATGTCCGCAACGCCGCGCCGGCCCAGTATCCCTGGGCACCGAAATTCATGTACGACACCCTTGGCTCGGTCGGGCTGATGGCCGAAGGCATCGCCACACCCAAAGATATCTCTGCGATCGAGGGCGCCATCGAGTATCCCTACCAGGTGGCCAACATTGATATCCGCCATACCCATACCGATCCCGGCATTCCCATTACCTGGTGGCGTTCCGTGGGCTATTCCCACAACGGCTTTGCGGTTGAAACCTTCATGGACGAACTCGCCCATGAAGCCGGGGAAGATCCCTTACAGTTTCGCCGCCGGTTGATTTCCCACGAGCCACGGCACCTCGAAGTGCTTGAACGGGCTGCCCGGCTCGCCGATTGGCAATCGCCTGTGCCGGACGGACGGGCCCGGGGGCTCGCTTTGTTCCGGAGTTTTGGCACCTACGTGGCGCAGGTGGTCGAGGCCGGAATCGAGAATGGTGCCGTTCGGGTTTACAGGGTCACCTGTTCGGTGGACTGTGGTCAGGTGGTGAATCCGCGGATCGTGGAGGACCAGATCGAGGGCGGCATTCTCTTCGGGCTGACCGCAGCACTCTACGGCGAGATAACCCTGCAGGATGGCGAGGTCCAGCAGAG
>PYVH01000380.1 GCA_003030785.1 Marinobacter sp. B9-2 | reverse complement strand
CTGCGAGTGACTGACACCGGAGAAACCGACCTTCCGGAAGGAACCGACGTCATTTTCAAACAGTTTGACGGCACCACCGCCGTTGTTGAGACGATCACACACAAGGAACAGTAAGCATGGAACAGTATCTTTCACCCGGGCTGATCATCAGCCTGATCCTGGTCGCTATTGGCATCTTCATCATTGCCAAGGGTCTGGTCATCGTGCGCCAATCCGAGGTCATGGTCATTGAGCGCCTGGGTTCGTTCAACCGGATCCTCGAAAGCGGCGTGAATATTATTATTCCCTTCGTGGAGCGGCCCCGGGCCATCAGCATGCTTCGTTATGTCCGCATGGGAGAGGATTATCATCCGGTGATGAGCGATGAGATCCGGATTGACCGCCGGGAGACGGTTATGGACTTTCCGGGCCAACCTGTGGTGACCACCGATAACGTTACGGTGAAGATCAACGGTGCCCTTTACTATCAGATCATTGACCCGCGCCGGGCTGTTTACGAAGTGGCCAATATGAGCCAGGCGGTGGAAGTCCTGGCGAAAACCACCCTGCGCTCGGTGGTGGGCAAGATGGAACTGGACAAGCTGTTTGAATCCCGCA
>PYVH01000379.1 GCA_003030785.1 Marinobacter sp. B9-2 | reverse complement strand
CCTTTCCCGTTGACCCTGGCCGGCGTGCTGGTGGCGGCCACCGGGGGACTCAGCCCGCAATTCGGGATCATTGGCCTGAGTGTGCTGGTGGTGGTGATCGTAGGCGGCCTGGACAGTATTCTCGGTGCCCTCGTGGCCGGCGTGTTCATCGGCTGGCTGGAGACGGTAGCCGGTGCCTATCTGGGCGGTGAATACCGGATGCCGGCAACCTTCCTGGTGCTGGCGATCATCCTGGTGATCCGCCCCTATGGCCTGTTCGGCACCCACGAAATAGAGCGAGTTTAAGATGCGCATCGGTGACGCAAAACAGAGCTACGAGGCCGATGAGGCAATTTGGACAAGCCAGACCCAGAAATTGTGGCTGGGGTTCTTCCTGCTGATCTTGCTGGTATTCCCTTTTTTGGTGGACTCCTATCTTCTCTACCTGGGTTGCCTGGTCGGCATAGCGGTGATCAGTACTACCGGCCTTAACATCCTGACCGGTTTCACCGGACTGATTTCCCTGGGGCAGGCCGGGTTTATGGGGGTGGGCGCCTACACCGTTGCCTGGCTGTCGATTAACACCGCATTGCCTTTCCCGTTGACCCTGGTACTGGCCGGCCTCATGGCAGCCGCCGTCGGGATCCTCGTCGGCCTGCCCTCGCTTCGCGTCAAAGGTTTGTATCTGGCCATCGCGACTCTCGCGGCCAGCGTGTTCCTGAACGGCC
>PYVH01000378.1 GCA_003030785.1 Marinobacter sp. B9-2 | reverse complement strand
AATGGGTGGCAGGCTTCGTCTGGAATCAGTGGCAACCTTGGTCTGGAATACGCATCCTTCGGAAAAAACGCTAAAAAGCGCTTTCACTAGAGCCGTGACAAGGTCCACGGCGTTACGAATACAAGATATCGTAACGGCTAGGCTGCCTGACCCTGCCAAACTCGATAAGCTCGACGAACAACTACGGCCTTGGAACAAGCTACAGCTTCGAAGCAATGGCGCAGCCTGGCTTCCAGCCATTACCTCTTTGCGAGATTTTTGTCTGGAGGACCGTTTCCCAGATGCTCGGGCAGAGAAATTCATTCATGATCGGATTGAGGCTGAGTACGAGTTCCTAGCTGACATAAAGCACATTGCCCTCAATCCTTCCGATGAGAAGACAGATAAGTCTCTGAAAGAGAATGCTATGAGGCGCCTTCTGTTTCAGCATACCTTTGTAGATAAGGAGCTGATCGAAAAAGCCTGCAATGTGCGAATGTCCGATCCTGAGAGGCCTCGGATTGAGAATCAGTTCTGGCAGGAAATCCGAATCGAATTTTATTACAGGTTGCTTTCTGAGCTGTCTCTGGATCTCCTAGAACGCTTCAAAGAAATGGGCATGGGTTCCGAAGGTGACGACGAGATGATCTCCAAAGGGCTGATGGGGCTGCTAGAACCGAAAAGGCGTAAGCGCCGTTAAATCGACCCACTTGCCCTAATCGTATTGAGCCACTTTTTTCA
>PYVH01000377.1 GCA_003030785.1 Marinobacter sp. B9-2 | reverse complement strand
CGATGAAGAGCTGCAACTGGGCACAGATCTGGGTGTAATCGATCAGTCGGCTGCTTCGATTGCCGATGCTGTCCGGGGGGCAGACATGGTTGTGCTGGCCGTTCCTGTACGGGCGACCCGCAAGGTGCTTGAGCAGGTTCGCCCGGCACTGGAACCGGATGCGGTACTCACTGACGTGGGCAGCACCAAATCCAGTTTCGTGACGGATGTTGAAGCAGTGTTCGGCGGCCTGTCTCCATATGTCATTCCCGGTCATCCCATTGCTGGCTCTGAAAAGAGCGGCATTCGGGCGGCCAATCCCGAGCTGTTCGCCAACCACAAGGTCATTCTTACGCCGCCTGACGACGTCAGTCAGCCACACCTTGCCCGGCTTAAAGCGCTGTGGGAGGGCTGTGGTGCCACGGTGCTGACCATGTCGGTGGCGTATCACGATGAGGTGCTGGCGGCCACAAGCCACCTGCCGCACCTGATTGCGTTCTCCCTGGTGGATACCCTGGCGGGTGAAGATGAGAACATGGATATTTTCCGCTATGCCGCCGGAGGCTTCAGGGACTTTACCCGGATTGCGGCCAGTGATCCGGTGATGTGGCACGATATCTTTCTGTCGAACCGCGATGCGGTTCTGCGTGTGATTGACCATTTTACCCACGACCTCGAACAACTGCGCACTGCCATTGCCAATCAGGACAGCGCAACGTTGTTG
>PYVH01000376.1 GCA_003030785.1 Marinobacter sp. B9-2 | reverse complement strand
AGCTTGATCAGCAGGCGATGAAGCCGGACCTGGTGTACACCGATGTGGCCGCCCTCGCCAGATCCCTCGGAGAGGAGTTCGAGGCCGTTGCCACCAATTCCGGCCTGGGCTTTCGGGTTCGCACCATACCAGCGACGGTCCGGACAGATCAGCGCATGCTGACCCGTATTCTTCGCAATTTGCTCAGCAATGCCTTCCGCTACACTCGCAAAGGCGGCGTGGTGATGGCCCTGAGGTCTAGGGGTGACCGGCTGCGGATTGAAGTCTGGGACACCGGTGTTGGCATTGAAGAGGACAAGCTCCGGGACATTTTCACCGAGTTTCATCAGCTGTTGCCGCAGGGCACCGGCGGCCGCCAGGGCGTGGGCCTGGGACTGGCCATCGTGGAACGGATGGTCCGGGTGCTGGGGTACGATATTGACGTGTCTTCACGGCCCGGTCGTGGCTCCCGGTTCGTGCTGACCCTGCCGCTTGAACCCGCGCAGGCCAGACCGGATCTGGCCCGTGCGGATTCGCTCCAGAATTTCGCCGATGGCTTTGACGGTGTGCCGTACTGGTGATCGACAACGAGCCGGCGGTGCTGGAGAGCATGCAGCTGCTGCTGGAGAGGTGGGGTTGTGAGGTGCTGACGGCGGCCAGCAAAACCGAAGCCGTGGAGGCTCTGGAGCAAGCCGGCCAGATGCCGGCCATCATCCTCGCAGACTATCACCTGAACAACGAACGA
>PYVH01000375.1 GCA_003030785.1 Marinobacter sp. B9-2 | reverse complement strand
GCCGGCAAGATGAGCCGTTGAGCCTTGCCGACCTCGGCGCTGTCGTTGGGTTGTCGCCATCCCGCGTACAGCGCGTGTTCAAGGAAACCTTCGGTGTCTCACCAAAGGCTTATCAGGATGCACTGCGCCTGAACCACTACAAGCAGGCGTTGAGAACAGGCCGGACCGTGACCGATGCAATCTACGATGCCGGCTTTGGTTCGGTCAGTCGCGTCTACGGCAAGGCAGACCGACAGGTCGGCATGCCGCCTTCCCGCTACGGCAAGGGTGGGGAAGGTGAAACCATTGCCTATGCCTGCCGGGAAACGGCTCTCGGCCTGCTGATGATGGCCGCCACCGATCAGGGTGTGTGTTTTGCCGAATTCGGGGATGATGAGACGGCACTGGGAGATCAGTTACAGAAGGAGTTTCCGAAGGCTCGACTGGCTCCGTCTGGGGCAAAGGCATCGCCGGAGCTGGATGCGTGGATGTTGGCTCTGGATGAGCATTTGAGCCAGAACATGCCCAGACCGGATGTCCCTCTGGATATCCGTGGCACGGCTTTTCAGACAAGGGTCTGGAAACTCCTCTTAAGTGTTCACGAAGGAGAGGTTGTAAGTTACACGGAGCTGGCAAGGCGACTGGGCGAGCCCAAAGCCGTTCGGGCTGTGGCCTCCGCCTGCGGCCGGAACCGCATCGCCGTGCTGATTCCCGGCAGGCATAGGCAATGGTTTCACCTTCCCCACCCTTGC
>PYVH01000040.1 GCA_003030785.1 Marinobacter sp. B9-2 | reverse complement strand
CGTGCTGGGGCTTTTGAAACACCACGATGCCGGCTGGGACGTCCAGCTGCTGGCGCCCTCGGACTCACGAATTGAGCCGGCCGATAGGGTGGTCATCATGGCCCGGGACTATTCCGAGACGGAACCGGATCCCAAGAAGGGCACCTTGCCGGAGCTGGAGAGAGGGCAGGCGGTGCGCGTTGACCGGCCTGCCGACCAGGTGAACCACCGGGTTCTGGTGTTGGGCTGGAACCGGCGGGTGCCCAGCCTGATCGCGGAATTCCTGAGCTACGGGCACCGTCATTTTGAGGTGGATCTGGTATCCGTTGTGCCGAAAGCCGAGCGGGAGCAGGCCATCGCCCAATACGTCGAGAATGCCGATCGCCTGGCCTGTCGACACATTGAGGCGGATTACATGGTGGAGGATGAGCTGCGCCGGATCGGGCCGGCGGGCTACGATACCGTTATCCTGCTCAGCAGCGACCGGCTGGCCTCCGGCGAAGAGGCCGATGCCCGGGCAATGGTGGGGTACCTCCAGCTTGAGGATATCCTGGCCGATTTTGCCCGGCGGCCACAGCTGATTATGGAGCTGAGTGATCCTGATAACCGGCACCTGCTGGAGGGGCACCAGAGTGAGATGATGATCAGCCCCATGATTCTGAGTCATGTTCTGGCCCAGGTGGCTTTGCGGCGGGAGCTTCGGGTCGTGCTGGATGAACTGTTCACCGTGGGCGGTGCCGAAATCCAGTTCCGGGACCCTGCGGACTACCCATTGCCCGCCAGTGCGACTTTCCAGGTTCTGGAAAATACGGTGGCCTCTGAGGGTGAGCTTGCCCTGGGTGTCTTTCGCAACAACGCCAATGAACGTGGGCGCCACCTGCAACTGAACCCACCCCGGAAGGAGTACCTGGAGTTGCAGCCGGGTGACCGGCTGGTGGTGCTGTGCCTGACCTGATTCATCATCAGTCGATGCTGTCGAGCAGCGCCGCCATAATGTCGTCCATGACCACAAAGCCTTTGAGGTCATTGTCGGCCAGCACCAGAAGGCGCTTTACCCGGTATTTGCTCATCAGGCTGGCGGCATGCCGGACGTTCAGGTTTTCACCAACGCTGATCACCGGCTTGGCGCAGGCGTCGTAAACGTTCAGGAGGTCGATGTCGCCGTCCTCGGCGATCACGGTTTTTAGCACGTTGGTATAGGTGATCAGGCCCCAGGCATCGTGCTCGCTCTGTTTCTCCACCACCAGTGATTTCACCGAGTGCCTCTTCATCAGAGAGAGCGCCTCACGGATGGTGGCAAACGGAGTAATGGTGATAATGTCCCGGACCATCACATCTTTAACCAGTTTCATCGTTGTTCTCCGGATACAGTGAACATTTCAGGTGTTGTTCGAATTTCTCGACCTGTGACATATCGATCCCTCCCAGGTGTTCCAGGGGCAGGGTGAACACAAGTCCCTGTGAATCGGTGTGGTCGGGCATGAGAATTTTCTGGATGGCTTTCAGAATATCAAGTGAAAGGCCCTTCTCCAGTACCATCAGCAAAACGCTCTGGCTGCCGTCGTAGGTCAGCCCGAAGAAGGTCTTCCGGGCGGCGTTACTGATGCCCCGGCCCGACAGCACCGTTATGCCCCCGGCGCCCAGGTCTCTTGCCGCATCAACACAGTTCTGCTCCCGATCCTCGGGAACAATGGCAACCAGTACGGAAAATTTCATGGCTCTGTTTTCCTTTGCTTTGCAAGCATTTCAACAATAATGGCATAGCTCATCACCGTAACAATCGGAAAGATCGACGCGAAGGCAATCAGGCCAAAACCGTCGATCAGTACGTTACGGCCCTCTATGTTGCTAGCCAGGCCAATGCCCAGTGCGGTCACCAGGGGCACGGTGACCTCGGAGGTGGTGACGCCACCGAGATCGTAGGCCAGGGGAATGATGTACCTGGGTGCCAGCGCGGTCAGAAAGATGACCAGAATATAGCCGCCGATGATGTACTGGTGTATCGAATCGCCACTGATAATCCGGTGTACTCCGAGGGTTATGCCCACGGCCACCCCGACCGCCACGATGATCCTGATGGCGTTGCCATTGATGGTTCCGGCCGCCGCCTGTTCTGCCTGGTGCCCGATAGCGATCAGCGCAGGTTCGGCCATGGTGGTGGCAAAACCGATCATGAACGCAAAGAGGTAGACGAAGGCGAAACCCTCCATGCTCATCAACTGCTCGGCCATGCTGGTGCCAATGGGAAACAGGCCCAGTTTCAGGCCGACAACGAAGGCATAGAGCCCCAGGACAACCAGTGCAAATCCGGACAGAATCCTGCGGGGATTGGTCAGCCCCCGGCGCAGGACCAGGTACTGGAAGAACAGGATGGTGATAATGATCGGGAGCACATCACGGACCATTTCAGCCAGGTCCAGCAACATCGCGAGCACAAGCGGGGCGTCCTCCACATTTGCATTGGCAACCAGAGCCGGCAAAACGGACGGATCCGCGGTTTCCCCGGAATAGACAACAATCCCGTACAGCTGAACGGTGATCATGGGCACCATGACTGCAAGCGCGACCAGTCCGAACCCGTCCATTAGCGGATTACGCCCGCGGATGGAGGCAGCAAGACCAATGCCCAGGGCTGCAATCAGGGGAACGGTGACGATATTGGTGGTCACACCGCCGGAATCGTAGGCGAGTCCGACAATCTCCGGCGGCGCAAACCCAGTGATGATGACAACCACGATATAGCCGATGATCATGAACCAGTGCAGCGGGTAACCGAAGATGGTCCGGAACACGCCGAGGGCAACCACCAGCCCGACAGAGACGGCTACCAGTATCCTGAGCGTCAGGGCTTTGATCCTGCCTTCGCTGATTTCCTTGGCCTGCTGGGCTACGGCAATCAGCGCGGGTTCTGCCACCACCGCCGAGAAACCCATGGCAAAGCCGAACGAAAGCAGAATGGGCACTGAACCCCGTCGGGCAAACTGATTGGAGAGACTCTTGCCGACCGGAAAAATGCTTAATTCAAGGCCCTGGAGGAACAGGGCAACCCCCACAGCCACGATCAGTAAGCCAACGGCCATCGCCAATGTGTTTTCCGGCACTTGCTGGAGAATGACGAGCTGAAAGAAGGCCACGACAGCGATGATTGGAAACAGGTTCTTCAGGGCGTGCAGAAGGGAATGACTGAAAGCTCGCAGATAGAACACTATTCACGCCTGATGGATTCTGATGGGAAATGATCATTGTTCACAATAACAATAGCTACTGTTTCAGCGTTGATCCATCTCAAAAGCCGATCCTGTTCTTCATTCACCAAAAAAATGCCGAAAATAGATTATATAAATTTCAATTATAAATTTGAAACCACTAAAGTAACCATCAATGTCAGCGCTTCGCTCAAAAAGTGAGCAGGTTGTTGGCTTCGGAAGTTGCTGTACGCTTCTCCGCATCGACTTAGAAAACCAACGTAGAAAGGATTGAGACAATGCCCTACGCACAAGACGTTGACCAGATTGCTTCCCTGTTGAAGCAGCACCCGACCTGGAATGCTATCAACCCGAAGCACGCCGCTCGCATGCGCGCCCAGAACAAGTTCAAGACTGGTCTGGATATCGCGAAGTACACCGCCAGGATCATGCGCGAAGACATGGCGAACTACGATCAGGACACCGCCCAGTACACCCAGTCCCTGGGCTGCTGGCACGGCTTTATCGGTCAGCAGAAGATGCTGTCCATCAAGAAGCACTTCGGCACCACCAAGCGTCGCTACCTGTACCTCTCGGGCTGGATGGTTGCTGCCCTGCGTTCCGAGTTCGGCCCGCTGCCGGATCAGTCCATGCATGAGAAGACCGCCGTATCCGGCCTGATTGAAGAGCTGTACACCTTCCTGCGCCAAGCCGATGCCTGGGAACTGAACCACCTGTTCCGTGCCCTGGAAGAAGCCGAGAACGCCGGCGACAACGCCAGGGCTGACGAGCTGATCAGGCAGATCGATAACCACGAAACTCATGTTGTGCCGATCATTGCCGACATCGACGCCGGTTTCGGTAACGCCGAAGCGACCTACCTGCTGGCCAAGCAGATGATCGAAGCGGGTGCCTGCTGCATCCAGATCGAGAACCAGGTGTCTGATGAGAAGCAGTGTGGTCACCAGGACGGCAAGGTTACCGTTCCGCACGCCGACTTCCTCTCCAAGATCAACGCCGTGCGTCTGGCGTTCCTCGAGCTCGGTGTTGATGACGATGTTATCGTTGCCCGTACTGACTCCCTGGGCGCGGGCCTGACCCAGAAAATCGCCGTGACCAACGAGCCGGGCGATCTGGGTGACCAGTACAACAGCTTCATCGACGGTGAGGTTATCGAGAAGGCCGAAGACATCAACAACGGCGACGTTGTGATCAAGCAGGACGGCCAGCTGGTTCGTCCGAAGCGTCTGGCCTCTGGCCTGTTCCAGTTCAAGCCGGGCACCGGCGAAGACCGTGTTGTGCTGGATTGCATCACCAGCCTGCAGAACGGTGCCGACCTGCTGTGGATCGAAACCGAGAAGCCGCACGTTGGCCAGATCGCGGCCATGGTTAACCGCATCAAGGAAGTGGTGCCCGACGCCAAGCTGGTCTACAACAACAGCCCGTCCTTCAACTGGACCCTGAACTTCCGTCAGCAGGTATTCGACGCCTGGAAGGAAGAGGGCAAGGACGTTTCTGCCTACGACCGCGACAAGCTGATGAGCGAAGAGTACGACAACACCGAGCTGGGTCAGCTGGCCGACGAGTGGTGCCGTAACTTCCAGCGTGACGGTTCACGCGAAGCAGGTATCTTCCACCACCTGATCACCCTGCCGACGTACCACACTGCGGCCCTGTCTACTGACAACCTGGCCAAGGGCTACTTCGGTGACGAAGGCATGCTGGCCTACGTTGCCGGTGTACAACGCAAGGAAATCCGTCAGGGCATCGCCACCGTTAAGCACCAGGACATGGCTGGTTCCAACATCGGTGACGACCACAAGGAATTCTTCGCTGGTGACGCGGCCCTGAAGGCCGGTGGTAAAGACAACACCATGAACCAGTTCGGTTAATCGAAGGTTCAGATGTTGTCGAAGCGGGCCCGAGGGTTCGCTTCAATCCCCAAAACCCCGCCTAGAGCGGGGTTTTGTTTTTCTGACACTGCGAATTTCACGTAAGTGTCTGAGACGACGCGATAAAACGTACGAATCTTCCTTTTTGTTTGCCCTCCCTGTTTCATTCCTGAAACAGTTTCAACGGTGCCAGGGCCCGTTGATTTTCGATTGAATAAAAGAAACCCCTTTCAAAACATACACCTGATTCCAGTTTCTCAATTGTGGCACGGGAATCGCTCCTTTGTTCTGGCGGGTCTGAACCTTGGCTTACCCGAAGGCTAGCGGGTTGGGTCGGATCCCTTAAAAGCCAATAACTTCAAAGGAAATGACATCATGAACACCAAAAAAACACTGCTAGCAGCTGCCATCGCCATGACAATGGGCGTTTCCGGTTTTGCCTATGCGGACCAGGGCGGAGACGGCGATCCGAATACCAACGCGGACAACACCTCCACCGCCAACAATGACCAATCCGGCAATACCGACTCCGGTAATGACAACTCCACTGACAGCTCGGACAACAGCACAGACGTGGCTGATTCGTTCAAGATTGCGGACAGTGGTAACGACAACTCCACGGATAGCTCCGATAACTCAACCAATGTTGCGGACAGTGCGAACGACAATTCCGACAACAGCACCGATGTGGCTGATTCGTTCAAGATCTCCGACAGCGGTAATGACAATTCGGACAATTCCACCAACGTTGCTGACAGCGGTAATACCGCTGTGGCCGATAGCGGAAATGACAACTCCGACAACTCCACCAATGTGGCAGACAGTGCGAACGACAGTTCGGACAACTCCATTAATGTCGCAGACAGTGGGAATGACAGTTCGGATAATTCCACCAACGTCGCCGACAGCGGGAATGACAGCTCCGATAACTCCACGAACGTCGCGGATAGCGGAAACGACAATTCCGACAACTCCACGAATGTTGCTGACAGCGGCAACACCGCCGTGGCCGATAGCGGAAATGACAACTCCGACAACTCCACCAATGTGGCAGACAGTGGGAATGACAGCTCCGATAATTCCACCAACGTCGCGGATAGCGGGAACGACAACTCCGACAACTCCACCAATGTAGCCGATAGCGGTAATACCACCGTCTCGGATAGTGGCAATGACAGCTCCGACAACTCAACCAACATTGCCGATAGCGGGAACACCACTATCTCCGACAGCGGAAATGACAGCTCCGACAACTCATTGGCCCTTGATCTGGATGTGTTCCTGAACAACGCCGATCTTGATGGCAGTGTATCGGGCTCTTCAACCAACTACGGCGATGCCAACGGCAGAGCGTCCTACACCGATGCCCGGAACCGCAACGAAATCTCTGGCGGTTCCGCGAACTTCACCGGTGTTGGCGCCTTTGCCCAGAATGCAGGCAATGGCAACGTTACACAGGCGAATGTCAGTGTAATGTCCAACCTGTCCACCGGTGGTGGCACCCAGTAAGGAATCCGGGCCGCATCTCAACGGGTGCGGCCCGGTTATTCCGGGAGAACTGCCATGGGTTACGTCATCAGATGGAAACTGAAGGCTGCCTTGCTGGCATTATTGCTCGGAACATCGGGATTTGTTTCGGCCGAGCAGTGGATGGATGCCATGACCCTGACGGAGGATCAGTTGGCGGATGCAAGTGGTCGCCAGGGAGTTTCGATGCAATTGCAGGTTAACAATAACCAGCAGAATGCGAATGTCTCCGACAACCTGCTGTCCGGAAATGTTGTCACCGGAAATAACAGTATTTCCGACAACGCGTTCGGCAACATGAGCGGGGTTGCCACGGTTATCCAGAACACGGGAAATCAGGTGGTCATTCAGGACAGTACCCAGATCAACATACTGATCAATCACTGACGGAGGTGGACCATGACCAGGAAGGTTCTTGTTGCGGTTTGCGCGAGTGCCGGGCTGCTATGGTCCACCGCATTTGCCGGCTCGGTCATGGTGCCGGGTATTGGCGGTGATGTTCAGGTAAACGTTACCAGTTTTGAGAGTCGCCGGTTTGATAGTGTGATGCGCCAGCAATACGACTTCAGTTGCGGCTCCGCAGCAGTTGCTTCCTTGTTGTCCTTTCACTACCAGGACCGGGTAACAGAACACGATGTCTTCATCGAGATGCTTGCTTTGGCAGATGAGCAGAAGGTACGCCAGAACGGATTCTCCATGCTCGATATGAAGCGCTATCTGGAGGCTAGAGGGTACCAGGCCGACGGTTTTCGCATGCCGTTGACCGGCCTTAAGGAGAAGGTGCGCCTACCCATGATTGTGTTGTTGGACATTGATGGATTCCGGCATTTTGTCCTGATCAAGGGTATCAGTGACAGTGAGGTTCTGGTGGGCGATCCGGCGCGGGGGTTGAAGGTCTATTCCTACTCAAGATTCAGCGAGTACTGGAACGGTACCGCCTTTGTTATTCGCAGTCATCTTGTACAGGGGCGGGATGGGTTTCTCGGTGACGGACATTGGCCGCAAGTGGCCAGGGCGCCGATGCAGAAAGGCCTGAGTGGTCCTTCGCTCGGGCACACATTGCCCTACTGGCCCTCCACAAGGGAATGGTGATGATCATGATGTCCCGGATGCCTGCCATAGCGTTACTGGTTGCTTCATTTGCAACGGTGTCACTATCTGCGCGAGCAGAGCTGGTGCTTGGTGTCATGCCCCTGAGTGATGCGCAACTGTCTGAATATCGGGGTGGTTTCCTGATGGATAACCTGGAGATCAGTATCGGCCTGGAACAAGTTGTCGGCATTAATGGTGACACCCTGGTGGTCAATCGCCTGACCATTCCCAACCTCAACCAGGCGGTCAACGGCGGATTGGTGGACCATCAAACGGAAACTGTACTGGAAGTGATCAGCGCGAACCGCAGCGGCGGTGCGCGGGTAGCCAGCCAGATGGCGGGTCCCAACGGCTGGATGACCGTAATCCAGAATAACCTTGATAGCACTGTGATACAGAACATGCATCAACTGAACATTGAGCTGAACAATCTGGGCGCCGCCGGGAACCAGTTTCCGGCCCGGTTCAGTGATCAACTGATTCAGTTGCTTGGTCGCTGAGAGATTCTTGATTCCTCCCTAGAGACTGATCGGAAGCTTGAGTGTGATCTCGCTGTTAGGCGCGTTTTCAGTAACACCAATGCTCACCGTCAGGCTAAGAGATGTGGACTGCGACAGGCGCTGGGACAGCCCGAATGACAGCGATCCGATCTGAATACGGTCGAAATTGGATTCGAAGAGATCAATGTCTCTCTCGAATGTAGTTTTGCGAATGATCGAGTGGTCATAGCCCAGGCTGAATGACGTGCGATCGTTAAAGGCGAACCCCATCCCGAAGCCAAAACGCACGATATCGCCGGGGTCGACCGTGCCTCCGTTTTCAAAGCCTTGCTCCTCTTTGAGAGTCCAGACATAACTCAGATTGCCAAACAACACGGCCGGGTCGGTCGGATAGATAAATGAGAGTCCGGGTTCGAAGGCCCAGAAGCCTGAACCTGTTGGCCGGCTTTCCAGCTCTATGCCAATCGGATTGCCCTGATTATCCTCGATGACCCTCTGGCCAACGTCGTAGGGGCCCTCGCCGGTTGGTGCTCGTGCGCGCACTCCGCCAATCACGTACGGCCAGCCGCCCAGGCCATCGGTTAACTGGTAGCGAGCTGAAACTTCAACATCACCGATACCCTCTCCGGACGATTCACGTAGTGTATCCACCGGTGTGCCCTGGAAAACCTCACGCTCTCTCAGATCCTCATTGATGCTCAGGTAGGGCACGCGTACCGCCGCTTCAAATTTGCTGGTGAAGCCGTATTTGAGTGACACGGCACCAACGAAAATATCCCGCTGGATCTCCGAAATGTTGATCAGCCCGATCAACAGGGCAGGGATCACCGTGTAACCTTCGATCGCGACTGCCGTTGAGTTGCTGTGGGCATGGGAAAAGGATGGTTCGATTGTAAACCGGCCCGGCCGGGTGACGACGCCCCGATCCGCGGTAATGGAGGCAATATCGGTTGCCGGGTCGTGGCCTTCGTCAGGTGCTGTCCGGATATTCGTCGGGGCGGCCGAGGCATCGTCGTCGGCCTGAGCGGCTTCCGCCAACATGGAGTAGCCCAGAGAAAAAAGCGGGATGACCCAAAGTATTTTTTTATTCATGTGGCAATCTCCTTCAATAGTCCTTCTTCGGCTGGGTTGAGGAACCATGCGGCACGCGGTGCTTATCCATCAGCCGGTAAAGCGAAACCCGTGAAATGTTCAGAAGCCGTGCGGCTGCCGATACGTTGTTGTGGGCAAGCGCGAGGCTCACCGATATCGCCTGTCGATCCGCCCTGGAGCGAAACGCGTCCAGGGAAAGTTCCTGGCTGTGATGGTTGTTCTCCGAGGGGTTTGCTGCGAAGCCCATATCCTCGGCCGCAATCTTTGGATTCTCACCAAGCAGCAGGGCCTGGCGTAACCGGTTCTGCAGCTCCCTGAGGTTGCCGGGCCAGGGGTGTTCAGCCAGGCAGATCATTGCAGCGTCACTGAGCCGCCGGGCGCCATTAGCTGAGGGTGTGGCCGAGAGCATCCGGTTGGCCAGTACGGGAATGTCTTCCCTCCTGTCGCGTAGTGGGGGCAAAAACACATGCAGGCTTCCAAGTCGATAAAACACATCGCTTCGGAAATCCCCGGTCTTGACCAGCTGTTCAAGCGGTTTCGTGCTTGTTGCAATGAGTCGGGTATCGACGCTGATGGGATGATTTGAGCCCAGGCGCTCAATCAGGCCCTCCTGGAGGAAGCGCAGAATGGCCGATTGCTGCTCTGGGCAAAGTTCATCGACACCAATCAGTAAAAGAGTGCCGCCATTGGCCGCCTCGATTCGCCCTTTCTGGGCACTCATGGCATGGGTGAAAGCCCCTTTTTCGTGTCCGAAGAGCTCATTCTGGGTCAGAGAGCGGGGCAGGGCTGCACAGTTCACTGCAATCATTGGCTTGTTTTTTCGGGGCGAATGGTCGTGAATGAAACGGGCTGCGGCTTCCTTGCCGGTTCCGTTCTCGCCATAGATCAGTACGGACTCTTCAGTGCGGCCGAATTTCTGCAACAGCTCTCTGACATGCCGAATAGCCACGGATTCTCCCTCCAGAGCAAAGTCGTGGTAACAAGCGGGTTTTGCCCGGGACGCAGTTGCCTGCAGTTCAGACATTCCCCACAGGTGACCGAGAATTGCATTGAGCCGCTCGGCTTGAAGAGGCAGTGTGTGGTAGTCCTTGCAGTAACGGTTTATCAGAGCACAGATTTCAGGGCTCTGAATCTGGTGAGGTTCCAGTGTGGCGACCCAGTGCTGGACCGGGACAGTGTCCAGCCAGTCGGGAAGACGAGTCAGTTGATCCCCTTTCAGAGAGGCGAGGTCGAAGACGCCCACTCTGGCTCCACCCTGGGGCATCCCGCCTGTGTGGGGTTTGTCTGAGGCAGAGACATGAATAAGCTGCCAGTCCCTGAGCAAGGACCCGCTCGCAGCCAAAACCGGGTACACCGCCGACAACCAAACAAGCGGTCGTTTTTCCTTCATGGCGACTCTCCCAGAGAATGTGCCTGGAAAACGAACTGCTGAACGTTCAGTAAATGCTGGTAATACCGGAACTGCTCGATCCGATCACTGCCCTGTGACCGCATACGGCTGGGGAAACAGGCAAACAACTCCTGCTGGCAGACATTCAGTTTGTATGCCAGTTTATACACTTGTAGGCCTTTCAGGAGCTTAAGGACAGAGGATTCTGTCATCCCCGGCTTCCTGTAAAGTTTACCGACACGGGCTGCAAACCAGGCGGACAAGGACTGAAAGCATGGAGTTACAGTGAGCGCCAGTCAGGCAGTTGTTTTTTCGATACTGGGGATCGCCCTGGTGCTGTTCGTCTGGAATCGAATCCGGTTCGACCTGGTCGCCCTGCTGGCGCTTCTCGCCGTTGCCGTCGCCGGGATCGTGCCGGCGGATCAGCTATTCGATGGCTTTGGCCACCCGGCGGTTGTGACTGTGGCGGCGGTTCTGGTGATCAGTCAGGGACTGGTCAATGGCGGTGTGGTTGACCGCCTGGCCCGCCTGCTAGGCAAGGTCGGACACCGGCCGACTCTGCAGGTGTTGATGCTGACCTCGGTGGTGGCTCTCTGCTCGGGCTTTATCAATAACGTCGGTGCGCTTGCACTTCTGATGCCGGTGGCAATCTGGATGTCCAGGGAAGCCGGGCGGTCGCCCTCGCTGCTGCTGATGCCCCTGGCGTTTGGCTCCCTGCTGGGTGGGACCATGACTCTGATCGGCACGCCTCCGAATATCATCATTGCCAGTTACCGGGAAACCGGTTCCTTTGGCATGTTTGATTTCGCGCCGGTGGGCCTGGCGATAACCCTGGCTGGCATTGCCTTTATCACACTGGCGGGGTGGCGTCTGACGCCCAGACGTGGGAAACCCGATGACGGCGGCAAGCTTTTCAGCGTGGGGGATTATGTTACCGAGCTTCGGGTTCCGGACGATTCCTCGCATATTGGCGCAACACTGCATAGCCTGCTGACACAGGCTGACGCCGAGAAGGATGTGGTGGTGCTCGCGCTGATCCGGGATGACAAGCGGTCACTGGCACCATCGACGTTTTCCGTGCTGCGCGGCGGCGATCTGCTATTGGTGGAGGCAGATACCGATGCTTTGCAGGAATTTCTGGACAGCACCGGCCTTGAGTTGGCGAATGTAGAAGAGTCCTCCTCCGAAGAGTCCGACGAAGATGAGAGTGCACCGGAAAAACCGCACGAAAAGTCACTGTCGGAGGGTGATGTCCGCTTGATGGAAGCGGTGATCACGCCGGAATCCGGTTTGATCGGGAAAACCGCCAACAGGTTGAATCTTCGTGAGCAGAATGGCCTCAATATTGTTGCTGTTGCACGTCAGGGACAACGGTTGCAACGACGCCTGGGTGACATCAGCTTCCAGGCCGGTGACATTCTGCTCGTGCAAGGTGAGGAGGAAGCCTTGCGAGTTACCCTTCAGGGGCTGGGGTGCCTGCCTCTGGCCGAGAGAGGGCTCAGGTTCGGCCGCGAACGCAACGCGCTTCTGGCTAGCGGATTGTTTGTAGCTGCCATTGCCGTGATCGTCGTTGGCTGGTTGTCGCCGCCCGTCGCACTGGTTGCCTGCGCCGTTGCCATGGTTCTCAGTGGCGTTCTCAGCAACCAGGAAGCCTACCGGGCAATCGACTGGCCCGTTATCGTTTTGCTTGCGGCAATGATTCCAGTGGGACAGGCCCTCGAAACCACCGGTGGCGCGGAGCTGATTGCTTCCTGGATGCTGATGCTCGGCTCCGGGGGCGATGCCTGGGTGGTCGTTGCGATTGTTCTGATGGGCACGATGTTGCTCTCGAACGTTGTGAACAATGCAGCGGCCGCCATTCTGGTTGCACCCATTGCCCTGAGCCTTTCGGGTCAGCTGGGCATTGCCGCAGATGCCCTGTTGATGGCGGTTGCCATTGGCGCATCCTGCGCCTTTCTGACACCGGTAGGACACCAGTCCAACGCGCTGGTCATGGAGCCCGGTGGCTACCGGTTTGGCGATTACTGGCGCCTGGGGCTGCCGTTGTCTCTGTTGGTAACCCTGGTGGCTGTTCCTGCCATTCTGGCTGTTTGGGCGTGAGAGCGTTTAACCCGGCTCTGAACTCTCTGTTATGCTGACAAAACCGTTTGACGATAAGTGGTTGGCGAGATGACAGCGATTGAGCAAATCGATGCGGCAAAGGCGGAATTGCTGGATCAGCTTGAACGGACACGGAAGCGTACCGAAAGTCTTGTCTGTTCTCTTCCGGAGACCGCGCTGGACGTTCCCTACCATCCGGGTGTCAATCCGCCGCTCTGGGAAATGGGGCACGCGGCCTTCTTCTACGAAGTGTTTCTGTTCAATCTCCTGGACGGCACGCCGAGCCACGATCCCTCCATGGACGATCTCTGGGACTCGTTCCATATCGAGCATCGGGATCGCTGGAATCGGGAGCTGTTTCCCGGGCGACAGAAAACCTTAGAGTACTTCAATCTAATCTATGATCGCGTGGCCGAGCGGATCGAAAAAGAGCCGTTAACCGACCAGGCTCGTTACCTGTATCGCTACGCAATCTACCACCAGAACATGCACATCGAGTCGATGATCTGGTGTCGCCAGACTGTCGGCTACCCGGCACCGCCGGGCACCGATCTTTACCGGCCGGCCCCGGGCGATCCACATGGGGGAGACGCGGTAGTGCCGGCCGGGGAGTGGCTGATCGGGATGCCGGGTGAGTCGGAACGTTACGCCAGTGAAGACTTTGGCTTTGATAATGAAAAGCCACGGTTTACCGTGAAACTGGAATCGTTCGCCATTTCTAAATGCCTGGTCAGCAATCGCCAGTTCATGGAGTTCGTGGAGGACGGTGGCTACCGACGACCCGAGCTCTGGTCTTTTGGTGGGCAGAAGTGGCTTCAGACCGAAACCGACGTGGCCCTGGTTCATGGCAGTGACGAGCCCATGTTTCGGGCGCCCCGTCATCCGTTGTACTGGCGCTGGCACGATGACCGGTGGCAGGAGCGTCTGTTTGATCGCTGGCAGCCCGTGAACCCGGACGCACCGGTCACCCATGTGACTTACTGGGAGGCGGAGGCCTGGTGCCGCTGGGCAGGGCGTCGTCTGCCGACGGAGTATGAATGGGAAGTGGCAGCCCTTGGCAATCGACCGGGCGAGCCATTCCGGCACTTTCCCTGGGGCAACTCGACACCGGATGAGCGCCTGGCTGATCTGAACGGGCGCGCCATGGCCCAGAATCCGGTGTTTGATTTTCCCGATGGTGACAGCCCCTTTGGCTGCCGCCAGATGACAGGTACGGTCTGGGAGTGGACCAGTGATCAGTTCCTGCCTTACGACGGCTTCAAAGTGGATATGTACCCTTTCATGTCCACCCTGCAGTTTGGTGATCACAAGGTCACCAAGGGCGGTGGTTGTGCAACATCATCCTGCCTGATCAGGGGCACCTATCGGCAGGCTTACCTGCCCCTGCGTAACGATGTCTATACCGGGTTCCGTACTTGTGCCCTCGGGGAAAACTAGCCTGCTTTCCGCGCCCAGAGGCCAGGCTATACGGATTTCTTCACAGTGAGGGATGGCGTGGCCGGTTTCTTGTCCAACAGGTGACTGGCCAGGGCAACACCCGTTTCACTCATGGTGAGATAGGTATCATCGGCGCCGGCTTCGCAGATTTGCTTTGCTTCATCGGCATACAACGTGTGCGCAACAATATAGCCCTTGAACCCCAGCTTTCTGAGCATTCGTGCGGCAATCAATTTGCCCTCAATATCGCTCATCGCGAGAATGACTGCTTCAACGGATGGCATGTGCAGCCCCTCCCAGAAGGTCGTGTCCTCTGCGTCGGCGAATACGGCATTTCGACCGGCTTTCTGGTGTTTTTCGACTTTTGCGGGATCCGAGTCCAACCCCATCAGGTTCTGTTCGGATTCTTTCAGCCAATCGTAGGCGGCGGTTCCGGTTCGCCCCATTCCCATTACCAGAAAACGGGTGTTGGCCAGGGAGATCGGTTGTTCGTCCGGATGGCGTTTGTGACTTTCAAAGGTTCCAAGTCGATGGCTTATCCGCTCGAAGAGTGGGTGGGCAAACCGGTACAATGGTGCGGATATAACGAATGACAGCGACACCGTAATTGCCAGGGGAACCAGCCACTCGGGCAAGGCCACGCTCGCAACAATTAACCCGAACTCGCTGTAGTTGGTCAGTGACAGGGCCGAGAGGAAGCTGCTTCGCGAGCGCAGCCGGAACAGAATCAACAGGAAGAAGAACAGAATGCCTTTGAGGGGCAATACCAGTGCCGCAATCACGGCAAACATGATCGCTTCCTGGTCCGGCAGACCACCGATTCCGATTTGCAGGAAAAATCCCACAAGGAATACTTCCTTCACGCTCCAGAGGGATTTGGCGAGTTCCTGAGAGCGCGGATGGTTTGCCAGCATGGCACCGAAAACCAGTGCGCCCAGTTCCGAGCTTAGGCCGACCGCCTCGAAGCCAAGCCCGCCGACAACAAGCGCAAGCAGCAGCCCCAGGAGAACCAGCAGTTCATCGTGGCCACTGGCATCCAGCAGCCTGAACAGGAGAGGTCGAAGCAGCGGCAGCCCGAACACAATCAGCGCCCACTCGGAGGGGGTTTTCCCGGCCGCCAGGCTCATAACGACCAGGGCAATCAGGTCCTGCATGATCAGGATGCCGATGGCGACCCGGCCGTGGAACGCCCGCAGTTCCCGTTTGGATTCAAGCACCTTGGCTGCCAGGACTGTGCTCGAGAAGGACAGGGCAATGGCCAGCATGAATGCCGTTGACCACCCGATATCCATAAGCAGGTACAGCCCGGGTGTAAAGACCGCGCAGGTAATCCCGAAATGCAGCAGGCTGCCGCCAATAACCTCCGGGCTGACGATGGAGCGAAGCTTAAGCTTCAGCCCCACGGTAAACAGCAACAGGAGTACGCCAAGATGCGCAATGTGCTGGAGAACGTCGGTCTCCTCGATCACCACACCGGTGGCTTCGGCGATGCCACTGAGCACAAAGCCGGCCGCCAGGTAGCCAACAAGAGGGGGGAGGCCAACAAGCTTGACCAGCAGGCCAAGGCCGAAGGCAAAGGTAATCCAGATCGCTTCAGGCATGGGATATCAGTTCGGAAGTCAAAAGCACAATGGTTGTTAGGCTACCCTGTTTTGCGGTGCCCTTGTAGTCGCTGAAGGTGGAATGCGGAAACTATTGCTCAAATGAGCCTCACTCGACCGGCTGCCCGATAAAGGTCCGGAACAGTTCTGCGGATTCCGCCGGGGCCTCCACCATCGGTGCGTGGCCGATACCGTCCATCAGTTCCAGCCTGGCATTCGGGATTGCTGCTGCGAACACCTCGCCGTTCCGGTAGTTAATCACCCGGTCTTCCTTGCCCCAGATGATCAGGACCGGGGCCTGAATCCTGGTGATGGCATTGCGGAAGTCCGACTCGAAACCGGCATCACGAATCGCCGCAAAAATGACCTCGTTGATGTTTCGATTGGCGATGGCCCGCTCTTCCATCACGCCCATGATCGGCCAGGGCACAAAGGGCTCTTTCTCGAGAGCGAACTCCATGAGCCGCTCGAAGTCACCGGGCTTTTTGGGGATCAGGGGGTTGTCCCCCTCCATCACAAGATCCACCAGTTCGCTTTCATACTCCAGAATGCCCGCGGGGTCGAACAGCACCGCTGATTTCACTTTGCCGGGATAGTTGGCTGCATAGAGTGCGGTAATCGCACCTCCCATGGAATTTCCCATGATGTGGGCATCCTCGACCGACAGTGCCTCCAGAATCTTTGCGACGTAGCGTGCCTGATCTTCCAGGCGATAGCCGATATCCAGGGGTTTGCTGCTCTCACCATGTCCGGGCAGGTCGATCGCGTAGACATTGAAATCGTCGGTCAGGTGGCCGGCCAGGCGGGTCCAGTTGTCCTTGTTGGCCCCGAAGCCATGGATCATCACAATGGTGTCGCCATTAACCGTCTGGTGATTTCTCAGGTAGGCAATGTCCAAATCGCCGACGGCCACTGTATCCGCTTCCAGGCCCGCAGAGGAGCGTTCCAGTCCGATGGCCGTCTCGTAAATACCCTGGCGTGAGCAGGCGCTCAGAAGCAGCGAGACAGTCAGAATGAAAAACAGGTTGAGGAATAGCGGGCGTTGCATCAGGGGCTCCTTTCGGGCGGCTTGTCGGCATCCGTTGCGAGGCGTTTACATTACCCCATAAAAAAGCCCGGTCAATGACCGGGCTGCATTTTCGCGTACTGGTTCAGGCCAGACGTCAGGACTGCTCGCGGGCAATGGCGCGGAAAGCGATGTCCTTACGATAGAACGCGCCATCCCACTGGATCCGTGAGGCCAGTTCGTAGGCCCGTTTCTGGGCCTCGGTGACGGTGTTGCCGAGCGCCGTGGCGCAGAGAACGCGGCCGCCGTTGGTGACCACCTGGTCGCCATTGAGACGAGTGCCGGCGTGAAACACTTTCTCGCCCTCGGTCTCGGTGTCCGGCAGACCGGAAATGGCGTCGCCCTTGTTGTAGCTGCCGGGGTAACCACCGGCTGCCAACACGATGCCCACGGAAGCGCGGTCATCCCACTCGGAGGGGCACTCGTCCAGCTTGCCGTCAATGGCGGCGCTGCACAGTTCCACGAGATCGGACTTCATTCGTAGCATGATCGGTTGGGTTTCCGGATCCCCGAAGCGGCAGTTGAATTCGATCACCTTTGGGGCGCCGCTGTTGTCAATCATCAGGCCGGCGTAGAGGAAGCCCTTGTAGGGGTGGCCCTCGGCCGCCATGCCGCGCACGGTAGGGTAAATTACCTCATCCATGATGCGCTGATGCACGTCGCCAGTGACCACCGGAGCCGGCGAATAGGCGCCCATGCCGCCGGTATTGGGACCGGTGTCACCATCACCGACCCGTTTATGATCCTGGGAGGTTGCCATGGCCAGAACATGCTCGCCATCCACCATCACAATGAAGCTGGCTTCCTCGCCTTCGAGGAATTCTTCAATGACCACGCGGCTGCCGGCATCACCGAACGCATTGCCAGCCAGCATGTCGCGAATCGCGTCTTCGGCTTCTTCCAGGGTCATGGCGACGATCACGCCTTTGCCGGCGGCCAGGCCGTCGGCCTTGACCACGATCGGAGCGCCCTGCTGGCGAACGTAAGCCAGGGCCTCGTCCACGTCGGTGAAGTTGCCGTAGCCGGCTGTCGGGATCTTCTGGCGGGCCAGAAAATCCTTGGTGAAGGCCTTGGAGCCCTCCAGTTGGGCAGCGCCAGCGCTGGGGCCGAAGACCCGCAGGCCCCGCTGCTCGAATCTATCCACGATGCCGGCCACCAGCGGCGCCTCGGGGCCGACGATGGTAAGCCCGACATTGTTGGTGGCGGCGAAGTTGGCCAGGCCGTCCAGATCCATCACGTCGATATCGACATTTTCCAGGCCCGCTTCCCGTGCCGTGCCGGCGTTGCCGGGGGCTACAAATACACGGTCTGCCTTGGGGGATTGTGCGGCTTTCCAGGCCAGGGCATGTTCACGGCCGCCGGAGCCAATAACGAGAATATTCATTTTGTAAAACCTCAGTGCCGGAAATGACGCATGCCGGTAAAGACCATGGCAATGCCGTGCTCGTTGGCCGCATCGATGACTTCCTGATCGCGCATGGACCCGCCGGGTTGAATAACGGCGGTAATACCCGCTGCGGCAGCGGCATCAATGCCGTCGCGGAACGGGAAGAACGCATCGGAAGCCATCACCGAGCCTTTCACTTCCAGGCCTTCATCGGCGGCCTTGATGCCGGCAATCTTGGCGCTGTAGACCCGGCTCATCTGGCCTGCGCCCACACCGATGGTGCGACCGGCCTTGGCGTAGACAATGGCATTGGATTTGACGTACTTGGCCACTTCCCAGGCAAACAGCAGGTCATTGAGTTCCTGTTCGGAAGGCTGGCGATCTGTGACCACCTTAACGTCTTCCATGGCCACCATGCCCAGGTCACGGTCCTGTACCAGTAGGCCACCCGTTACTCGCTTGTAGTCCATGGAGCGTGCACGATCACCGTCAAACTCACCGCAGGCCAGCAGACGAACGTTTTTCTTGGCGGATACCAGCTCAACGGCTTCCGGAGCAACGGTGGGTGCGATGATCACTTCCACAAACTGGCGGTCGATGATGGCTTTGGCGGTTTCCGCATCCAGCTCACGGTTGAAGGCGATGATGCCGCCAAAGGCCGAGGTGGGGTCGGTGGCGAAGGCCAGGTCGTAGGCCTGACGGATATCGGCGCCGATCGCCACACCACAGGGGTTGGCATGCTTGACGATCACGCAGGCCGGATCCGCGAAGGGCTTCACGCATTCCAGGGCAGCATCGGTGTCGGCCACATTGTTGTAGCTCAGCTCTTTGCCCTGAAGCTGTTTGGCCGTGGCCACGCAGGCTTCCTTCGGGTTGCGCTCGGCATAGAACGCGGCGCGCTGATGCGGGTTTTCGCCATAACGCATGTCCTGGACCTTCACGTACTGGGCGTTGAAGGTGCGGGGGAAATCAGCGTTGTCGTTGTCCGGCGTGCGACCGCCCAGGTAGTTGGCGATGGCGCCATCGTAGCCAGCAGTGTGCTCAAACGCCTTGACCGCGAGATCGAAGCGGGTGCTGTAGGTCAATTGGCCATCGTTGGCATCCAGCTCTTTCAGAACCCGGCTGTAATCGGAGGCGTTCACCACGATCGCGACGTCGTTGTGGTTCTTGGCGGCGGCGCGAACCATGGTCGGTCCGCCGATATCAATGTTTTCAATGGCGGTCGGCAGATCGCAGTCCGGCTTCGCCACGGTCTCCTCGAAGGGGTAGAGATTGACCACGACCATATCGATGGGGCTGATGCCATGCTCGGACATTACCGCGTCGTCGGTACCGCGGCGACCAAGAATCCCGCCATGGATCTTCGGGTGCAGGGTTTTTACCCGGCCATCCATCATTTCGGGAAAACCGGTGTAGTCAGAGACTTCCGTTACTGGGATGCTGTTTTCTTTCAGGAGCCGGTAGGTGCCACCGGTGGAGAGCAGCTCAACGCCGCGTTCGGTCAGGGCACGGCCGAATGCGACGATGCCGGTTTTATCACTCACGCTGATCAGGGCGCGACGGACGGAGGTGTTAGCCTGGTTTGCCATGGGTCACTTTCTTCGCTGGAGATGAACGAATAAGGGCCTCGCGAATGGTGTCCGGGAGGCCCTCTTCAAATCAGGGTGTCTGGATTATAGCAGACCGTACTGCTTCAGCTTCTTGCGCAGGGTCCCGCGGTTCAGGCCCAGCATGGTGGAGGCCTTGGTCTGGTTGTTGCGGGTGTATTTCATCACCTGCTCCAGCAGTGGCGCTTCCACCTCGGACAGGACCAGCTGGTAGACCTCGGTCACTGGAGCGCCGTCCAGCTGGGCGAAGTAGTTTTTCAGGGCAACCTCAACGCTGTCGCGCAGGGTGACGGTGTTGCCGCTGCTGTTCACCGTCTGCAACTGATGGATATCATCGTTGGCCGGGGTGCTCAGGTTGTCGTTTGCCAAAGTCTCAGCGCTCATGCTGCGAATACCTCTCCATTTCGTAAGCCTGCAAAATACCGTTGAATCGTGTCTCTCTGCTCCAGCGCATCGTCGATGGCGTTGAAGCGTTTGCGGAACTGTTTACCCGGATCGTGGGACTGCAGGTACCAGCCCACATGTTTTCTGGCAATACGCACGCCCATTGTCTCGCCATAGAAGGCGTGCAGTGCCTGGAGATGCTCGGTCAGAATATCCTCGACCTCATCCAGCTCCGGTGCGGCCATGTGGCTGCCGGTTTCCAGGAAATGCCGGATTTCCCGAAAAATCCAGGGGCTGCCCTGGGCGGCGCGGCCAATCAGCAACCCATCGGCACCGGTATGGTGAAGCACGTCCCGGGCTTTCTCCGGCGATGTAATATCCCCGTTGGCAAACACCGGAATGCTGATGCGGGATTTCACATCGGCGATGGTGTCGTACTCGGCGTTGCCCTCGTACTTATCCGCACGGGTCCGGCCATGAATGGCGATGGCCTGAATACCGGCGTCCTCGGCCATCCGGGCGATAACCAATGCATTGCGGTTGTCCCGGTCCCAGCCGGTACGCATCTTGAGGGTGACGGGAACATCAACCGCCTGAACCACCGCCTCAAGAATGTCGCGAACCAGGGCTTCATCCTTCATCAGGGCCGAGCCGGCCGCCTTGTTGCAGACCTTCTTGGCCGGGCAACCCATATTGATGTCGATGATCTGGGCGCCGAACTCCGCATTTTGACGGGCGGCGTCGGCCAGCATCTGCGGATCGCCGCCGGCAATCTGCACCGAGCGGGGCTCCGGCTCACCTTCGTGATTCAGGCGTGTCCGGGACTTGCGCGTATGCCAGAGTTTGCTGTCCGCTATGACCATTTCCGACACCGCCAGACCGGCGCCCAACCTCCTGCATAAAAGACGGAAAGGGCGGTCTGTTACGCCGGCCATGGGCGCAACAATCAAAGGATTGGGCAAGGTGTACGGCCCGATTTTTGCCGTTGGCAGCATGATCTGAGTCCGTGTCACAGCGGGTTAAGCAAAGGTCGGGCTGAGCGGTTGTTCAATAAGTAACCGATCCAGCATCCGAAGGGCGGTAATGATACCGCCGGGTGGGTCATGATTGAAGGGGCTAAGCGGTGAAAAAACTGATTATTTTTCGCGCTTTCTGGTTGACTTTTGTTCTGTGCGATGGCCGTCGGTAATCGCTGTCGAGTAAATACTTCCTTACTGCATCAGGGTGCGTGGGGGCGGAAAAGAATGTTGTAATTGACCGCGTCGCGGCCCGGATCCCGGATGTTGATGGCGATGCGCACAGGGGTATCCGTGGGCATGCCGTCCAGCTCCCGGCCTTCGCCGGCCAGGTATTCCTCGGGTGTGAACAGGCTCTGGGCAACCACATCGCCATTCAAATTGGAGAAGGTCAGTGCAATGGCGGGGAACGGTTGTTCGAAGTCGGCGCGGTTGATGATCACGGCATCAACCACCAGTTGCGACCGGTTATCCGGATCGGTCCGTACCACCAGTTTACGGCTCTGTATGGCTTCAACATTGATCAGCGGTTTGAGCTCGCAGCCGGCCAGTTCACACCCTTTTTCATAGAATGGCCGCAACTCGGGAATGGCCGACAGGCGGTCGAACTGGAACCAGGTGACCTGGGCGATCAGAATCCCGATCAGGCCCAGCACAATAACACTCCAGACTATGGTCCGGATGCCGCTTCCGCCTGAATCAACGGCGACCGGGTCGCGGCGCAGGTCCCGAAAGGGCGGGTCGGCATGGAAGGAGTCCGCCGGTCGATCCGGTTCATCGAAATCGAAACTGGATTCGTCCACGAAATCATCGAAAGGATCCGATTCTTTGGCCGTCCGGGCGTCCCTGGAAGAGGGTGTTTCGGTCTGTTCGAACACCGGTTCTTCTTCTAGGCTCAGCTCACGGTCCGGTTCCGGTCTGGTTTCCGGTTCGGGCGCGGGTTCTTCCGGCTCTGGTTCAGGGGGTGGTGTGGGGCGCTCTGTGTCAGACGGTTTCTGCGGTGATGGCTCATCATCCTGCAGAATGGCTTCGGCCCAGCTTTCATCGACTGCTTCGTCAGAGGTGTCGGTGTCGGCGTCCTTGTAGTCCGTCTCGTCGCGCTCGTCGAAACTGCGGAAGCTGTCGCTCAGCTCATCGTCGGAGAAGGTCAGCTTGGTGCCGGCATAACGGCCTTCTGCCGCGTCCTCTTCCGGGTTGTCTGCAAATACGAAGTCTTCTTCGCTGACGCCGGAGCTTTTCGACGATGACGGGTCGTCTGTCGGTTTCGCCGGCTGTGATGTGGGTCGTGTTTTCTCGCCACTGCCCGGGACAATCTGGTGTTCGATGGCATTGAACACGTTCATGCAGTTCCCGCAGCGCACCTTGCCCTTGGCAATGCCAAGCTGCTCGTCGGTTACCCGGAACCGGGTCTGGCAATTCGGGCACTGTGTCTGCAGGCTGCTCTGGGTCATACTTCTTCCTGAAAGCGACTAGGCTACGAGTGTCGGAGTTTAGTCGGTAAGGCCGGATTCGTCATCTGTCGTTACGCCGTCCTGTGAGGCGTATCCACTCTTCCCGCTGTTCGGGTTCGTCCATCACAAACCAGGGTTCGTACGCGGCCATCACTTCCCGGGCCTGATTGGACAGAATGCCGGACAACACCAGGTCGCCACCGGGTCTGGTCCGGGATGCAAGGTGGGGGGCAAGGCCGATCAGGGGCTGGGCCAGAATGTTGGCGAGCATGATGTCGGCTTTGGTCTCGGGCTCGTCGTCCGGCAGAAACAGGTCCAGCTTGCTATCGTCGACGCCATTGCGTCGGGCGTTCTCCCGACTGGCTTCCAGAGCCTGGGGGTCAGTATCGACACCAATAACATGGTCAGCGCCAAGCAGCAGGGCCGCCAGACCCAGAATGCCCGAGCCGCAGCCATAATCGATGACCTGCTTGCCGTGGGCGTTCTGGCCATCGAGCCATTCCAGGCACAGGGCTGTGGTCGGATGGGTGCCGGTGCCGAAGGCCAGACCGGGGTCCAGCATCAGGTTCGCGGCATCGGGGTCCGGGGCGTCATGCCAGCTGGGAACAATCCACAGTCGCTCGCCGAATTTCAGGGGCTGGAAATCGTCCATCCAGGCCCGCTCCCAGTCCTTGTCTTCAACCAGTGTCACTTCGATTTCAGGAAGCGCCTGCTGGGTTTGCTGATGCCAGACATCCCGGATATCGGCGCAAAGCTGCTCGATATCCCGACCGGAATCAAATAATCCGGTCACGGTCGTCTGGCTCCAGAGAGGGGTAGTGCCCGGGTCGGGCTCGTACAGGGGCTGGTCGGCAGCATCCTCCATGGAGACGGCGTCAGAGCCCATCTCCATGAGCAGATCTTCCAGCTGATCCGCATTGTCCGGATCAGCCGGGATCTGGAGTTGTATCCAGGGCATGATTAATCCCGCATCAGTTTCTCAAGGTAGTGGATGGTGAAGTCTACCTGTTTAAAGCCGCCATCGCGTACCAGTTTCCGATGCAGGGGCTGGTTGGTCTTGATTCCCTCGACCACCAGTTCGTCCAGGGCGTTCTTCATGCGCCGTCGTGCGATCTCACGGTCATCGCCCCAGGTGATCAGCTTGGCCACCAGGGAATCGTAGAAGGGTGGAACCGTGTAACCGCTGTAAAGGTGGGAATCGACGCGGACGCCATTGCCGCCGGGGGCGTGGTAATGGGAAACCTTGCCCGGGCTGGGAACGAAGGTTTTCGGGTCTTCCGCGTTGATCCGACATTCCATGGCGTGGCCTGAAATGCGTATATCATCCTGGGTGTACTGCAGTGGCAGTCCGCTGGCGATGCGGAGCTGTTCGCGGACAATATCCACACCGGTCACCATTTCGGATACCGGGTGTTCCACCTGGACCCGGGTGTTCATTTCGATGAAATAGAACTCGCCGTCCTGGTACAGGAACTCGAAGGTGCCGGCGCCCACATAACCGATTTCCTTGCAGGCATCGGTGCACGCCTTGAGTGTGCGCTCCCGGGATTCCGGGTTGATGTTCGGGGCTGGGGCCTCTTCGATGACCTTCTGGTTCCGGCGCTGCATGGAGCAGTCGCGGTCGCCCAGATGAATGCAGTTGCCGTGCATGTCGGCAAGAACCTGGACTTCCACGTGTCGCGGGGTTTCCAGGAATTTTTCCAGGTACACGGTCGGGTCGCCGAAGGCATTCTTGGCTTCACTCTGGGTGATCTGGACACCTTTCAGCAGAGCCGCCTCTGAGTGGACCACCTGCATCCCGCGACCACCACCGCCGGAAGCGGCCTTGATCATGACCGGGTAGCCGATTTCGCGGGCAATCCGCAGGGTCCGTTCTTCGTCGTCATCCAGCGGACCATCCGATCCCGGCACGGTGGGAACGCCGGCCTTGATCATGGCATTGATGGCAGACACCTTGTTGCCCATCAGGCGGATGGTGTCGGCCTTCGGTCCGATAAACCGGAAACCGCTTTTCTCAACCTGCTCGGCGAAATCGGCGTTTTCGGCAAGAAAGCCGTAGCCGGGATGGATACCGACGGAATCAGTGACTTCCGCAGCACTGATAATGGTCGGGATGTTCAGGTAGCTGTCGGTGGCACTGTTCGGGCCAATACAGACCGACTCGTCAGCCAGGCGTACATGCATCAGATCACGGTCGACCTGGGAGTGCACTGCCACGGTCTTGATGCCCAGTTCCTTGCAGGCGCGCAGAATCCGGAGGGCAATTTCACCCCGGTTCGCGATCAGTACTTTCTCTAACATGGCCATGAGTAACTATTACCCCGTTCAGGAAATGGCGACCAGGGGCTGGTCAAACTCAACCGGCTGGCCGTTCTCGACCAGGATCTCCGTGATGGTTCCGCTTTTGTCCGCCTCGATCTGGTTCATCATCTTCATGGCTTCCACGATGCAGACTACATCACCGACATTGACAGTCTGGCCGACTTCCACGAACGCCTTGGCAGTGGGCGATGGGGAGCGATAGAACGTGCCTACCATCGGAGATTTCAGGGTATGGCCGGTCGGGGCGGCAGGTGCGGAGGATTCTTCCGCAGCCGGAGCCGGGGCGGCAGGCGCAGCGGCCTGGGGTGCCGGGGCCGGATAGTGGCTCATGTACTGGGGGGCGGCGGCCGGCTCGCGGCGCCGGGAAATGCGCACCGAATCGTCGGCTTCGTGAATCTCCAGCTCCTCGACGTCAGATTCCTCGAGCAGCTCGATCAGTTTCTTGATTTTGCGAATATCCATAGTCAGTCCAGTCCCGTTGTGTCAGGTCTATCAGTGAATGCGTTTTAGGGCCGCCTGGAGTGCGAGGTCGTACCCCTGGCTGCCCAGCCCACAGATAACGCCTTCGGCGATATCCGAGAAATAGGAGTGATGCCGGAATGGTTCCCGTGCATGCACATTGGAAAGATGCACTTCAATAAAGGGGATTCCCGAAGCCAGCATGGCGTCCCGCAGGGCAACGCTGGTGTGGGTAAAAGCCGCCGGATTGATGATGATGAAATCCACGCCTTCCGCCCGGGCCTCGTGAACCCGCTCAATCAGTTCGTATTCGGCGTTTGATTGCAGGTGCAGCAGGTGGTGTCCCTGCTCTGCCGCCAAGGAGCGCAACCGGTCGTCGATATCCGCCAGTGTCTCGTAACCATAGACCTCTGGCTCGCGGGTGCCGAGCATGTTGAGGTTGGGGCCATGGAGCACGAGAATTGTCGACATGGTTTTTTTCTGCCTTCGATGTCTTTTTACAGGATCGCCGAATTTAACGGCATGTTCCCCCAATGGTGCGTGCTTGTTTAGCTCAGATCAACACTTTTTGACAATCTTCCCTGTTGTCCATTGGTCGTAAAAAGACGGCAAATGAATCGAAACGGGATGTTTCCGCTGATGACAATCATTGTCGTGAACAGCAGCGCGAACTTCTATACGACGTTGGTTTCATAAAAGGTAGCAGCCGGACAGGCCCTGAGCCATGTCCGAGGCAAAATTGTCTGGGGCGCTCTGCGGGGAGTGCTTTCGATGGTTTCTGGGGGCTGTGAAGTGGCAGGTGGGCCGGGACGGCCCACAATCAGGAGTCAGCCAGGGTTACGCAGTTGCGGCCAAGTTCCTTGGAGCTGTATAGCGCCCGGTCTGCCCGCTCGCACAATGCCTGGGAGGTGTCGTCATTCCAGGCTGCGATGCCGCAACTGAAGGTGACGTTGAATTCGCGGTCGCCGGCCGGCTGCTGCAGCTCGGAGAAACGCTCCCGGATTTCGTTAAGCACGTTGCGGGCATCGCTGGGGCGAGTGTTGGGCAGGATGATGGCAAATTCCTCTCCGCCATATCGGCCAATGTGATCGGTCTTGCGCAGGCGCTGCTTGAGGAACATCGACAGGCTTCGCAATACCCGGTCGCCGATCGGGTGGCCGAAGGTGTCGTTCACCTTCTTGAAGTAGTCGATGTCGATCATCGCAAAGCACAGCGGCTGGTCTTTCTGGCGCGCCCGGACAATCTCCTGGTCCAGCAGGTGCAGGGTGTGGGTGTGGTTGAACAGGCCGGTCAGGCTGTCGCGGATCATCAACGCCAGCAGCGACCGGGCACGCCGCCCACGGTTGTGGATGGTGGCTATCAGGTGCTTCGGGTCGATTGGCTTGGTCAGGAAGTCATCGCCCCCGAGGCTCATGGCATGCAGCTGTTTGCTGACGTCCTCTTCGGCCGACAGGTAAATGATAGGCACGCTGTGGAAGCGGTCCTGCTGGCGGATCACCCGGGCGATTTCCATACCGGTACAGCCGGGCATATACATGTCCAGGATGATGATCTCCGGAGAGAACTCCTCCAGGGCATAAATGATCTGCATCGGGTCGGTGATGATGTGGGCGGTCATGCCCGCCTTTTTCAGCACTGTTTCCATGTACTTGGCCTGGGCCCGGGAGTCGTCCAGAACCAGAACCTTGTAGGGCTCCACGGTGTTGCCGTGGGTGTAGGTTTCAATTTTTTCGATCAACTGGCCGGGGTCGACAGCCGGGTAGAAGAACTCTTCTCCGCCGCAGCGGGAAGCCTGCAGACGGGTCTCGATGGAGCCGTCCTCGTCACTCATGAAAATAATGGGTATAGGCGTGTCGTGCCTTTCCTGCAGGCGCTCGATGGTAGTAATGCCGGCATTGGACGACCCACCAAAATTGACGTCCACCAGGATGGTCTCCGGCTTGTGGAGTGCGCAGGCCTCGGTCAGTTCTTCAGCGTTGGCAAAGGCCGAGGCCCGAAACCCGAAAAATTCCAGCTGCCGGATCAGGCGGCCTGCCATTTCCTGGTTGGCCAGGGCGATGTAGACCGGGGTGCGGCGGAACTGGTGGGGCGATTCGGAACTGTTGAGGTCGGTCCTGCGAAGTGTGCTCTGGGACAGCGTTTCGATGGCATCCTGCAGTTGCCGCTCAAGGCTTTCGTCAAGTGCCGTTCCCGGTTCCCACAGGTTGATCAGTTCAAGAGTAGTCTTGCCGGCCCTGGCATGACTGTCCATTTCGAAACGCTGGGCGTAGCGCACCAGTTTGTCAGCAGCGGCCGCGAACTCGCTTCGATGGGCGGCGGCCTTGTCCCGGTCTTCGTGAATTTCCTGCCAGGTGTCCAGAACAACCCGGGCCTGGGTTGTTACACGGCGTGCGAAATGCTGCCTGAGTTTTTCTTTCTGGC
>PYVH01000374.1 GCA_003030785.1 Marinobacter sp. B9-2 | reverse complement strand
ATCATGACGGGGAGATTGTTCGAAGTGCGCTGGCTTCTGCAGGCTATGAGACCGTTTATCTCCCAGACGGAAATGATCGCGAAACCCGGGATCAGGTCGACCTTTTCGTGCAGCGTCTCGACGCGGCGGGTCCGGCATCTGTCGGGTTGGTCTATTTCGCAGGATATGGAACAGCCCTGGACGGAGAGAATGTGCTGTTGCCGCAGGGCCCGATCCCCCGGTCCAAATCTGAGTTGCGAGACCAGGGAATCTGGATTTCTGATCTTGTGGCGCAGATGGAAGCAGCGTCGTCACAAGCGATCATGATGCTGGTCGACTGCGGCAGGCCATTTTCGCTTGGCGGCGAAAAGGGAGAGGGTCGCGGTTTTTCAGAGAGCTTCGGCAAAGATCGGGTCGTTGTTGCCTATGCGGATGCGCCGGGAACGTATCATCCAGACGGCAAAGCCCCGTCATTGTTCGCGGACGCATTTGCCCGGAATGTCGTGACGCCAGACCGGATAAGCATTCAATCTGTGCTGCGCCGGGTGAATGACGATGTCATGCATGCGTCTGAGGGTCAGCAGCGCCCGTGGTTTCAAACGTCACTGGACCTGCCAATCTACTTCAGGGCCGATTTGCTTCCCGAAGAAGCAGGCGAACCGAGCGCGGAGGATTCGTCGCCGAACTCTCCACGCCGGTACAAGAGACGCTAGTTCATCACGTCCAGAAGTTCGACTTCAAACATCAGATCCGCA
>PYVH01000373.1 GCA_003030785.1 Marinobacter sp. B9-2 | reverse complement strand
CGTGAGATATTTATCAATACGAACATGATACCGCTTCCAGACTGCGTTGAACCACACATTCCCGGCATAGAAACTATTGACTCACTGCCATGATTGGCCGAAAGTTAAGATGCAATGTAAAATAATGTAAATCCATGCAAGATTTCTGTAACTCTGTAACAGGATTCGGACCGCAGTGCGACGGCGCCGATAGGCAAACAAAGCATTAACAAGAACAGTGACAGCAAAAGAACAGGGGAGTTCATCATGCCAAGAGGCAAGGTCAAGTGGTTCAACAATGCCAAAGGGTACGGAGGTGATGCTGCTCGTCCATACACAGGGAAAGGCTGTATGCGGGGTATATACCCGGGACATCGCGGAAACAAAGGCGGCACAGGTGAACCAGTATTCCTCGGAATGCGAACATCCGCTCCTTTGCGAGATTGAACGTGCGGACTGAAAGACGTTGGGGTGGCCCATGCTGAGCAAAGATCTAGAAATTACGCTGAATACGGCCTTCAAGAGTGCCCGGGACAAGCGTCATGAGTTCATGACCGTGGAGCATCTGTTGCTGGCCCTACTGGATAATGAATCGGCAGTGGGCGTTCTGAAAGCCTGTGGTGCAGACCTCAAGCGGCTTGAGGAAGAGCTTGTCGAATTTGTGGATTCAACCACGCCACTGATTCCGAGCAGTGACAGTGAGCGGGAGACGCAGCCTACGCTGGGTTTCCAGCGCGTGCTGCAGCGGGCGGTTTT
>PYVH01000372.1 GCA_003030785.1 Marinobacter sp. B9-2 | reverse complement strand
TGAATTTCATCAGCTGTCCCAGCAGGCCGATGAGGCGAGTCTCGACCGGCTGATGAAGGTTCAGGAGCGCCTGGAGGCTCTGGACGGATGGCGCCTTGACCAGAAAGTCACCACCATTCTCGGTCAGTACGGCGTTGATCCGGACCAGACGCTGAATACTCTGTCCGGCGGTTGGCAGCGCCGGGTTTTGCTGGCCAAGGCACTGGTTGCCGATCCGGACATACTGTTGCTGGACGAGCATAAAAACCAGGCGAACAGGCTTACCGCAGAAACGGCTCAGGGCAGCATTCGCCTCGGGCAACCCCGCTAGGGCCTTGACCCAGTCTCTCCAGACCAGAACCCGAACCTCTTCCTCTGCGGCACTCAGGACAAACTCGCCCTCATCGGGAATGCTGATCACGATCCCATCATCTTCCAGACGGGTTCCCACACGGGCAAGTTCCGGGTGCTCCCTCTGGGTAACAAACCGGCGGTCGTCATCCACGATCATCCATCGACGATCCCCAACCGGCCCGAAATCATCGGTATTAAAACTGGTCACTTCAATTCCAGACAGGGATTTGACGGGGTACACGAACAGCGAATGGACCTTCATGGCGGGCAGCCTCCCAAAGAATCAGGATACGCAACAGGCTGCTGAGTATACCTGACCACACACCCTGGCGCCGAGTTTGGAGATGCCCGAAATCGAGTAGGAGGGGGAGTTACCTCCCCCGTCCTCTCACACCACCGGGCATACG
>PYVH01000371.1 GCA_003030785.1 Marinobacter sp. B9-2 | reverse complement strand
CGTGACAGGGGGCGTCGTCACCAAAACTGAGTGCAGTAGACGTGGTTCCCCGGTAACCCAGCTTGTGGATCAGGCCAGCCAGGCTGACGCCGTTGCGTTCGGTGGGGTTGCCTTCGTCATCCACCAGGAACTTGGGCACGATGAACAGGGAGATGCCTTTAACACCTGCCGGCGCACCTTTGATTTTGGCCAGCACCATGTGAACGATGTTGTCGGTGATGGACTGTTCGCCGCCGGAAATATAGATCTTGGCGCCCTTGATCAGGTAGTGCCCTTCATCGGTGGGCGACGCCGAGGTTCGGATATCCGCCAGTGAGGAGCCGGCGTGGGGTTCTGTCAGCGCCATGGTGCCGCTGAACCGGCCGCTGAGCATGTTCGGCAGGAAGGTGGTTTTCTGCTGTTCATTGCCAAAAACCCGGATCAGGTTGGCGGCTGCTGTGGTCAGGAACGGATAACCGGCGGTGCCCGGGTTGGCCGCGGTGAAGAAACCGTTGCAGGCGGCCATGACCGATTCAGGCAACTGCATGCCACCCAGTTCATAGTCGTAACGTCCTGCGATAAAGCCTGCCTGCGCATAGGCATCAAAGGCTTCCTTGACCTGCGGCAGCATCTCGACCTGGCCGTTGACGAACTTCGGTTCGTCCTTGTCGGCGGCGCTGTTATGGGTTGCGAATTTTTCCCGGGCCATCTTGTCGGCGGTTTCAATGACGGCATCAAAGGTGCGCCGGCAGGTGTTAAAGGC
>PYVH01000370.1 GCA_003030785.1 Marinobacter sp. B9-2 | reverse complement strand
CAGTGTGACCTCGCCTCTCGTGATTCTTCACGGCGACGAAATGGCCCAGGTTGCGGCACGGACATCGGAGGCGCGCCCACCTTGGCCTTGCCGTAGGTCTTGGCCCGATAATGCTCAGCCTGTTCGGCACTGATCGGCGCCTGCAGGAAGCGACCGCCGACCGGAAAGCCGGTGAACCGACGGGCGAAAGGCAGGTGGCTCTTCTTCAGGATCGGGAATGCACCGCCTCCGGCACCCACAAACAGGACGTCCGCCTTGTATTGACGATCACCCCCACTGCCCTGAGTTTCAACAAGCCAACTTCCGGCGGGGCTTCGATGCACGCGTTTAACGTGGGTGCCGTATTCAGTCTTTACGCCCAAGTCATTCGCCGCATGTTCAGCCATTTGCTCGGTCAACGCCCCGAAGTTGACGTCCGTACCCGTTTCAATAACGGTTGCCGCCATTTTCTCATGGCGAGGCCGCTCTTCCATGGTGTAAGGAATCCAGCTCTTGATCTCGTCGAAATCTTCCGAATAGCGCATCTGTTCGAAGAAGTGGTGAGAGGACATCTCGTTGAAACGAAGTTTCAGCTCCTGAATCGATGGTTCGGAGACGATGGTGCAGTGCTTGGTCTGGTTGATAAACGATTTGGGGTCCTTGATGGCCCCCTTCTGGATCAGATAGGCCCAGAACTGCTTGGCCACATTGAACTGGGCATGAATCTTCTCAGCCTTTTCGACCGAAAGGACCTCTTCGTCCAC
>PYVH01000369.1 GCA_003030785.1 Marinobacter sp. B9-2 | reverse complement strand
GTTGTGCGGCCAGCCGGGCGTCCGCGGTCGACAATATTCAGGTCAAGCATGGCGGTACCGTCCGCCTGCACAACATGAAGTCGATCGAGAAGGCCGACGGTACTCTGGTTGTGATCTCCCGCTCCTCCGCGCTGGCCATCGCCGATGACCAGGGTCGTGAGCGTGAGTGGTACAAGTTGCCATATGGCGCTGTTCTCTCCGTCAAGCACGGTGATGCGGTTGAGGCGGGCGTTGTGGTTGCCAAGTGGGACCCGCACACCCACCCGATCATCGCCGAAGCAGGTGGTACCGCGAAATTCGTCAATATGGACCAGGGCATCACTGTCCGCACCCAGACCGACGAGTTGACTGGCCTGTCGACCATGGAGGTCATCGATTCCAAGGAGCGTCCTGCCGCTGGTAAGGACATCCGTCCGGCGATCCAGCTCATTGACGAGAAGGGTGAAGAAGTGCAGCTGCCAGGTGGCGGCACCGCGATCTTCTTCCTGCCGGCGAACGCTCTGGTGACCATGGCCAACGGCGCGCGGATCGAGCTGGGTGACGTGGTAGCACGTATCCCGCAGGAAAGCTCCAAGACCCGGGACATCACCGGTGGTCTGCCACGGGTTGCCGACCTGTTCGAGGCCCGTCGTCCGAAGGAGTCGTCCATTCTGGCCGAAATCAGCGGTATGGTGTCGTTCGGCAAGGAAACCAAAGGCAAGAAGCGCCTGGTGATCACGCCGAAGGATGGCGATGCCTACGAAGTGC
>PYVH01000368.1 GCA_003030785.1 Marinobacter sp. B9-2 | reverse complement strand
AGCCGGCACCAGATGTACCGGAAGGTGTATGCCCACAAGACCGCGCTGGGCTTTGACTGGCTGCTTCGGGAGGCCATTAACGAGGTACTGGATGACCCCGAGAATTTCGAATGGGTGGATACCTGCCTGAGTGATATGGCGTATTTCGCAGAGCTCACCGATAACTTCTTCTGGGAGGCCTTCCGGAAAGTGGCCCGCAAACATCCGAAGAGTTTCTCCTTTTGCATCGTTAACCGGGTGAAGCTGAACCACCTGGATACCCGGGAAGACCTTTCGGCCCGGGGCATTGAGCGGCACAGCGTCTGGTTGGCAGCAGAGCTCGCGCTCAATCCGTCGCAGGTAGTGACCTGCTCCATGCGGGCGCGTTTCTCTAACATTCAGGACAACTTCAACGGCATCAAGGTGCTGGTGCGCGAGCCCATTCACCGCACCCGCTCACTGAAGAAGATCACCGATGTGAGCGCCTTCTTCAGCAAGTTCAGTGACGGCACCATCACCCATTTCTATACACGCCCGGATGTCACTACCGGCAACCAGGGCTCTCTCACTGAGTAGCAGGCACGGCATTGAGTTCGGCGACCAGCCCACAGGCGCTGTCGAATGCGCCCTCAACCCGGCCACCGCTGAGCCAGTCGCCGGCA
>PYVH01000367.1 GCA_003030785.1 Marinobacter sp. B9-2 | reverse complement strand
GACAACCAATGGCATAGGCGGAATCCGTGGGGTAAACAATCACCCCACCACGGCGAAGAATGTCCACCGCCTGATTGATCAGACGCTTCTGCGGCGTCTCCGGATGAATCTGGAAAAACTGACTCATTAACCCTCTCCCTGAGCGGTCCGCGCCGCCATCGCCGGATCCTTCTTGGACCCGCCCATACAATTCGGAGACTCGGGCGCCGCCTGACCCGTCGCCTCCCACTCTTCCGGTGAGTATAGATGCAACGCCAACGCATGAACCGGTCCCGCCAGTTCCTCGGCAAGCACCTTATAAATCGCCTGATGCCTTCGCACCCTCATCTGCCCCTCAAACTCCGGCGACACCAGAGTCACCTTGAAATGGGTTTCAGAGTTCGGCGGCACACTGTGCTTGTGGCTCTCGTTCTCCACCTGAAGAACACGCGCATCGAAGGCGTCGTTCAATTTGGTTTCAATTGCATTCTGGATTTTCATGTTTCAATACTCCTGCCTCCGCGTTTGAACTGGAGAGGCGAATAGCACGTTGTCAGAAGCGGGTGTGGCGATGGTTTTCCCAAAAGTGTGCGTTGCCAGGGATGGCAACGCCAAGCCCCCATGGAAGGGTTCACGGCGTCTTTTGGGAAAGCCATCGCCACAGACGCCTCCCCTTCACCGACCAGTCTACTACACATACCAGGCACCACCCGAACCTTGACAGCATAAAGCCAAAGCGCCACATTCCCATCCCGATTCCAAAACACCCAAATCTCATGC
>PYVH01000039.1 GCA_003030785.1 Marinobacter sp. B9-2 | reverse complement strand
GCGATATTCACAGCCACGGCCCCATGTTCGTTGAACAGCAAAGGCGCGATTTCCAGGCCCTGAATTTCCGGAATGTCGATGACGATCTGGGAGAGGGTCACCAGGGTCTCGGACACCGCCCGGATATCCTCTTCCGGCTTCAGGCTGTGCTCTTTCAGCAACTTGTACATGTAAGTGCGGCGCAGGAGTTCACGGGCCAGAACCATGTTCAGGGGCGGCAATGCGATCTGCCGATCCGTCATCACGTTTATCTGGGCGCCTGCCGCACCACACACCACCAGCGGGCCGAACAAGGCGTCCCGGGTAATGCCGACACTGAACTCGATCCCGCCATCAATCTGGCCGACAAGCCTGGCCGGCCGATCATTCAGCCATACCCGAGGGAACTGGAGGAGTGGATCGTACTGCCGAAATCCGGGCGGCGGGTCATTATCCGACCGGTACTGGCCGAAGATGAGCCTGCCCACCGGGCGTTCCATGAGTTGCAGTCACCGGAGTCCATACGCTACCGCTTCTTCCAGTATCGCAAGCATTTTTCCCGGGAAGACGTCGCCCAGATGGTGCAAATCGATTACGACCGGGAGATGGTCTTTATCGCCAATGCGCCCCGGGAAGACGGCGAAGGGGAGGAGACTCTGGGAACCGTGCGCACCTGGACCGACGCTGATAACCTGCAGTGCGAGTTTGCGGTCATGGTGCACGATAAAATGAAGGGTGAAGGTCTCGGCGTTGCCCTGATGCAGAAGATGATCGATTACTGCCGTGCCCGGGGCACCATGGAGATGGTAGGCAATGTGCTGCCGGACAATCGCCCGATGTTGCAGCTGGCGGAGCACCTGGGCTTTGAGATCAAGTTCAACACCGAAGAGGAAGTGATGGATCTGCGGCTGGTTCTGAATGAACCGGAAAAAGACTGGCAGCGAGAGCGGCTGGGCAAGAGCGCCCACTGAGCGGTTTAGAAGAGACGGGGTCAGATGACCATTTCATCTGACCCCCGGGTTCACGGCTCTATTCTTCGACAATCGCTGAGCGATCTTCCCCACCCAGTGCTTCGAGGAGTCCCGGAATCAGTCGGGACAGCTCAAGGGTCATCAGCGTAAACGCCGCATCAAACTTGGCGACGGCGTCGTCCACATCGACGTCGTCCAGTTGGTCCTGAAGTGTTTCGCCGAACTTCAGGCGACGAATACCCAGTTCTTCATCCAGCACGAAGGAAACGTTGTCGTCCCAGGTCAGGGACAGCTTGGTCACCTGCATGCCCGCGTCCAGATGATTGCGGATTTCATCGGCTTTCAGATCCAGGCCCTTACAACGCACCACGCCACCATCTTCCGACGGATCTTTCAGCTCGCACTCACTGCCCAAAACCACCTTGGCTGGCAGATCGATGGATTCGTTCAGCCAGCCGGTGAAGGTGAAGGCGGGCGCCTGTTCCACGGCGGGCGGACGAACCGGTAACGAGCCCAGGCTTTTTCGCAGGGTGGAGGCCAGATCTTCCGCCTGTTTGGCGGAGCCGGCGTCAACGACCAGTACGCCGTCCTGTGGGGCGAGATAGGCGAAGCAACGGCGGTTCTTGGAGAAGGCCTGGGGCAGCATCTCCAGCATCACCTGTTCCTTGATTTCGTCCTTCTCCTTGCGTCGAACCTTGCGGCCCTGCTCGAACTCAATGGCTTCGGCTTTCTCTTCAACCGCTTCTTTCACCACCGGCCCCGGAAGAATCTTCTCTTCCTTGCGCAAGGCAATCAGGTGATAGCCGTTGGCGCTGTGGACCAGCTGTTCTCCATGCTTGCCCAGCGGCGGTACCCAGCCCTGGCGGCTGGTTTCCTGAGGACCACAGGGCTTGAAGGCGTCGGCCTGCAGCTTTTCCTCCAGCTCTTCAGCGGAGATATCAAACGGTTTGGTAAATCGTAATACGCGGGCGTTGCGAAACCACATCAGGGCTGGTCCTTGTCTTTCATATTTGCATGATCTCTACGAGTACGGTTTTAACGATGAATCCCACTACACCAGCGCCCAGAACCGTAAACAGGGCGATCGTGCCGAATCTGCCGGCCTGGGATTTCTTGGCCAGATCCCAGACGATGATACCCATCCAGACAATAAGGCCGGTCAGAAACACCATCATGGCGATCTGGGAAAATACTGCTTCGTTCATTGCTTACTCCGATATCAACGTGGATTACTGTTCATCCCGCAGGAAAACCCAGTTGTTCTTATCGGATTGGTCTTCGCTGAAGTAATAGCCTTCGAGGTTAAACCCCTTGAGGTCGTCGGCTTGGGTAATGCGGTTCTGGATAGCGAACCGACACATCAGGCCGCGGGCTTTCTTGGCGTAGAAGCTGATCATCTTGTACTGACCATTCTTCCAGTCCTTGAATTGGGGGGTGACCAGCCGGCCTTCAAGGTCTTTCTTCTTTACGCTCTTGAAATATTCATTGGAGGCGAGGTTTACCAGTACGCCGTCGTCGTCTGTCAGCAGCCGGTTGATCTCGTTCGTAATCTTGTTGCCCCAGAACGCATAAAGGTCCTTGCCACGGTTGTTCTCGAACCGGGTACCCATCTCCAGGCGGTAGGGCTGCATCAGGTCCAGCGGTTTCAGAACCCCGTAAAGGCCAGAAAGCATTCGCAAGTGTTGCTGAGCAAACTCGAAGTCCTGCTCGCTGAAGCTCTCGGCGTCCAGGCCGGTATAGACATCGCCCTTGAAAGCCAGCACAGCCTGGCGGGCATTTTCAGGGCTGAACGGCGTGTGCCAGTTCTGGAAGCGCTCAGCGTTCAACTGACCCAGCTTGTCGCTGATGCTCATCAGGTTGCTGACCTGATGCGGCTCCAACTCCTTGAGCTGGTCCACCAGCTCACAGGCGTCATCGAGGAACTCCGGCTGGGTGTAAGTGCTGGTCGCCAGCGGACTTTCGTAGTCCAGCGTTTTCGCCGGGGAAATAACCATCAGCATGTCAGGCAATCCTCATTGCAGGAATGTGAGTAATTCATCCCTGGTAAACGGCCAGTCCAGTTCCGCACCGGTATCGTTGCGTCGTAGCACCGGTATCCGGGTGCCGTAGCGCTCCGCCAGCTCTTCGGACTGGGCAATGTCCACCACGTCTACCGGTATGGGTACCGGCATCGGCGTATTTACAAGCAGGGCTTCGGCCAGTTCGCACAAATGGCACTGGGACGTTGTGTAGAAAAGCAGCTCCATTATTTCGGCTGTGCGTCCAGTTTCTGGCCGTTAACGCCCTCGCTGTCCTTGCCCATGAGGTACAGATAAATCGGCATCAGGTCTTCCGGTGCCGGATTCTGCTGCGGGTTCTCCGCCGGGTAGGCGTGGGCTCTCATATTGGTACGGGTGGCGCCGGGGTTCAGACTGTTTACCCGGACATTGTGGCGTTCGTCATCCAGCTCTTCGGACAGCAACTGGCTGAGGCCTTCAACCGCAAACTTGGAGACCGCGTAGGCACCCCAGTAGGCTTTGGCTTTCCGGCCGACACCGGAAGAGGTGAAAATCACCGACGCATCGTCGGACTTGCGCAGCAGGGGGATCATGGCCCGGCTGAGCAGAAACGGAGCTGTCGCATTCACGTGCATGACCTTGTTCCAGGTTTCCGGGTCATACAGTTCCACCGGGCTGCGATCGCCCAGGATGGCCGCGTTGTGCAGTAAACCGTCCAGTTGGCCGAAGTTGTCTTCCAGCGTCATGGCCAGTTCTTCGTAATCCTTCACCGCCGCGCCCTCAAAGTTCATGGGTACGATGGCAGGCTTGGGGTGCCCGGCGGCCTCGATTTCGTCGTAGACCGTCTCAAGCTTGCTGACGGTTCGGCCAACAAGTACGACGGTCGCACCGTGGGCGGCATAGGCCTTCGCCGCAGCCCGGCCAATGCCGCTGCCGGCACCCGTCACCATAACGATACGGTCTTTCAGAAGATCGGCGGGTGCTTGGTAATCATGCATAACCTGTCTCCGTGTCAGGCTGTTACCGGTTGAACACCGGATCCTAAAATTGATGCTCTATTGTAACAGCTTTGCCAGATCCGTGACGGTGTCTGCAATAAGATCCGCTTGCCACAGGTCAATGGCTTCCGGCTGTTCGATATAGCCATAGCGGACCGCGATGGTCTTCATTCCGGCATTGCGACCGGCCTCGATGTCCCGTTCGTGGTCGCCCACATAAATCCCTGAACCGGGCTCGGTCCCCATTTGCTGGCAGGCCAGAAGCAGGGACTCGGGATGAGGTTTGCGCTGCGCGACATGATCAGGGCATACCAGGGCTGCGCATCGGTCCGCCAGATTCAGGGCCTCAATGAGCGGCACCGCAAAACGGGCGGGCTTGTTGGTGACAATGCCCCAAAGGATACCTTGCTCCTCAAGGGCTTTGAGGAGCTCGTCCATACCTTCGAACAGGGTGGTTTCCACTGCCACGCCGGCCTCGTAGAGGTCCAGGAAGGCGGTGTGCTTTTCCAGATAGTCCGGGTGTTCCGGTTCCAGGCCGAAGCCGACCCGGATCATCGCGCGGGCGCCGTTGGAGACCGAGCGGCGAATGTGCTCCGGGGGCAGAGCAGGCAGTCCGTGCTGTTCCCTCAACTGATTCAGGCAGCGGATAAAGTCTGGTGCCGTGTCAATCAGCGTTCCATCCAGGTCAAACAGGACCGCCGAGGTTTGTTGAGTGTTTTCAGGCTTCACGGATATCCCTGGCGTGCATCAGGTAATTGACGTCTACGTCCCGGCCCAGTTTGTAGACCTTGGTGATCGGGTTGTAGGTCATTCCGGTCAGCTCCCGGACATCCAGGCCTGCGTGCCGCAGGTGATCGGACATTTCCGAAGGCCGGATAAACTTTTTCCATTCGTGTGTGCCCTTTGGCAACAGCCGCAGCACGTACTCGGCGCCGACAATCGCAAACAGAAACGACTTGGGGTTGCGGTTGATGGTTGAGACAAACAGATGGCCGCCGGGTTTCAGCATGGTGGCACAGGCGCGGATCACCGATGCCGGATCCGGCACATGTTCAAGCATTTCCAGGCAGGTGACCACATCGTACTGGCCGGCGTGTTCTTTGTCCTGTGCCAGTTCCTCAATGGTGATCTGCCGATAATCCACGTTCACGCCGCTTTCCATGCCGTGCAGTCGGGCAACGGACAGGGGAGCTTCGCCCATGTCGATGCCAGTTACATGGGCACCGCGCTGGGCCATGCCCTCTGACAGGAGGCCGCCACCGCAGCCGACATCCAGGGCGCGCTTGCCGGCCAGGGAAACGCGTTCATCAATGTAGTTCAGGCGAAGCGGGTTGATGTCGTGCAGCGGCTTGAATTCGCTCGAGGGGTCCCACCAGCGGCTGGCCAGGGCTTCGAATTTGGCGATTTCGTTCCGGTCTACGTTCTGGTTTGTCATGGTTGGTTCTGCCTGGTGAATCAATAGGAAATCGGTTAGTCAGCCTTTGTGCGGATTCGCCCGGCCCAGTCCTCAACTCGAAGCATGAGATCGGCAACGTCAATGCGGGTAAGCCGGCCATCCTGTACTTGTGGTACGCCGTTAATCCAGCTGTGGCTTACTGATCGGCCATGGTTGCTGTATATGAGGTGCGAAGCCGGGTCGTAGACCGGCTGTAAAAACGGGTCGCTCAGGTCAACGGCAATGATGTCCGCCAGCTTGCCCTCGGCCAGAGAACCCAGTTCATGGTCCCGCCCCAGAGCCCTTGCCCCGTTTATGGTGGCCATCTGCAGGGCCTTGTGCGCCGATAGCGCCGCGGCATCACCGGCCACCACCTTGGCCACCAGGGCAGCGGTGCGGAGCTCTCCAAACAGATCCAGGTCGTTGTTGCTGGCTGCGCCGTCGGTGCCGATAGCGACATTGACCCCGTTATTCAGGAGGTCCTGCACCGGACAAAGGCCGCTGGCCAGCTTCAGATTCGATTCCGGGCAGTGGATGACATGGGCGCCCGACTGTTTCAGCAGGCTTATATCGCTGTCGTCGATCTGGGTCATGTGCACGCACTGGGTCTGCGGGCGAAGCACGCCGAGGTCCGCAAGTCTGGCTGTAGGCCGTTGCCCCAGCTTTTCTCCGGCTTCGGCGACTTCAAAGGCAGTTTCGTGCAGATGTATCTGGATGGCGGCACCGGTTTTTTCCGACAGCCGGACTGCTTCGCTCATTGGGCCGTCGGATACGGTGTAGGGTGCATGGGGGCCAATGGCCGGCATGATGTAGCCATCGTCTTTCCAGCTGTCTATGAAGTCGGCACCCTTGCTCAGATACTCGTCCGGACCGGCGCCCCAGGGCGTTGGGAAGTCCAGCAGTGGAAAACAGATCTGGGCGCGCATACCCGCATCGTGGGCGACCTGTGCGGCGATCTCCGGAAAGAAATACATGTCCGAAAACGTGGTGGTTCCGGTGCGCAGCATTTCGGCCATGGCCAGTTGGGTGCCATCGGCGATGAACTGTTCGCTGATAAAGCGACCTTCGGCCGGCCAGATGTGATCATTCAGCCAGGTCATTAGCGGAAGATCATCGGCCAAACCCCGGAACAGGGTCATGGCAGCGTGGCCATGCATGTTTATCAGGCCGGGCATTACAACATGGTGCGGTAGATCGACGGTTTCACGGGTTCGGAACGTCTGGTCCGCCTGCTCCTGGGGGATTATGGCGGCCAGGCGGTTACCCTGGATTATGACGGCATGATTCTCAAGCACCGTGCCTGCCGGCTCTATTGGAATCAGCCAGCGCGCATTGATGCGAATATCGGCCGCGGTGATGGTGTCTGCCGTCATTGATCCTGCCTTACAGCGCCGGGCGCGGAGAGCTTCCGCGCTTTGAAAATGTAGCCCGGAAGTATAACCGTTATACTGGCAGTTTTCAGCGCTGAAAAACCGGAGCAGCTTTCTATGGCAACAACCCCGAAACCCTCTTCTGAACGCGGCATTGGCACCGTTGCAATACGGTGGCATGGCAGCAGTCTCGAGTTGCTGGACCAACGACTGCTGCCCGGGGAGGAACACTGGATAACCCTGGAGGGCGCAGCGGGTGTGGCGCAAAGCATCCGGGACATGGTGGTTCGGGGCGCTCCGGCGATCGGCATCAGCGCAGCCTACGGGGTCGCCCTGGCCGCCAGGCATGCCGGCGGTGGCGACTGGAAAGCGGAAATCAAACAATCCATTCGTGAGCTGGCGGCATCACGGCCGACGGCGGTGAACCTGTTCTGGGCGCTGCAGCGCATGGAACGGGTCTTCCACGCCTGTCACTCTCTCGAGGAGGCGGAGAAACGTTTGGCCAAGGAGGCCGAGGCAATCCATGAAGAGGATCTGGCTGCCAATTTCGCAATGGCGGACCATGCCCTGGAGTTCATTGGTGCAGAGAAACCGCTTTCGGTGTTGACCCACTGTAACACTGGTGCCCTTGCTACCGGCGGCTACGGCACAGCCCTGGGCGTTGTTCGCCGGCTGAACGAGAGAAAACTGTTGAAAGAGGTCTACGCCGATGAAACCCGACCCTGGCTTCAGGGCGGCCGGTTGACGGCCTGGGAACTCTCTCGGGATGGTATTCCTGTTACCTTGAACGCTGATGGCGCCGCGGCATCAATATTGGCCCGCAACGATGTCCGTTGGGTCATTGTCGGCGCCGACCGAATCACCGCCAATGGCGATGTGGTCAACAAGATTGGCACCTACAGTCTTGCGGTGCTGGCCCGACATCACAAAGTGGGGTTCATGGTGGTAGCGCCGTCGAGCACCGTGGATATGGCCCTCGCCTCAGGCGCGGATGTTCCCATAGAGGAACGGGATGGTATTGAGGTGCGGGAAATCCGGGGTATTCCGCTGGCGCCAGAAGGCGTGAATGTGTTCAATCCGGTCTTCGATGTGACACCGGCCAATCTGATCGACGCGATCGTTACGGAGAAGGGCGTTGTGCATAACCCGAATATTACCGGTATGAAAGCGCTATTTGGTTGAAGAGGAGCCTCCCGCCGGCCGCTTCTTGCGGACGGGGGGATTCGCAGGCTTGGCGGGCCCGTCGGGGTGTTTGTCTTCGTAGGCAGCCCGCAGGTTGGCCACCTCCTGTTCCTGTTCCTCTATAAAGTGCAGGGACATCTCAAAGCTCTGTCGGGTAAACTCCAGTACCTTCTGAAAACCCTCATCCGACAGCGTGCGGGCATCGTCATGCCGACGGAAAATATTGATGAATTCCCGCTCGCGCTCAAACTGCAGTGGCAGCCTGGCGACGCCCCAGTCGTTCAGGATCTGCCAGACCTCGGGATTGTAATTGCGCGTGGTGCGCATAATGAACGGAATGGGATCGTTCCGGGCAATCAGAGCGGCAAGCCTAAGAATCAGCTCGAAAGAGAGGGTGGAGGTGCCGTTCTCAATGGCTTCCAGCACCGACTTGTCCTTCAGGTTCAGCGCTTCGCTCATTTCCGACAAGGTTAACCCGGCCACTTCCCGGATGTCCTTCAGGGACTGCCCCGCGGTGAGCATCGCCCGCAACTGATCCTGGGAATTGATGAGGGCCCGGCCAACCCGCAGTGACGTATCGGTGGCTTTCACCCCGAACCGGAGCGCCGAGCCGGTCAGGCTGGCCAGACGGTCGATCAGCCCTTCCGGCGTCCGTTCCTGGGTTCCCGGTTTTTCCAGCCCTTCCACTTGTTCCAGCGAGCGCATGGCGTGCAAGGCGTCCAGAAGCATGTCCTGGAGCATTCGTGCTTTCTGGCGGCTATCCTGCCCGCTGGTGTCCTTCTCAGTCATGGGCCTGGAGACGTCCGTTTATCGGGTTGCGGCGGAGGCCGGAGCCTGTGCCGCAAACTGTTGCGGATCCAGGATGGACGCCATGCGGTTATCCAGATCCAGCATGTCAGCCATGATGTGGCCGCCCTCCCGGATCACGAAATCCAGTTCTTCGTCGGTGGAGTCGAGATCAGCCGCCTGCTGGTCCTGTCAGTCCTCAAGGGCTTCGAGCGAATCGAATGGCGGTTGGCCTTTCAGTTCCCGTCTTGCGTTGGCAATGGTCAGACGCGTGCGTTCAATCTGTTCGTGCTGGGCGCGGCGTTCTTCCAGGTTCAGGCTGACGCTGTCCGTGGCACGCTGCTTGGTCAGGAAATCGATTTCCTGTTGCAGCAGGCTGAATTCAGCATTGGTTGAGAACCGCTCCTCGTGGCGCTTGCGAAGCTCATCAATGATGCCGCTGAAATCAAAGTAGCGGGTGTGCGGCACGGCTTCGATCTGGTCCCAGGGCAGGGCGTGATCCAGGGCGTCCTCGCCAATGCGGGTCTTGTCGATCCGGGACGGAATCTCGATGTCCGGAATCACCCCCTTGTGTTGGGTGGAACCGCCGGATACCCGATAGAATTTGGACTGGGTAATCTTGAGCTGGCCATGGTTAAGGGGGCGCACTGCCTGAACTGTGCCCTTGCCGAAGGTCTGGGACCCGACCACCAGCCCGCGGCCATAGTCCTGGATGGCTCCGGCGAAGATCTCCGATGCTGACGCACTCATGCGGTTGGTGAGCACCACCAGCGGGCCGTCATAGGCGACGGAAGGATCCTCGTCGTTCAGTATCTGCACATCGTTGTTGGCATTGCGGATCTGAACGGTGGGGCCTTTATCGATGAACAGGCCGACCAGATCGTTGGCTTCGTGTAGAGCGCCACCGCCATTATTGCGCAAATCCATGACCAGTCCGTCCACGCCCTCGGCTTCGAGTTCGGTAATGAGGTTGCGAACATCCCGGGTGGTGCTCTTGTAGTTTGGATCGCCGGCCTGCATGGCCTGGAAGTCGGCATAAAATGTCGGAATGGTAATGACACCGATGGTGTATTCCTTGCTGCCGCGCTCAAGCCGGATGGTGTCCTTGCTGGCGCTCTGTTCCTCCAGCTTTACCTCATCCCGTTTGATGGCGATGGTCTCGGTGATGGTCTCATCAGACGCGTTGGCCGGAATGACTTCCAGAGTGACCGTCGAGTTCCGGGGCCCGCGAATCAGATCCACAACTTCGTCCAGGCGCCAACCGATTACGTTCACCGGCTTCTCGTCTTCCTGGGCCACCGAGACGATACGATCTGCCGGTTCCAGCTGGCCTTGCTTGGACGCCGGCCCGCCGGGCACAAGCCTGACCACCTTGGTGTATTCATTGTCAGATTGCAGCACCGCTCCAATGCCTTCCAGGGAAAGGCTCATGTTGATGTTGAAGTTTTCGGAGGTGCGCGGCGAAAAGTAGGAGGTGTGAGGGTCCCACATGCCGGTAAACGCGTTCATATAGGCCTGGAAGGCATCCTCGCTGCGGGCCTGGTAGGCGCGCTTGAGTTGCCCTTCATAGCGGCGGCGCAGGGTCTCAACAATGGCGTCGTCGTCAGCACCGTTCAGGCGTTGCGCCAGCACTGCGTTCTTGATGCGCTTCAGCCAGAGATCGTCCATCGCCTTGGCGTCAGGTTCCCAGTCCGCTTCTGAGCGGTCGACCAGAATGCTCTCGTTGGCCGAGAAATCCAGCGTGTCTATGCCGTTGTCGATGGTTTCCAGGGCAAACTGCAGGCGCTCGATAATCCGCTGCTGAACTAAATTGTAGATATCAAACCCAGGCTGTAGCTGGCCGGTTTTAAGGGCCGAGCCCAACTGGGTCCGGATTTTGTCAAATTTTCCGATGTCTTCCTGAGACAGATATATTCGTTGCCCATCCAGGTAGTTCAGGTAGGCATCGAACACATCGCCGGAGAGCTCGTCACTGATTCCCAGATCGCGGAAATGAGTGAACTGGAGCTGACGAGCAATCAGGATGTTTGCCCGTGCCTGATCGATCGTCGGCGCGACTGGCTCGTATACCGCAGGAGAGTCAACATTGGCCTGCAGCCCCAGTGGCGTGGATAGCAGCAATGCCACAGTCATTGCCTTGCACACTCCTGACCGACCAGATCCGGCCGGAGAGCGACGAGCCATAATTCTTTCCGCGATGGTCATAAATGCTTACCTGACGGTGTGGGAAGACCCCCGATTAACCGAGGGGGCATCTACCCGTGACTTATTAAATTTATTGTAGGCAAGCGCTACACCCGATGCCATAGGCGGGGCGTATCGGTTCGTGACAATCTGTCCATGAAGGCGCCAGGTTGGTAACCGGATAAACGTCGGTAGTGCGGGTCTGTTACGGAAGGAGAGGGTGCCGGGAGGGAAGGCTATCCCTCCCGGCAATGTGCGACAGACAGTCTGTCAGGAGAAAGGAGTATTCGCTTCCGCCTTTTCCTGCAGCAGCTTGGGGGGCGCAAAACGTTCGCCGTAGGTCTTGGCGAGTTCTTCAGCCCGCTCTGCGAACGCTCTTACCCCATACTGATTGATAAACTGGATGGCGCCCCCGGTCCAGGGTGCATAGCCGATTCCGAAGATACTGCCGATGTTGGCGTCTTCGACGGTGCGCAACACGCCTTCTTCCAGGCAGCGAACCGTTTCGATGGCCTGGATAAACAGAATCCGGTCTTTCAGCTCCTGCAGTTCGACGGCGCGGGCCTTGTCTGCATCCACGAACAGATTTTCCAGCTCCGGCCACAGGTGCTTCTTGCCGTTGGCCGGGTAGTCGTAAAAACCGGCGCCCGCAGCCTTGCCCTTGCGGCCATGCTCGTTAACCATCGCATCAATGACGGCTTCCGCCGGGTGGGCGTGCCAGGAGCCACCAGCGGCCTCGGTGTCCTTTTTGCTCTGGTCACGGATGTGCTGCATCAGGGTCATGCTGACTTCATCAGATATGGCCAGCGGACCCACGGGCATGCCTGCGAGCAACCCTGCGTTTTCAATGCTGGAGGGGTGGATACCTTCACCCAGCATACAGATGCCTTCGTTGACGAAGGTGCCAAAGACCCGGGACGTGAAGAACCCGCGGCTGTCATTCACCACCACCGGAATCTTGCCGATCTGCTGCACGTAGTCGAACGCGCGTGCCAGGGTTTCATCGGAGGTGTTCTCGCCCACAATGATTTCCACCAGTTGCATCTTGTCGACGGGTGAGAAGAAATGCAGGCCGATGAAGTTTTCAGCTTTTGCTGAGGCCTCGGCGAGTTGGGTAATGGGAATGGTCGAGGTGTTGGACGCAAAAATCCCGTTTGCCACCAGCTTGGGCTCTGCTTCCTGGGTCACTTTTGCCTTCAGTCCACTGTCCTCGAACACCGCCTCGATCACCAGATCACAGCCTTCCAGATCTTCTGCGGAGTCTGTCGCTTTGATACGGCCCAGGATGTCTATTTTCTGCGCTTCGGTCATCCGGCCACGACTGACCTTCTTGGCCAGCAGCTTCTCGGAGTAGCTTTTGCCCTTTTCGGCATTTTCCACCGAGACGTCTTTCAACACTACGTCGATACCGCGCGTAGCCGTGGAATAGGCGATACCAGCGCCCATCATGCCGGCGCCGAGCACACCCACCTTACGGAAGGTTTCTTTCTCAATGCCGTCGGGACGGCTGCCGCCCGCCTTGATGGCGTTCAGCTGGAACCAGAAGGTGCCGGTCATGTTCTTGGCGACCTGGCCGATCACCAGTTCGGCAAAATACCGGGTCTCGATCAGGCTACCGTTGTCGAAATCTACCTGGGCACCTTCGACTGCCGCGGAGAGGATGCGCTCCGGTGCCGGATAACAGCCTTTGGTTTTCTGCTTCAGCATGGCCGGGGCGATGGCCAGTTTCTGGGCCATGGCGGGATTGTGAGGGGCGCCGCCAGGAAACTTGAAGCCTTTCTGGTCCCAGGCTTGCTGACATTTGGGGTTGGCATCGATGAATGCCCGGGCCTTGGTGATCATGTCGTCGGCAGAATCGGCCAGTTCGTCGACAATGCCGGCCTTGAGGGCGGCCTTGGGATTCACCTTTTTGCCTTCCATCAGGAACGGGAAGGCCGCTTCCAGGCCAATCATTCGGGGCAGTCGTTGCGTGCCGCCACCACCGGGCAGCAGGCCCAGTGTCACTTCCGGCAGCCCCAGCTGAATGCTGTCGTCGTCAATGGCGATGCGGTGGTGGCAGGCCAGGGCGATCTCCAGGCCGCCGCCCAGGGCGGAGCCGTTAATGGCGGCAACTACGGGTTTGCCGGTGGTTTCCAGGAAGCGCATGTGGGCTTTCAGGCCGTTGACCATATCTTCAAAGGTTTGGGCGTCATCCCGGGTGACCCTGTGCAGCTCTTTCAGGTCGCCGCCGGCAAAAAAGGTCTTCTTGGCCGAGGCAATGATCACGCCTCGGATGTTGTCCAGATCACCTTTCACTTTTGCGGCAGTTTCCGAAAGGGCGTCCCGGAAAGCGGCGTTCATGGTGTTGGCGGACTGGCCGGGCATGTCGATAGTGAGGGTCAGGATCTGATCTGAACCCAGTTCGTAACGGATGGCACTCATAATCGGTTCTCCTTGAAAAGTGGACGGGTTCAGACGCGCTCAATGATGGTGGCAATGCCCATGCCGCCGCCAACGCACAGCGTGGCCAGGCCATAGCGCAGTTCACGCCGCTCCAGCTCATCCAGCAGGGTGCCAAGAATCATGGCGCCGGTGGCACCCAGCGGGTGGCCCATGGCAATAGCGCCGCCGTTCACGTTCACTTTTTCGTCGGGAACCGAGAGCTCCCTCTGGAAGCGCATCACCACGGAGGCGAAGGCCTCGTTCACTTCAAACAGGTCAATCTGATCGGCGGTCATGCCCGCTTTTTCCAGCGCTTTGCGCGCCGCCGGGGCAGGACCGGTCAGCATGATGGTCGGGTCAGTGCTGGTTACTGCTGTGGCAATGATGCGGGCGCGCGGTGTCAGGCCCATGGCCTTGCCCTTGGCCTCGCTGCCGATCAGCACGGCAGTGGCACCATCGACTATCCCGGAGGAATTACCGGCGTGATGCACGTGGTTAATCTTCTCCACGTAGTGGTATTTCTCCCGGGCGACACCATCGAAGCCCATCTCGCCCATCATCTGGAAGGAGGGCTTCAGGCCAGCGAGACTCTCCAGCGTAGTGTTGCCACGCACGTGCTCATCGCGTTCAAGGATCACCACGCCATTCTGGTCAGTGATCGGAATAATGGATTTGCCAAAGTAGCCGTTTTCCCAGGCATTGGCCGCTTTCTGCTGGGATTTCACGGCAAAACCATCGACGTCTTCACGGCTGAATCCCTCCAGCGTGGCAATCAGATCCGCGCCGATACCCTGGGGCATGAAACCGGTATGCAGGTTAGTCTCGGGGTCTGTGGCCCAGGCACCGCCGTCGGAGCCCATAGGGACCCGGGACATGGCTTCCACGCCACCGGCAACCACCATGTCTTCCCAGCCGGAGCGTACTTTCATGGCGGCCAGGTTGACTGCTTCCAGCCCGGACGCGCAAAAACGGTTGAGAGTGACGCCAGCCACTTTCTCGTCCCAGTCAGCTGCCAGGGCTGCGGTCTTGGCGATATCCGCACCCTGATCGCCCACCGCGGTGACGCAGCCCATCACAATGTCATCCACCTGGGCGGTGTCCAGACTGTTCCTCTCCTGCAGCGCATGGAGCACCGTGGTCAACAGCGTTATGGGTTTGACGCTGTGAAGTGATCCGTCTTTTTTTCCACGCCCTCTGGGGGTGCGGACTGCATCGAAGATATACGCCTCGGTGGTCATTGCTTGTCCTCTGGTCATATTGTTTTCGGAATTGATTTACCGATGACACAACCATAGCCGGTTGCAGCTGCGGGGGGTAATGACGCGGGCTGCCAATCGCATTGGCGAAATTGCTCATCAACCATGACAAGGCGAGAGGTGGCTTCTATGGTGTTAGAAACCGCAGACGAATTCAGGAGGCGAAAGCCATGTCTCTGCGAGATGCGATCGACAATTTTTACGAACGGCTGGTGGTGGATGCCATTGAGGCAACGCGGGAGGAGTCCGACACAGCGGACTATCTTACAGACGTGATGTGCGTGGCCCTGAACCGCCTGCCCACGCGGTATTATCGTCATTCAATCGATATGATGTTCTATCTGGCGGACGAAGAGCTCAAGGGGATGAAACAGAAATCCCTGGCCGCCGTAAAAGAGGCCAGGGAGTTCGTCAGAGCGCATCAGCGTGAGTAAACCGCGGGGCGCTTCAGGCCGGATTCAGGTTGGCGATAGCCATGTTCAGGCGCTCGGCCAGCTCGGCGTTTGCGTCTTTGCCGATTCCGCCGAGACACCAGTTCGCAAGCAGTTTTTCCACGTCCTGCATTTGATCGCCGCCGTTGTCCGCGGCACCCATGCCGTCGGCCAGGCGCCGGACCTGGATTTCCATGCGCCGCTGCTGGTCTGTCTCGGGAGAGGGAACACCGCACAGTATCTCGGCCCGGATCACCAGCTCGACCGGATCACTGGCGTCTGAGGTCTCTGCCAGTGCAGACCAGTGTTGCGGTGCTGCATCACCGGCGGTTTCGCCGGTTGTGGCCGCGATTACCAGAGACTGCCAGGACGCCATTTTTGCCTGTAGTCTCAGGGTGGAGAGAACTTGGTTCAGCCGCTGTTTTTCCTGCTGGACCTGTTCTCTGACGCCTTTTGAGAGCCCAGCTGCATCAATTTCCTTGAGCGTCGCCAGGGCGGTAGTCACTGCCTGTTCATCACTTTCAGCGGATACCCCTGAAACCTGATCCAGACCCGCCTGTGCGGACTCGTCGGCGGCTCGCGATGCCTGCTGCTGCTCAGTGCGCTCGGCATCGCGGCGGGCAAAGATCTGGTCGCAGGCCTTGCGGAAAGCCTGCCACAGTTTGCGGTCTTCCCGATGACGGGTAATGCCGATGGCTTGCCAGTCGCCCTGCAGCGCCTTGGCCTGATTCATGGCCTCCTGAAGCGGTTCGTGGTCAACCAGTGCTTCGGCTTTCTCCACGATTGCCTGTTTCAGTGTTTCGTTTTTCCGCCGCTCTTCATCCAGAGGCGCTTCCAGTCTTTTGAGCAGTTCATCGAAGCGCTTCTGAACAGTACGATTATCCCGGAATTCCACCGGCCAGGCTTCCTTCCACTCCTGGCGGGCGGTCTGGTGGATACGCTCGGCGGCCTTCCAATCGATTGACGACCAGTCGGCGTTGTTCAGGAAACTCTCGAGTTGCTCGCAAATGGCGGCTCGCTTCTCCAGATTGGCCTGTTTCAGGCCCGATTTCGCAGAAAAGTAGGCCTTGCAGGGCTCATAGGCTTTGTCTGAGGCAGCCTTGAAGCGGGACCAGAGGGTTCGGTCTGAAGAGCCGCCCAGATCACGCCACTCGTTCTGCAATTCCTTGATTCGCTCCGCCTTGGCCTCAGGATCCATGGGCTGGTCTGCCAGGTATTCCATTTGCTCACAAAGGGCAATCTGCTTCGGCTCGGTCGCAAAGCCCTGCCAGTCCGAGAGCTCCCTCAGTTGCCCGTTCAGCAGTTGCATCCGGGCCTGGAAGGGTTTGGCGTGGCGTTGATCCAGATCCCGGAAATGCTGCTGGGCGGTTTTGAACAGCTGTTTCGACTCTTTCAGCTGTTTGGCCTCAAGGGCATTTTCCAGTTTGTTGATGTCTGCTTCGAGCCGATTCGCCAGGGATTTCTGCTGCTCCTGGTCAACACGCGGCTGGGCCGGTGCCTTGGGCTTGCCGGCCAGTTTTCGCAATGGCTCCAGCAGAGTGGGGATGGGGTAGCCTTCCGGCCAGTTGATCTCGGCAACCAGGTTTTTGGCCTGGGCGCGCTGCTCGTCAGTGGGATCGCCTTCGCCTTCAAGCAGAGCGCCGAGTTCGACGATGGTGTCCCGGTCCTGGGTAATGCGACGGACAGAACTGAGATAATTGCGCAGCGCCAACATGGCGGTCTCGTAGGATTTCTGTTCCTGCTTTTCCACTGTCGTATCGCGGGTTGCTTCCAGCCAGCGGTTTTCCTGGGTCTTCTGCAGAGCATCCAGAGAGGCGAGTGAGGGCAGGGTCTCTGGCGGTTGTGCCTTGAGTTCATCCAGTGTGCGTGTCAGCAGGTCGAGGGTTTCCCGGCGTTGCAGTCGCTGCTCATCCTGGCGCTTTTCATCCTCCGCGGCGGACTGCAGGGCTGCAATGCGCTCCTTGCAGCGGTGCACCGCTTCCAGAAACGCCTGTGTCTGTTCCGGGGTGGCATGCTCTTCCACGTCGGTCCATTGCTTCAGCAGGGCATCAAGCCGGGCCTCGTAAAGCTTGGTGTCGTCGCTTTTTGCCTGGTCCTGTGCGTGACGGGTCAGGGTGGCAATGGTCTGGCTAATGCTGTCCAGTCGGGCCTGTTCTTCACGGCGTTGCTGAAGCGCCGACTTGACCGTCTGATAGACCCCCTTGTCCCGGCCTTTGGCCTGTTTCTGTACTTCCTGAAGACTGGCTTCATCGGTCAGCCTGCCGGCGGCAGTCTGTCGGATATCCGATGTGACTCCTTCAATGGCGAGTTTGGCCAGGTCGCTCTGCGACGGCGAACCTTCAAGGATTCCGAGCTGTTCTTCTCTCTGGCTGGCCCTGGTGTCCTCCTGTTCGACAGGCTCGGGCTGTACGGCTTTCCGGTGTTTCGGAGCTGCCTCGGGTGTCTTGCGGGATTTGAACAGTTTCTGGATGAACGCAGCCATAAGAGTATCCTTGGGTGTTGAAACCAGTTCACGGTGTCGGGCAAAGTTGGACCGCCACCGGCCATCGGCCTCCGGTTCGGGGCGCCGGGTAGTTTGACTGGTCAGCCTGAGGTGCTGGCCAGTTGGAGAAATTCGCGGCTAGTCTAGCGTTTTGTATGCGTGTGCGGAAAGGGTCTGTATGGCAAAACAGGAAAATCAGGACGATCAGGAATACAAGGCCCGGGCAACGGCGTTGAGATTGCTGGCCAGAAGGGAGCACAGCCGCCTTGAGCTGAGTCTGAAACTCCGTCAGAGAAAGGTGTCGGGAGACATTATTGACGCCGTTCTGGATGATTATGAGAATGAGGGTTGGCTTGACGATGACCGGTTTGCCGACGTTTATGCTCGCCAGAGAATGGATCTTGGCTACGGGCCGCTGCGTATTCTGGGGGAGCTTCAGCAGCGTGGAGTGCATAAGTCTCCGGAGTGTGTTGACGAGATGACCGAGGAAGACTGGTGTCAACGGGCTATCGGTATCCGCGATAAGCGGTTCGGCCTGGGGGACCTCAGTGAAGACTGGGACGAAAAAGTGCGTCAGGCGCGTTTTCTGAATCGTCGGGGATTTTCCGCCAGCCAGGTGGAAAGGGCCCTGGAAGCTCGAGCCGACTAACCTTGTACAACTCGGGAAGGGTCAGAGTGTCGGTGGGATCATGCCGAGCTCTGCCGGCAGGCCAGCCCGGAGTTTATCGTCCGGCCCCAGCTCGTCTGCCAGGATCCCGTATTTCTGGCTTTCCTCCATCTGTACAATTTGCTCTTCCTTCTCCGGCGCCGGTGTGGCCGGTTCGTTGAGCCGGGCCAGAACATCGTAGTAGCGTCGGATATTCTGAACGTAGATCACCGGTTCATGGCCCCGGGCGTAGCCAAATCGGGTCTTGGTATACCACTCTTTCTGTGCCAGCAGCGGCAGGAATTCTTTCACATCCATCCATCGGTCCGGATCTTTTCCGGCACCTTCTGTCAGGCGACGGGCATCCTCCAGGTGGCCAAAACCCACGTTGTAAGAGGCGAGGGCGAACCAGGTCCGGTCCGGCTCGGGGATCCGTTCCGGGATTTTCTCATGCACTATCCGGAAATACTTGGCGCCGCCCTGAATGCTTTCTTCGGCATCCAGGCGGTTGTTGATACCAATGTGGCTGGCCGTGTTCCGGGTCAGCATCATCAGGCCGCGGACTCCGGTGGGGGATTCCGCATTGGGCCGCCAGTGGGACTCCTGGTAACCGATGGCTGCGAGCAGCCGCCAGTCCATGTTGAAATCCCTGGCATAGTCGCGAAACAGTGACTCGTATTTGGGTAAGCGGTTTTCCACATGGTGCATGAAGGTGCGAGCGCCTACGTAATTGAGCCGGTCCAGATGGCCATAGAAGCGCTCGGCAACCTGGGCCAGGGTGCCGTTTGAATCAAGGGTTTCGAGAAACTGGCGGGCGGCTTTTGCCAGGGAGTCATCCTGAGCTGCAGGGAAAAACCAGGCCAGTTTGCCTGGCTCTCCGATGGTAAAGGCTTCCTTCACCATGGGGAAAAATACGTGGTTAAGATCAAGTTCATTGGATGAGATGATCGCGTAGGGGAATTCGCCGCTTTCAACCCGGGTAAGTACGCCAGCTGCGTCGAGCCCCGGATGAACTTGCCATTGGAGGTCTGCCGTCTTGTTCAGGGCTTCATTGAGGCGGTGTTCGTGGTTGCTGTCGGCAACAACGTGAACTGTTTTTCCAGCGAGGTCCGCCAGTGATGCCGGGCGCTCCACATCCCGATTGTAGACGAGGATCGACTGCGCGGTAATGCCGGTGGCGACGGTGTGGTACTGATCAGAGAACTCCGGCTGTCGGGATAGCCCGGCCATGCCGAAGTGAGCGTAGTTCTTGCCCAGCACTGAAAGGATTTCGGTATTGTCATCGGCGACGCGAATACGAAGCTTTACGCCCAGTTCATTGGCAAACAGTTTTGCCAACTCGTAATCGTAGCCAGTTGGGCCCTCTTCGCTCTCAACGTAGATGGACGGCGCCGTACGGGTGATCACGTGCAACACACCCTCATCCCGGACCTCCTGTAAGGTGCTGGGTTGTGAGCAACCGTTAGCCAAGAAGGCGGTGCCAAGGAGAAGCAGTGTCCTGGCAGATACGCCTTTGAAAGCAGTAAGAATTCTGGACAAATCCCTAGTCTCCGTTACGGCTGGATCATCTGGTTACAGCTTCGCTGACCGCCCTGTAACCCTCTCTATCCTGAGCGTGGAATCCCTTTCCACAATCCCAATGATCCTTGGTGTCCGATGTCTGGTCAATAAATCTGGTTAATTAATATGCAAAACAATGTCAATTGTACGGTCCGGTATTAACGCTTCAAGCGCTGTATCCTGACCCCGCTTTCGAGTATCATGTCGGCCTTTCAAATTGCACCCAGACTTCCCCGTTTCGCGCGATACAGGTTGATATCATGCTTGAACTTCGCGGCGCTCCCGCGCTTTCGCCATTCCGCTCCCGAAAACTGCATTCCCGGATTCAGGACATCGTGCCTGAAGTCGAGCATGTCTACGCCGAGTTCATGCACTTCGTTGATCTGGAGTCGGATCTCTCAGACGCCGAACAGGCTATTCTCGACCGCCTGCTGACCTACGGTCCCAGTGTTCCGGTGGAAGACCCAAATGGGGTTCTGTTCCTGGTTGTTCCGCGTCCCGGAACCTTGTCGCCCTGGTCCAGTAAGGCGACAGACATTGCCCGGAACTGCGGGCTTCGTCAGATTCATCGGATCGAGCGGGGTACCGCTTTCTATATCCGATCTGGCCGCAAGCTTGGTCTGGAGCAGCGCGAGAAGATCGCAGCTCTGCTGCACGACCGCATGACCCAGAAGGTATTTCATGAAATGGGTGGTGCGGAGCTGCTGTTCAGTCATGAAGAGCCGCGCCTCCTGGGACGGGTCCCCGTTCTGGCTGGTGGCCGCGGTGCTCTTGTTGAAGCGAACTCCCGTCTGGGGCTGGCCCTTGCAGAAGATGAAATCGACTATCTGGTGAAGTCCTTTACGGATCTTGAGCGGGATCCGACCGACGTTGAGCTGATGATGTTTGCACAGGCGAACTCTGAGCATTGTCGCCACAAGATATTCAACGCGTCCTGGGATATTGACGGCGAGGGCCAGGAAAAATCCCTGTTCGCCATGATTCGCAACACCTTTGAAATGAATAGCGAAGGTGTCCTCTCCGCATACAAGGATAACGCATCGGTTATCCGGGGCAGCCGAGGTGGTCGCTTTTTCCCGAATCCGGAGACTGGGGTCTACGGGTACAACGAGGAAGATATTCACATCCTGATGAAGGTGGAGACACACAACCACCCCACAGCGATTGCCCCTGCGGCTGGTGCGGCAACCGGTTCCGGCGGTGAAATCCGCGACGAGGGCGCAACCGGTCGGGGTTCGAAACCAAAGGCGGGTCTGACTGGTTTCACAGTCTCCAACCTGAATCTTCCGGACGACCCCCAGCCATGGGAAATCAACTATGGCAAACCGGAGCGGATTGCTTCAGCTCTCGACATCATGATTGAAGGGCCTATTGGCGGCGCGGCGTTCAACAACGAGTTCGGTCGTCCCAATCTGGCCGGCTATTTCCGCACCTTTGAAGAGAAAGTGCCGGGTGCCGCTGGCGAGGAAGTCCGCGGATACCACAAGCCCATCATGATTGCCGGAGGTCTTGGCAACATTAGTGAACAGCACGTGGAGAAAGGCAATATCCCGGTGGGCGCCAAGCTCATCGTGCTGGGCGGGCCCTCCATGCTGATTGGTCTTGGTGGTGGCGCGGCTTCGTCCATGGATTCGGGGTCCAGTAACGAAAATCTGGACTTTGCGTCGGTTCAGCGAGACAACCCCGAGATGGAGCGTCGGTGCCAGGAAGTAATCGACCGTTGCTGGCAGATGGGCGACAAGAACCCCATCGCATTTATCCACGATGTTGGCGCTGGTGGCCTTTCCAACGCCATGCCTGAGCTTGTGAAGGATGGCAGTCGAGGCGGCAAATTCGAGCTTCGCGATATCCCCAGTGACGAGCCTGGCATGTCACCGTTGGAGATCTGGTGTAACGAATCCCAGGAGCGGTATGTGATGGCAGTGGCTCCGGAAAACCTGGAGCGGTTCGATGCCCTGTGCCGCCGGGAACGGTGCCCCTATGCAGTGATTGGTGAGGCGACAGAGGCCCACCACCTGGAGCTGGGTGATTCCTACTTTGACGACAAGCCGGTTGACCTGCCGATGGAAGTGCTTTTCGGTAAGCCGCCGCGCATGCACCGGAGCGTCAGTCGCGCTTCCTTTACCAAGCCCATATTCGACTCCACCAAAATCGATCTGGATGACGCCATTCGCCGTGTTCTGCGTCTGCCGTCCGTTGGTTCCAAGAGTTTTCTGATTACCATTGGCGACCGGACCATTACCGGCCTGGTGGCACGGGATCAGATGGTTGGGCCCTGGCAGGTGCCGGTCGCCGATGTGGCCGTTACCGCCACTTCCTTCGATGTCCGAACTGGTGAAGCCATGGCCATGGGCGAGCGCACACCGGTTGCGACGATCGATGCCCCTGCGTCTGGTCGCATGGCCGTGGGTGAGGTGATTACCAATATGGCCGCCGCGCCGATCGCCAAACTGTCCGATATCCGCCTGTCCGCAAACTGGATGGCGGCTGCCGGACATCCGGGCGAGGATGAAAATCTCTATGAAACCGTTCGCGCGGTAGGCATGGAGCTGTGCCCGGAGCTTGGTATTACGATCCCCGTGGGCAAGGACTCCATGTCCATGAAGACCATGTGGGAAGAAGACAGCGGCGAACAGAAAAGTGTAACTGCACCGCTTTCACTGATCGTCAGTGGCTTTGCACCGGTAACCGATGTCGCCAGAACCTTGACTCCCCAATTGGTGAATGATGCTGGGGAAACCGACCTGATCCTGTTGGATCTCGCGGCAGGCCAGAACCGCCTGGGTGGTTCCGCTCTGGCTCAGGTTTACCGTCAGGTTGGTGCCGTGGCGCCGGATCTGGATGATCCCGAGGACATCAAGGCTTTCTTCGCGGTCATTCAGGGGCTGAACTCCGACGGTAAACTGCTGGCCTATCATGACCGTTCGGACGGTGGTCTGTTTGTGACGCTGGCTGAAATGTGCTTTGCCGGCCGCTGTGGTGTTGATATCAAGCTGGATGGCCTGGCTGAAGATCGTAGTCAGTTTGCCAGAGAGCTGTTTAACGAAGAGCTGGGTGCTGTTATTCAGGTGCGCAGGGAAGACACCGGCTTTGTCCTGCAGCAGTTCTCTGCCGCGGGTCTTGGCGACTACATCAGTGTGATTGGTAGCCCGAATGACACTGACAACCTGCGCCTCACCTTCGAAGGTGGCACCGTGGTGGATGAATCCCGCGTAGACCTTCAGCGCCTGTGGGCCGAAACCAGTTACCGCGTTCAGTCTCTCCGGGATAACGCCGATTGCGCCCGTGAAGAATTCGATAACCTGCTTGATGCAGAGGACCCCGGTCTTCATGCCGAGCTCTCCTACGATATCAACGAAGATGTGGCCGCCCCCTATATCAACAAGGGAGCCCGTCCAAAGGTTGCGGTCCTGCGGGAGCAGGGGGTGAATGGTCAGGTTGAAATGGCGGCTGCGTTCGATCGCGCCGGTTTCGATTCCGTAGATGTGCACATGAGCGATCTACTCTCTGGCCGGGTTACGCTGGATGGCTTTAACAGCCTGGTTGCCTGTGGCGGCTTCTCCTACGGTGATGTTTTGGGCGCCGGTGAGGGGTGGGCCAAATCCATTCTGTTCAGCGATCGGGTCAGGGACCAGTTCGCGGCATTCTTCAATCGCCAGGACACATTGGCGCTGGGGGTGTGCAATGGCTGTCAGATGCTCTCCAATCTTCACGAGCTCATTCCCGGCAGCGAAGGCTGGCCTCGTTTCGTCCGCAACCAGTCAGAGCAGTTTGAGGCGCGCCTAGTTATGGCTGAGGTGATGCCGTCACCGTCGGCGTTTATGGATGGCATGGCCGGTTCCCGTATGCCGATTGCCGTTGCTCACGGCGAGGGTAGGGTTGAGTTTGCCAGCGGCACCTCGGCAGAGGCTCTCTCCGAGAACGAGTTGGTGGCGCTGCGCTATGTGGATAATCGGGGGCAGGCGACCGTACGCTATCCCTACAACCCGAATGGGTCCGAAGCCGGTATTACTGGTGTGACGACGCGCGATGGCAGGGTCACCATCATGATGCCGCATCCCGAGCGAGTGTTCCGGGCTGTCCAGCATTCCTGGCGCCCCTCAGAGTGGCAGGAAGACGGTTCCTGGATTCGCATGTTCCGAAATGCGAGACGCTGGTTCGGTTAATTTCCCGCGTCAGGAAGAGCCGGTTTTGGATACGCTCAGCATGAGCGTTTTCTCCAAAGCCGGCTTTTTTATTGGGCGCCCCGTTTCTGGGCATTTTTCAAGGGAAAAAATCGGCGAAAATGGCAAAAATTCCCTTGACTCAGGATTTTTATGCACATTGCTGGTGCCTTCCTGTTTGTTCTGTGAACAAAGACCGGGAATTCGGTTCAACTTTTGCGCAAAACTAATAAACTATTGAAAAATATAGAATAAATGAATCAGGTGATTTTGTCGCCAATTTAACGAAAGTGCAGTGATTACGGGGTTTGGAGGCGTGTTCCCAAAAACTTTCCCCAGAGTTATCCACAGATTCTGTGGGTAAGTGTCTAAGCTATTAATCTGTACAAAAAATATCCGATCCGAAGGAGGATTTTCGATGTACAAGATGTGTTATTTCGTTCCGGAAACTCACGTTGAGCAAACCAAGCAGGCATTGTTTGATGCCGGAGCTGGTCGTATCGGTGATTACGATTGTTGTGCCTGGCAATGTCTCGGAACAGGGCAGTTTCGTCCGCTTGAAGGAAGCGATCCGTTTCTCGGCAAAGCCGGTGAGATTGAAGCGGTGGATGAGTACAAGGTTGAGCTGGTTTGTGCTGACGAGCTGCTCCAGGATGCACTCGCAGCGCTCAAGCAGGCCCATCCCTATGAGGAGCCCGCTTACGAGGTCTATCGAATGGAGCAGTTGTAGTCGGCGACTTTACTTGCGGTCTTTTGCCATGGGGTGACGGATGTCGCTCACATGGACATCGAAGGACTCGCGCCTGTAGTCGGCGAGGAACAGTTCCAGGGTCCGTTTCACCGTTGGAAAGGAGATCTCCTCCCAGGGGATCTCATCCAGCCCGAACAGTCTGGATTCCAGAGACTCCTCACCTGCACCGAAATGTCCGTCTTTCAGTGTCGCTCGGTAGAACATGTGAACCTGATTGATGTGTGGCACGTCGATGATGGAGTAGAGTCCCTCGATATGTACTTCAGCGAGAGCCTCTTCCATGGTTTCACGTTCAGCGGCCTCAATGGTGGTTTCTGCGTTCTCCATGAATCCGGCGGGCAGTGTCCAGTAGCCATAGCGCGGTTCGATAGCTCTCCTGCACAATAATATCTGCCCCTCCCACACGGGAACCGTGCCGGCGACAATGCGCGGGTTCTGGTAATGTATGGTATCGCAGCTGACACAGACATAGCGGTGACGGTTATCGCCTTCGGGGATGCGTTGTTCAACCGGCTGGCCGCATGTGCTGCAGTACTTCATGATTTTCCCCGTATACTGAAATTGGTGTGGTAGTCAGTTTAACGATCCCGGCTGCCTCTGTCTCATCCAACCTCCGGATGAACCGTGGAGATGAACATTGCGTGATTTACTTGCCGAGCGCCTCGCCGGCTATGCGCCGCGGCAGCTGGCGCTGGATTATCCCGAGGCCGGTATACTGGTTCCGGTAACCGATGATCACCGAAACCCCGAAATGATTTTTACGCTCAGGTCTGAAAATCTGAGCACCCATCGTGGGCAGGTAGCCTATCCTGGCGGTAAACGTGATCCTGAAGACCCGTCTCTGGCAGCAACCGCGCTGCGTGAAACCCACGAAGAAATCGGGTTACCGCCGGACCAGGTGCAAATCATTGCGCCTCTGAGCCAGGTGATGTCCCGTTACGGAATTCTCGTTACTCCTTACGTCGGTGTGATTCCCGGGGATCATCCTCTGGAGCCGAATCCTCATGAGATTGAAAGTGTATTCCGGGTACCGCTCTCCTTTTTCCTGGAGGACCGACGCGAGCGCACAGACGCTCTGAATTTCCTGAACCATACGTTTTACGTGCCCTGCTATCGGTGGGAGCGCTACGAAATCTGGGGGTTGTCGGCAGTGGTTCTGGTTGATTTCCTGAACGCTGTGTACGATGCCGGAATTGACCTGCTTGAACCGCCTGAAGGAGGCTGAGATGTTTTACCAGTTGAATGACCGAACGCCGGAGTTGGAAGGCGAGGGGCACTTCGTGGCCGACAATGCGTCGGTGATTGGCCGGGTCCGGCTGATGGAAAAAGCCAGCGTGTGGTTCAACGCCGTAATCCGTGGCGACAATGAGTTGATTACGATAGGGCCAGAGACGAATATCCAGGACGGTTCCGTACTGCATACCGACCCGGGTATGCCGCTTACTCTGGGAAGGGGCGTAACGGTTGGTCACAAGGTTATGCTTCACGGCTGCGAGATTGGCGATTACTCATTGATCGGTATAAACGCCGTCGTTCTCAATGGAGCAAAGATCGGTAAGCATTGCCTGATTGGTGCCAATGCGCTTATTCCAGAGGGAATGGAGGTGCCGGACGGTTCCATGGTTATCGGCTCACCGGGGAAGATCAAACGGGAGCTGAACGACAACCAGAAAAAGATGCTGGAAATGAGTGCGCAGCACTATGTCCAGAATGCGGCCCGCTACGCCGATGAACTCAAGCCTTGTGAGCCGAAGAAATGAGTGTCGCTGACAAGGTACGCTCGCCCTGCGTGAGCATTTGCGCCCTTGATGAAGATGATGTCTGTGTTGGCTGTCATCGAAGCGGAGACGAAATCACCCGTTGGACCCGTATGGATAATGAAGAACGTCGCGAGGTGCTGCTAAGGGTGGCGGAACGCGAAAAGAAATCCCTGATTCAAGGCTAATATAGGTACTGGCAGATCATGACCGACTCAGTTCGAATTGGTACACCCCTAAAAGGCAACGCCTTCAGGGTCCTGTTTTGCGGATCCGGTGAGCTTGGAAAAGAAGTGGTCATCGAGTTGCAGCGCTATGGCGTTGAAGTGATCGCCGTGGATCGTTATGCCGATGCGCCGGCCATGCAGGTGGCCCATCGGAGCCATGTCATCGACATGCTCGACGGCGCCAGCCTGCGCCGCGTCATTGAGCAGGAAAAGCCGAATCTGATCGTTCCGGAGATTGAAGCCATTGCCACGCCGGAACTGGTCAAGCTGGAAGAAGAGGGATATCACGTTATTCCAACGGCGAGGGCGGTAAACCTGACAATGAACCGGGAGGGAATCCGACGGCTTGCGGCTGAAGAGCTCGGACTACCAACCTCGCCATACCGCTTTGCCGGTTCCCGGGAGGAATATCTCGCAGCCGTGAAGGAAATTGGGCTTCCACTGGTGGTAAAGCCGGTTATGAGTTCCTCGGGTAAAGGACAAAGTACGGTCAAGACCGAGGGAGACATTGAGGCGGCATGGGAATATGCCCAGTCTGGCGGGCGTGCGGGTAAGGGAAGGGTGATTGTTGAGGGGTTCGTGGATTTCGATTACGAGATTACCCTGCTGACCGTTAAGCATCGGGACGGAGTTTCGTTTTGTGAGCCCATAGGGCACCGTCAGGAAGACGGAGACTACCGGGAGTCGTGGCAACCCCAGCCGATGGCGCCCCTGGCCTATGAGCGTTCGGCTGAGGTCGCCCGGGCTGTGGTGGAAAATCTCGGTGGGTATGGCATCTATGGAGTAGAGCTCTTCGTTAAGGAAGACAACGTCTGGTTCTCTGAGGTGTCGCCACGTCCCCATGATACAGGGCTGGTAACCCTGGTATCCCAGGACCTCTCCGAGTTTGCGCTGCACGCGCGGGCAATCCTGGGTCTGCCGATCCCCTCGATCCGTCAGACCGGTCCGTCGGCTTCGGCCGTGATTCTGCCTGAAGGAGAATCGGCAGAGGTTTCCTATTCAGGGCTTGAAGCAGCGCTTTCGGAGCCGGATACCCAGTTACGCCTTTTTGGAAAGCCCGAGTTAAAGGGGCGTCGTCGAATGGGGGTCGCGCTGGCGAAGGGTGCTTCCGTAGAGGACGCGCGGAAAAAAGCGCGCGGTGCAGCACAATCGGTCATCGTTGAAACATGAATCTTTATCGAAATTTCGTGTCATAAACAGGAATCGTGAGGTTTCATGAAAAAATTCAAAACCAATCGTTGACACCTCCTGAGAGGTCTGTAGAATGCGCATCTCTTTCGAGGGGTAAGCCACTCAGGCAGCTCCGGATTCGAAAGGCAACCGTTTGAAAGTACTGAAGAAAACGAGTTTTAAAATTCTTCAGGTTAACGGTTGACAGGGCGGCGGAACGATGTAAAATACGCCACCTTGATTGAGCAACAGCTCAAACGCTCTTTAAAAAGTTGACCAAG
>PYVH01000366.1 GCA_003030785.1 Marinobacter sp. B9-2 | reverse complement strand
TCGGATCGAGGTGGCCCGTCAGCATTTGGAGAAATCGCGTTTGCCAATTGACGAAATCACCCAGTTGGTCGGGTACGAAGACGTGAGTTCGTTCACTCGTCTGTTCCGCAAACATACCGGGCTTTCTCCGGGCGCCTACCGCTCGCGTTTTGTCAGGTAATGTTCGCAGCAATGCCCTGGCTGGCCCGGGTTATGCATCGGTTTTCAATGAAGGCCATTATCCGGTCTGAAACGTAAAGAATACCGACAGGTGTCACTATGGGGAGGTTCGCCATGAACGCACCGATCAGACAAAGCCAGGCAGAGATTCTGAGCAAGCTGTATGACATGAAGCGCAAGCAGATCGAGCAGGCACTGCACCAGGGAAACAGCCTTCGCAGTCTGGTACTTGAAGCTGAAGCCGAGGCGATTTCCAATGCCTTGAAAGCCGCCCGCTAGCCCGTTCAACCTCTTCCACCCGGAGCCATACTTCTTCGGGCGACGGCTCCAGCGCTGCTTCGCATATCGGCGAAGGTTAGAGACATTATCGGTTTCGTCCATGATTTCGGTGCCCAGAAGTGTCTCCAATATGTCCTCCAGCGTCACTACTCCCAGCCAGGTCCCAGTTGGTCATAGACCACGGCCAGATGTTGCCGCTCTCTGAGCATGTCCG
>PYVH01000365.1 GCA_003030785.1 Marinobacter sp. B9-2 | reverse complement strand
GTGTGCTCTTCCGATCTCCTGGAGCACGACGACGCCAACCGGGCACTGATGGGCGCGAACATGCAGCGTCAGGCAGTTCCGACCCTGCGTTCCCAGGTGCCTCTGGTAGGTACCGGCGTTGAGCGCACGGTGGCACAGGACTCCGGTTTCTGTGTGACAGCCCGTCGTGGCGGTGTGATCGAGAGTGTCGATGCGGCCCGTATCGTGGTTCGTGTCAACAATGAGGAAACCGAAGCGGGTGATGCAGGTGTGGATATCTACAACCTGACCAAATACACCCGTTCGAACCAGAACACCTGTATCAACCAGCGCTCCATCGTGCGTCAGGGCGACGTGATTGCCCGTGGCGACGTGCTGGCCGATGGCCCGTCCGTGGATCTGGGTGAACTGGCCCTGGGGCAGAACATGCGCATCGCGTTCATGCCCTGGAACGGTTACAACTTTGAGGACTCCATCCTCATCTCTGAGAAAGTGGTTCAGGAAGATCGCCTGACCACCATCCACATTCAGGAACTGACCTGTGTGGCTCGGGATACCAAGCTGGGTAGCGAAGAAATTACCGCGGATATTCCGAACGTTGGTGAAAGTGCGCTGTCCAAGCTGGATGAGTCCGGGATTGTTTACATCGGTGCGGAAGTGGGCCCCGGCGACATTCTGGTAGGCAAGGTCACACCGAAAGGTGAAACCCAGCTTACACCGGAAGAGAAGCTGCTGCGTGCCATCTTTGGTGAGAAGGCGTCTGATGTGAAGGACACCTCCTCCC
>PYVH01000364.1 GCA_003030785.1 Marinobacter sp. B9-2 | reverse complement strand
AGCTGACCCGCCAGATTTGCGCTGAGCTGGTTGATGACATCGTCCTGGTAGAGGAAGAGCATCTGGAGCGCGCCATCACGCTATATGCGGAGGTCGAGAAAACCATCGCCGAAGGCGCGGGTGCAGCTGGGCTTGCTGCCCTTCTGGCACATCCCTCGCGCTTTCAGGGCCGCAATGTCGGCCTTGTCCTGTGTGGCGGCAACATCGATACGCGCTTGCTATCTTCAGTGCTCACACGGGCACTTGTTCGCGAAAACCGCCTGACCTCCATCCGTATTATCGGCGATGATCGGCCCGGCCTCCTGGCGCTTGTTTCCAAGATCATCGGCGATCAGGGCGCCAACATCATGGAAGTCGCCCACAATCGCATCGCGCTGGATGTACCCGCAAAAGGCGCAGAATTCGATATTCTGATCGAAACGCGCGATGCCCAGCACACACAGGAAGTCATCGATGCACTCGCCCAAGCTGGCTATCCGCCACGCTCACTCTGACCGCTGCGTCAGCTGCCGAGGTGACTTTGCTGCTTGTCCTGCTTAAACGAGACTGATCCCACCTGATCACTGGAGAGACACATGATCCGGACTATGCTCGCGGCTCTTACCGCTACAATCCTCGCCACAGCGTGTAGCAGCGGCACCGATACCGCTGACCTCGACGCAACGTTCGACAAGCATCTGCCCTGGAACTCAGAAAGTGCGGACGTCGAAACTGGGCTTGCCGGCCTCGAATATATCGTCCTGAAGGAAGGACCAGAGGACGGCGCGAGCCC
>PYVH01000363.1 GCA_003030785.1 Marinobacter sp. B9-2 | reverse complement strand
CCCGGGCCAATCAGGTTCTTCTCAGGTACTTTCACGTCCTGGAAGAACAGCTCGGAGGTATCCTGGGCCTTCATGCCCACCTTATTCAGGTTCTGGCCTTTCTCGAACCCTTCCCACGCGGTTTCCACCATGAACAGACTGATGCCTTTGGCGCCTTCCTTGGGATCGGTTTTGGCAACAACAATAACCACGTCAGCAAGCTGACCGTTAGTGATGAAGGTCTTGGAACCATTCAGCACGTAATGATCGCCGTTTTTCACCGCCGTCGTTTTCACGCCCTGCAGGTCCGAGCCAGCACCTGGCTCCGTCATGGCAATCGCACCGATCATTTCGCCGCTGGCCAGTTTGGGCAGATAGTATTTTTTCAGCTCGTCGGAGCCGTAGTTGAGCACGTAAGGCGCAACAATGTCAGAGTGCAGGCCCCAGCCTATGCCCGTCAAGCCGGCCCTGGCTACCTCTTCAATCAACACCGCGCTGTACCGGAAATCCGCGCCTACGCCGCCAAACTCTTCTGGCAGACAAGGGCAAAGAAAACCCAGCTCACCGGCCTTCTGCCAGAGTTCGCGGCTAACCTGGCCGTCTTTCTCCCACTGATCATGGTAAGGCGCCGCTTCCTGTTCCAGGAATTTGCGGACAGAGTCGCGGAAGCCTTCAAGGTCGGCGTCGAAGAGAGTGCGTGGAATCATGGTGAACCTCGGTGAATAACCTGTGTTGTGATTGTCGTTCACCAAGTCTCTGCCCGGAGGCCCATTTGCTCAATGATGAAAAGCAT
>PYVH01000362.1 GCA_003030785.1 Marinobacter sp. B9-2 | reverse complement strand
AGGCGGTTGAAGTCCCGACGGTTGGTCAGTTTCTGGGCGGAAAGGTAGACGTAACGTTCAATGGCAACAATGAGTCCGATGATCAGCACAACGGCGATCGGAAACATAAAAAAGCCACCTTCCTGGAAGAAGCGAACGGCGGTATCGATCATTTTCTGGGCACTCCATGGTCCGGTTTTCAGATCAGTCTATGCGCGGCCTGACCTTGTGCGGGTAAGTTCGCGAAAGTCTGTGTGAGGGTTTGTTTAATCTTGCGCAGCGACACACTCAGGATGCGACAGGCATCACACTCTAGTCCTCGGCTGCTGCCTGGGTCTGCCTGATGAACGCTTCGTGGTACCTGATAAACCGCTGGAACTCGTAGCGCTCCAGGGGCCGAAGGCCCTGATCAACCATCAGGCGTTCTTCTGGCGCACGCAACTCGTCCACTTCCGGTGGCTGCCAGGGCACCAGATACATCACCGTGGGCACTTCCTGATCGCCACGGATTCGTGTGCCTTCAATGGTTACCACCCCCGGGGCATCCTGGGCGTAAAGCATGGGCGCCGTGGGCAACAGCGCACAAACTGCGAGAGCGATCAGCGCGGAATGTTTCATATCATTTTTTCCACATCAGATTCTGTTTTTCGCATCGAAGATCCAGTCTTCCAATCTCGGGTGCGGCTCACTGGCAGCCGATTGATAACGCTCATAGAGGTCAACCGCATCCGCAGGATTACCCAGATAGATATCAAGCAGGAAGGCCAGATTAAGGATTGCTGGTGCGTAATTCGG
>PYVH01000361.1:563-774 GCA_003030785.1 Marinobacter sp. B9-2 | reverse complement strand
CCGAACCCGCGGATAGTGCGCTTGAGCTTACCCTTACGGTTCAGAACCTGAACACCTTCTACGGTGACGTTGAACAGCTGCTCAACGGCTTTCTTGATCTCGGGCTTGGTGGCATCAGGTGCTACACGAAACACCACCTGGCCACGCTCTGCTGCCAGAGACGCTTTTTCCGATACGTGCGGTCCAAGCAGGACCTTGTAAATACGTTCCT
>PYVH01000361.1:0-553 GCA_003030785.1 Marinobacter sp. B9-2 | reverse complement strand
CAGCATCTCCTCGATCTTCTTCAGAGCGGGAACGGTCACAACGACCTTCTCGAAGGCAACCAGGCTAACCGGATCCAGGCCAGCAATATCACGCACGTCAACGTGCGGAATGTTGCGCGAGGCCAGATGCAGGTTCTGCTCGACGTTGTCGGACAGAATCAGCGCATTGGTCACACCGATATCCTTCAGCTTGGCGTTGAATGCCTTGGTCTTCGGGCTGTCAACGTTCATGTCGTCGACAACAACCAGACGCTCCTGGCGAACCAGCTCGGAAAAAATGGAGCGCATCGCTGCGCGGTACATCTTGCGGTTTACCTTCTGCTCGAAGCCACGAGGCTTGGCTGCAAAGGTAACACCACCAGCGCGCCAGATCGGACTACGGATAGTACCGGCACGGGCACGACCGGTGACCTTCTGACGCCATGGCTTCTTACCGCCACCGCTTACTTCGGAACGTGTTTTCTGAGCCTTGGTACCCTGGCGGGCGCCTGCCATGTAGGCAGTCACAACCTGGTGAACCAGCGACTCGTTAAAATCTTTGGCGAACGCGGCG
>PYVH01000038.1 GCA_003030785.1 Marinobacter sp. B9-2 | reverse complement strand
CTAACCGGTTTTACCGCCGTCTCCTACTTTTTCACGCTAACCCGCGATGAACCTTTTTTATTCGATGTTGTGTGAGGACAGCAGCTGGGCTGTGAAGCAGGCATTTACCCGGCAACGGTGCTAAGGTCAGGAAACATATCGCGTCCAGAGCGAAGGATATGCTGAAAATATACTACCTCCACGGCTTCGCCAGCCGCTTCGATATCACCAGCGACAAACTTAAAGCGCTCGCGAAGCTTGGCCCTGTCTATGGTCACGACATCGATTACACTCAAGTTTCGGAAGACGTCATTGAAGATAGCCTGGACAAACTGATGCAAGTGAACCCGGACCTTCTGGTTGGGACCTCGATGGGGGGATGGCTGGCGGGTATTCTGGGTGCCGAATCCGGCATTCCGTTTGTCGCCATCAACCCGGTGACGGATCCTGGTCACACTCTCAAGCCCTGGATAGGGCAGGGTGTTGATCATCAGGGGCACGCCTATCAACTGACGGACGAAGTGGTTTCAAGCTACTATCCCTTCACCCACTATGGCAGCGGGCTTGTGTTGCTGGATCAGGGGGATGAACTGATTCCGTGGAACGACACCGTCAGGGCGCTTGGGGATTATTTTCCGGTTCATAGTTTTGAGGGCGGCAGCCATCGGTTTGAGCACACGGAAGAAGCGTTGAAGCTGATTCGGGAACATGTGAAGGATTGAAACCGAAAACCCGGACTGGATGAATGGATGGACCGAACCATGAATTACGACACTCTCAAACAGCGCCACCGTGATGAGCGAGACGGCTACCCTGCCAATCTCAGCCTGCGGGTTCATCGGTCGCTGAGCTGGTTGCAGCGAGCAGAGCAACTCGACGACCCAGACAGCCGGTTCATCTTTCTGTGGATTGCGTTCAACGCCGCCTATGCCACAGAGATCAATGAAGAATACCGGACGACAGAGAAAACGGCCTTCCGTGGTTTCTTGGAGAAGTTAGTCGATCTTGATGCCGGCAAGCAGCTGGATGAGCTGACCTGGACAGAATTCCCCCGGAGTATTCGGGTACTACTCAGCAATCGTTTTGTGTTTCAGCCCTTCTGGGACCATCAGAACGGAAAGCTCAGTGAGGAAGAGTGGCAGGACCAGTTTGCCCGTGCAAAAGTCGCCGCTCAGTCAGCCTTGGGCTCAGAGGATACCGCGACAGTGCTGGGCATTGCGCTTAGCCGAATCTACACCCTGCGAAATCAGTTGATACATGGCGGTGCTACTTGGGGCAGTAAGGTAAACCGGGAGCAGATTCGTGACTGTGTGGCCTTGATGAGCCAACTGGTTCCCGTCATTCTGACGATCATGATGGATCACCCGGAGACACTGTGGGGCGATGCCTGTTATCCGGTAGTGAAGGAGTAGTGGGCGACGAGTAAATGCATGCCTTCTAGTCCGCTTCGGCCTGATCAATGTCCAAGGAACGGTAAACAACCCACACTATGATCTCTATGCCGCACTACCTGAAAAAACTGTTTTCCCGGGCGTATCGCCGTCAGCTTGCTGCTGAAGAACGCCAGAACGAGCTGCAGGCCCAGATTCAAGAGCATCTGGCGACACTTCCCAGATGTGAAGGACAAATACTGGTTGCCACTACCGAGAACCGGGATGAGGGCTTTTTCTGCGACGTGACGGTCCCGGCAAGAGTGTTGTTGGCCTGGGCAAGGGAAGACGCCGAGAGAACGGTGATTCAAAGCGTCAGTGCCCAAGCGGCGAGGGAGGTGCTGCCAATCTGGCTCGCCAATTCCACCTTCGACACACGCAAGGTGAGTCGGTTGCCGGAGGGCCATTTCGGCCTCGTTGAAGAGCGGATTAATGACTGGGTAACCGATGGAACCGCTACGGTGTATTGCCCGGAATGCGGCCATGAAGTCCAAGGCGTTGCGATCACGAAGGCAAACGAAATCCAGGCCGGCAGGGCCCATTTCTGGTGGACAGATATCTGGAGCTGCCCTCGTGGTCACCTTTTACGCCAAAAGGATCAGGAAATCCGGTTTATATTGAAGCCTCACCGACAGGGAGCTTGATTCTCAGCAGGCTTCCGGGTAACTCCTGAGTGCGTCAGGGCGCGGCCTACCACGTAACCGGCTGCCACACCAACCAACGCCGTCACCGGACCGATCAGACCACCCACCAAGCCACCAACAAACATCAGTACCACGCTTTTCATACAGACTCCTCCCGCCTTCCTGGCAGCTGCATTAGTCCGAGTATAGAGCACTGTGCCCAATGATGGGTTGACCCAACCGTATTGTCTCGCCAAAATACTGTATATTCAACCAGTATCCGGTGTAAAGCATGTCCTGCATTCTGCTTGGTGACTACGAATCCGTCTCACGCCTGAATATCCCGATGTTTCTTGAACGGGTCTCGGCGGGCTTCCCATCGCCGGCGGAGGACTACGTTGAGAAAACCATTGACCTGAACGAGCTGTGTATTCAGCACCCGGCTGCCACGTTTTTTGTGCGAGTGCAGGGAGAGTCTATGGTTGAGGCGGGTATCTATCCCGGCGATGTCCTGGTGGTGGACCGGTCGCTGAGAGCCAAGCACGGAGACATCATCATCGCGAGCCTGGAAAGCGAGATGACGGTCAAACAGTTGCATTTGACGCCACCGCCCGTTCGACTCCTTCCAAGGAATTCAGCGTACCGGCCCATTACCGTCGAGGGCGATATGGTGATGGAGGTGTTTGGAGTGGTCACCAACGTCATTCGGTCGCTCAAGCGGGGAGGGCAGGGATGACACCCGAATCGGCAGTATCCTTTGTCACCGTGAGACGGCGGTTCGATTTTCGCAGCATCGAGGTCGGACGCTGGGTAACGCCCCAGGAGCGGGACCGGGCAGCCGGCCGGTTCTATCAGGCGCTTTGTGATTTGATGACGATCCTGCGAGGACCGGAGCCATTGATCTCCTTGAGGAGCACGCTGGGCCTGCAGTATGGCATCGGCGGCCGGCTGGGCGTGGCCGCGCACTACATTCCCGCCACCCGGCAACTGGCGCTGGCCAAGAACGCTGGTGCGGGTAGCCTGGCGCATGAATGGTTTCACGCCTTTGATCATTACATGGGTGGCAAAGCTTACCGGAATGCCGGACCGTGCGGCTTCGCTTCCAGTGCCTGGCTGAACAGCGTAAGCAGTAAACCCCACCCACTGAATGAACGGCTAGGCGCTTGCTTCCAGGCCATCATGCTGACGGAGGACGGCACAGCGCCGAGCACTTTGTTCCGAGCCTCCCAGGTGGCCGATCAGCACTTGAAAACGGTTTATTACGCCAAACCGGAGGAGCTGTGCGCTCGCGCCTTTGAAGCCTTCATTGAAGACAGCCAGCCGCGTAACCGATTTCTGGTAAACGGAACCGTTCACTCTGATGAAGCCAAGGCGGGTCTGTATCCGCAGGGCGAGCATCGCCAGCGTATCAATGACGCCTTTCAGTATTACTTTGCCGCTCTCGGGGCTGCGTTGTATCGGGAACAGGCCAAAGCCGGATGAGGAAGCCTGTGTTCGCCCTGGTGGACTGCAATAACTTCTATGCCTCCTGCGAGAAGCTGTTCCGTCCGGATCTTCGTCATACACCGGTTGTGGTGCTGTCCAACAACGACGGCTGCGTCGTCGCCCGTTCCAAAGAAGCCAAGGCGCTGGGGATCAAGATGGGCGTGCCGGTTCATCACATTAAACCGGAAATTCGCCGATACGGCATCCAGGTGTTCTCCTCCAACTACACCCTCTATGGCGACATGAGCCGGCGGGTGATGACGACTCTGGAAGCGCTGGCCCCCAAAGTGGATGTCTATTCCATCGATGAGGCGTTTCTGGACCTGACCGGCATTGACCGGGTGGTGTCCTTTGAGGACTTTGGGCGAGAGGTCAGGAACACGGTGTATCAGAACGTCGGCTTACCGGTCTGTGTGGGCATTGCTCCGACGCGAACCCTGGCCAAGCTGGCCAACCATGCCGCCAAGAAATATCCAGCCACTGGAGGCGTAGTCGATCTCACGGACCCCGCCCGGCAACGGCGGTTGATGGCCCGCGTACCGGTTGAGGAGGTTTGGGGTGTCGGGCGAAAACTCAGTGCCAGGCTTCAGGCCATGGGTATTGTCACGGCGTTACAGCTAGCGGATACCCATCTGGCGACCCTCAGAAACCAGTTCTCTGTCGTGTTGGAACGCACCGCCCGGGAGCTCAATGGTTTGCCCTGTGTGCCGTGGGAGGATGTGCCGGCCCCGAAGAAGCAAATTATGTGCTCCCGATCGTTTGGTCAGCCCCTTCAGATATTGAGCGACCTGGAAGAAGCCGTGGCGCACTTTGCGACTCGCGCGACCGAGAAGCTACGGGGAGGCCAGCAGTATGCTGGGGAACTGATGGTGTTCATCCGAACCAATCCGTTCAAGGCGACGGCACCGCAGTATTCACGCAGTGCCAGCGTGAAGCTCATCCAGCCCAGCCAGGACTCCCGGGTTATTGTGCAGCAGGCTCTGAACCTGCTTAGACCGATGTATCGGGAAGGATTTGATTACGCTAAGGCAGGCGTTATGTTGGGGGAACTGGTGGATGAGTCGGGTGTTCAGGAGGATCTCTTCCAAGCCGCGCAGGAGCAGGCGCCGGACAGTGGCAGATCGGAACGCCTGATGGCGGTGATGGATACCATCAACCGGAAGTCCAGGGCGACGGTCTACATGGCCAGAGAGGCAGGGCCTGCGGCCTATGCGATGCGGCGGGGGCATTTGTCGCCGGCGTATACGACCTGCTGGGATGACTTGCCGAAGGTTCGCTAGAAACAGAAGCGAACATTGGGACGAGGAGCTCTTTAACTGCTTTTGCTTGAAGGTGTCGGCCAGCCGTTATCTCTCCAACAAATGCCCTGATTGAGGGACGGGCCGGGAAAGCTCATTACAGGGAGGCCATAAAGGCCTTATCAATTCGCCTGTGTGCACAAAGAGCGTATACAATGGTGGCCGAGATTGGTTCATTAATCATGTGAGGGTACAATGAGCGATAGTCGGCAAACAGCCAAAACGACCTCAAGTGGCAGGGGCCAAGTATCAGGCTCCGGGCCCGGAGATAACGGGCTGGATGCTATCTATCGGTCAATATCGGAAGCCATTATTGAGCATCGGCTCAAGCCGGGTGCACGTCTGCGCGAGGACGCGTTGGCTGATGTTTTCGGTGTCAGCCGTACCGGCATCCGGAAGGTGCTCCAGCGTCTTGCCCTTGAACAATTGGTCACTCTCACGCCACGGCGAGGGGCCAGTGTGACCAGGCCATCGGTCGATGAAGCCAGAGACGTGTTTGAGGCCCGTCTTTTGGTTGAGTGCGCTATGATGGATGCAGCGGCAAAGCGTATCACCGAGGAAGACATTCAGGAGCTGCAGGAGATGGCAAAGCAGGAGCGGGAAGCGCTCCGCAATCGTGAACAGCGAATCGCTATCAAGCTCTCAGCGACCTTCCATGCCCGTCTTGCCGAAATTTCCGGTAACCGTACGTTGGCCGGATTTGTTGGCCAACTGGCCTCCCGCTCCTCGCTAATCCTGGCCGTGTATGGCAATGCCGGTCATCTGGGTTGCGAGTCCCACGACCACGATAACCTGATTGATTTCCTTGCCGCAGGCGATGGGGCGAAGGCCAGTGATTTCATGGAACGACACCTGAAGTCGATCGAAGCGTCGTTATCGATTTTTGAAGAGCCCGAGGAAACCCCGGACTTGTGGGATATCTTTGCGGTTGATGCTTGAGGCTCAAACCAGAACGCCCCGCTTGTGAGGGCGGGGCGTTCTGGCAAGGCCTTGGCAGGCTGTTGGATCAGCTATGGGTCTGAAGCGCCGCCAGGCTCTGTTTTCCGGGCATGATCACCCAGTAGAACAGGCCGCCGAGGGCGGCACCAATCAACCATCCGTAACCGCCCAGGCTGCTCAGGGCCGGTACCAGAACCGTCGAGATGGAGAACAGGGCCGCTAGGGCGAAGGCCGCAATAGCACGGGTGTTCCATCCCTTGGCGTAGTGATAGGCGCCGTCGGGGCTGGAGGAGAACAGCTGCTCCATGTTCAGGTCCTGTTTTTTGATCAGGTAGTAGTCCACCACCAGGATGCCGTAGAAGGGTGCGAGGATGGCACCGAGCGCATTCACGAAGCCGGGTACCCCGATCTGGCTGATCACCGACACCCACAGTGCTCCAACAAAGAACGCAATGGTTGCGGTAATCAGCCCGCCGATCCGGAAGCTGATTTTACTGGGGAACAGGTTGGCCAAGTCGTAAGCTGGCGGAATGAAGTTGGCTACCAAATTGATGCCCACCGTTGCGGCGAAGAAGGTCAGCGCCGCGATAATGGTCAGAGCCACGGAATCGACGCGTTCCACGATTTCAGTGGGGTTGGTCAACGGCTCGCCAAACAGCACGAGGGTGCCCGCGGTGATGATCAGGGCGATGAATGAAAAGAACGCCACGTTCAGGGGCAGGCCTAGCAGGTTGCCTAGTTTCATTTCTTTCTCACTGCGGACAAACCGGGTGAAGTCGCCGAAGTTGATAACCACGGCTGCGAAGTAGGCCACCATGGTGCCGACGATTGCAAAGAAGGCACCAATCGGGTTCACCGATTCCCCACTACTGGAGCTGAAGATGGAGCCTACGGCGGGCAGGAGTTGATCGCCCGCCTTAGTCCAGACCACGATCATCAGGCCAATCATCACCAGGTAAACTAGAGGGCCGGCGCAGTTCAGGAAGCGCTGAATGTGCCGTAGGCCACTGCAGAAGATGGCGATCTGAAAAACCCATACGATCACGAAGGAAAGCCAGGCCACGCCCGACAGCCCGAGGAACGTGGTGCCGTCGCCCGGGCCGTAGAAGGCCGTAATCAGCAATGTCACGGCGGTGGAGGCGAAGTAGGTTTGCACGCCGTACCAGAAGATGCCAACGATCCCCCGCAGCATGGCCGGAAAGTTGGCACCCCGAACCCCCATGCTGGCGCGGCTCAGCACGGGAAAGGGAATACCGTATTTGACGCTGGGCCGTCCCGACAGGTTGACCAGTACCATCACAATAAAGCCGGCGAGGATAATTGCGGCCATAACGGCCCATCCATTCAGCCCATAGGTCAGGAACAGGGAGGCTGCCAGAGTGTAGCCAAACAGGCTTTGGATATCGTTGGACCACACGTTGAAGATTTCAAACCAGCCCCAGGTTCGCTTGGTGTGTGGGATCGGCGCCAGATCCTCGTTATAGAGCGTGGGATCGATCTGGCGGATGTTCAGTTCACTGTCTTTCATGATTGTCACCGTTTTGTCTGAGGGCGTATTCAGTCGCGGAAGCGCTGACAGGCCGGCCAGTGTTTCATGAGCAGGTAATAGCTCAGCCCGGCGGGAATCAGGCTGGCGTACCAGGACACGGCCGAGAAACTCAGGGCAACGATGACGCCCAGGACGGTTGCAATCAGAGCCGCATAGTTCACGCCCTTATAGGGGCCATCGGGGTTGTAGAGGTGATCCAGATTCAGTGTACGACCACGGATCAGGTAGTAGTCCACCACCAGGATGGCGAAGATCGGTCCGAGGAACGCGGAGTAGGTCTGTACAAAGATCTGCAGGCCAGCCGCAGAGCCGTCTTTCACCAGTTCCCAGGGGAAGGTGGCGAATGCCAGCAGGCCAACAATGATAGTGGCCTTGCGGAAGGTCAGCTTGAATACGTCCATCAGAACATAGGTGGGCGGTACCACATTATTCAGCACGTTGGTGGTGACCTGCGCAAAAGCAATGAACATCAGGGTGGTCATCAGAAGCGGCTGGTTATCTACAGCGTTGGCGAACACTTGAATCGGGTCGGCAATGCCGGTGGCTTCTGAAACCATGTAGCCGATCAGGCCCATGAACAGGGTGCAAGGCAGGATCGACATGGAGTAGATGGTGGTCAGCAGTCCGGGGCCGGTGCCGTATTCATGCTCCCGTGCGTAGTCACTCACATTGAGGATCATGGTGCTGTAGATGCCAAGGAACAGCATGGTGGCACCCCAGAATGGCAGGCCCCAGGAGCCTTCCATGGTCAGCAGGTTCGCCGAGAGGGTGTCGCCGTAGCGCTGGACGGTGCTGTAGAACATGTAGACGAGGGAGGCCAGGATGAAAGCGCTGCCCACGTTCTCCAGCCATTTGATGCCCTGGAAGCCGGTGACGGAGAGGGCGATCTGCAGCAGCTGGAAGGCGATGAAGAAAAAGACCAGGTTATCGAAGCCAAAGAGGGTGGTAGAGACCATGTTCAGCGCCCCGGCACCAATCCAGCTTTGGAAGCCGTACCAGACGATGGCAGGGACCGCCCGAACCAGCCCCGGCAGGCGGGTACCGCCGAAACCGAAGGCGCTGCGGGCCTGTACCATAAAAGGAATGCCGTATTTGTAGCCGGCTGCGCCATTCAGGGCCAGTGCTGCGCCAATAATGAAACAACCAATGGCGATGGCCAGCGAGGCCTGCAGCAGGTTCAGTGTGCCAACCACGCTGGATCCCATGGTAAAGGTGCCGATGGAAACGCAGCCACCGAACCACGCCAGCAGATAAGAAGTGCGCCCCATGATGCGGGTTTTCTGGGGGGCAAGGGATTCTTCCCCGAGTGCCTTGGAGGCGGTGCCGGGTGCTTCCTGGTAGGAAGCATCAAAATGGGTCTGTGTTTGAGGGGTGCTCATGGTCTTCCTCGTTGTGTATGCAGTGTCGTTGTCCACGCCGTTACCGGTGTAGATGTGTGTGCCCCGTGTGGTTCTGGTGGGGATTTATAGTTGGGACTGCATCAGATCTCTTGGCGGTGATGTCTTTTTTATTATTTATTCAGGTGAGAGAAACTCTCAAAGCGACCGACGAACGGCTTCGGACGCGGGAACGCCAGGTCACCGTGTTTGCTGGTGCCCAGGTTCAGTCCAACCAGGGCTTCCGACAATTTCACAGCGGCCGTGACGCCTTCGACAATTGGCAGACCGACGGCCTCCGAGATGTAATCGGTGAGGTCGGCCATGCCGCCACAACCGAGCACAATGGCGCCGATGTTGTCTTCTTCTTTTGCCCGCAGGCACTCTTCGATCAGGCGTTGAAGGGCGGCGTCCGCGTTGTCTTCCAGGTCCAGCACGGGGATTTCTGCGGCCCGAACCCGACGGCAGTGATGACTGAAGCCGTAGTTCTCCAACAGGTGCTCGGCAATAATGCCGGTACGTCCCAGAGTGGTGACAACGGAAAAGCGCGTGCTGATCATGGTGGCGACGTGGAAGGCCGCTTCGGCAATGCCGACAACGGGTGCTCGGGTGAGCTCCCGCGCTGCCAGGAGGCCGGGGTCCCCAAAGCAGGCGATGATGTAGGCATGAACAGGGTCGTCACCCCGTTCGCCGGCCAGGACCTCCTCGGCAACACCGACGGCGCTGATGGCTTCGTCGAAGTGGCTTTCGATGGACACCGGGCCGCTATCCGGCTGGGTTGCGGTAATTCTGGTGCCCGGTGCAGCCACGTTTTCGGCCGCTTTGCCGATGGTCTCGGTCATGCCGCGTGTGGTGTTGGGATTGATGATTCGGATATGCACGGTTTCCCCGGTTCGATTTTTTGGTGAACAAAACAATAAGTAATTGTACACAATCTAGAACGACTTCTGCGGAGGGTGCAAGTTTTTGTTGCAGAAAAATTGCAATCCTCAGGTTCTGCTGGGCGCTTAGCAGGCCATGAGCCCGGCCTTGAAGGCGATTCATCGCTCTGAGTGACGTAAATTTTTCACAAAAACAGATTTTTTTGTATACAAATTTGTGTCAACGTAAAGTCAATAGCCCCGAAATCGATTTCCTGTATTAAGTTGAGGACGCGTAGTTATGAGTATGACAACGGATTACCCCCGTGACCTGATCGGCTATGGCCGTGATCTTCCGGAGGTTCGCTGGCCGGGCCAGGCGAGGGTGGCCGTACAGTTCGTGCTCAACTACGAGGAGGGCGGCGAGAACTGCGTGCTGCATGGTGATAGCCACTCCGAGCGTTTTCTGTCCGAAATTGTGGGCGCTGAGCCGTTTGAAGACCGCCACATGAGCATGGAGTCGATCTATGAATATGGCTCCCGGGTTGGGGTCTGGCGTTTGTTGAAAGAGTTCGAGCGCCGTGACCTTCCGCTAACGGTGTTTGGGGTTGCGATGGCGTTACAGCGTCATCCGGAGGTGGCGCAGGCCTTCCGTGAGCTGAGTCATGAGGTGGCCTGTCATGGCTGGCGCTGGATTCACTACCAGGACATTCCGGAGGACATCGAACGTGAGCACATGCGTCGTGCTATCGAGATATTCCAGGAACTTTACGGCGAAACGCCCATGGGCTGGTATACCGGCCGGGACAGTCCGAACACTCGTCGCCTGCTGATGGACGAGGGCAGTTTCCTGTACGACTCCGACTATTACGGTGATGATTTGCCATTCTGGGTTCAGCAACAGGATTCCGCTGGCGAGTCCCATAATCATCTGGTGGTGCCGTACACCCTCGACACCAACGATATGCGATTCGCAACACCGCAGGGTTTCAATACCGGGGATCACTTCTTCGAGTACCTGCGTGATGCTTTTGACGTTCTCTATGAAGAGGGCAAGGAAACGCCGAAGATGCTTTCGGTGGGGCTGCATTGCCGGCTAATCGGCCGGCCGGGCCGCTTCCGTGGATTGCAGCGTTTTCTCGACCATATTGAGTCCCACGACCGTGTCTGGGTGACACGTCGCGCGGATATTGCCCGGCACTGGGCAAAGCACCATCCTTTTGAATCCGGAGCACTCTTATGATCGACAGGCAAAATCCCTCTCCCTACTACGCACCGACCGGCGGCCATCCTCCCCAGACACAGCTGCTGACGGATCGCGCCGTGTTCACCGAGGCGTATGCCGTCATCCCGAAAGGCGTGATGCGGGACATCGTCGCCAGTTACCTGCCGTTCTGGGAAAAAACGCGTTTGTGGGTTTTGTCCCGCCCGCTCTCCGGATTTGCCGAGACCTTCTCGCAGTACATCATGGAAGTGTCTCCGGGTGGCGGTAGCGAGCGACCGGAGGTTGATCCCGGAGCCGAAGGCATTCTGTTTGTGGTGGAAGGCCAGATGACGCTGACCCTAGCAGGGGAAACGCATAAGATGGCGCCGGGTGGCTATGCATTTATTCCGCCGGGCAGTGATTGGGCGGTGCGCAATGAGTCTGGCTCAACGGTTCGGTTCCACTGGATTCGAAAGGCCTACGAAGCGGTGGATGGCGTCGACTATCCGGAGCCGTTTGTCACAAATGAAGCCGACATTGAGCCCATCGAGATGCCGGACACCAGCGGCTGCTGGGCCACCACGCGTTTTGTGGACCAGAGCGATATGCGCCACGACATGCACGTGAATATCGTGACCTTCCAGCCAGGGGGCGTGATTCCCTTTGCAGAAACCCATGTGATGGAGCACGGGCTGTATGTGCTCGAAGGCAAGGCCGTCTACCTGCTAAACAAGGATTGGGTGGAGGTGGAAGCCGGTGACTACATGTGGCTCAGGGCGTTCTGCCCCCAGGCCTGCTATGCCGGCGGCCCGGGCCGTTTCCGATACCTGCTGTACAAAGACGTGAATCGCCACATGAAGCTCAATGGCTTCGGTGCTCGCTGAAAAGCAAAGGGAAAACCATCATGCTGAAACTGACAGCCCAGCCTTTGACACCGGAAGCCTTCGCTCCCTTTGGCGATGTGATCGACAGCCGGAGCGCTACGAACTTCTTCCCCATCAACGGTGGCCGTACCCAGCGCCACCATGATCTGGCTGGTGTTGAGATACTGGGTGAGGGCGGCCGACCGATGATCAGTATTTTCGTGAGCCAGCCGGTGCAGGTTCCACTGCAGGTTGACTGTCTGGAGCGGCACCCGTTGGGAAGCCAGGCGTTCGTTCCCATGCACGGCGAGCGTTTCCTGATAGTCGTGGCACCGCCGGGCGACGGCATTGATCCGGAAGCGGTTCGTGCCTTCGTAACCGACGGACGGCAGGGTATTAATTACCGTGCAGGCACTTGGCACGCCGTGCATTCGGTCTTGGAGTGCGAGGGTGAGTTTCTTGTTGTTGACCGGGGTGGGCCAGGGCACAACTGTGATGAGCACCCAGTTCACGCGCTCATCACTCTGAATTGATCGAACCGTCGGTTGACATCGGGTTCTACCGTGTTTCCACAGACGGCTTTAAAACGGCTGTGGAAGTACCCCGAATGTTCGCTTTGCGACCAGGGCATCCTCTGAACTCAGCTAAACAAAAGCGAACGTTGGAGTCAGGGTTTTCCTCCAGAGCCTCTACGCTAATCACAGCAATTTCGTCCAGTATGGTTAGCTGAGCAAATTGCAGACGCTGAACGATTTCATGGCAGAGATAGCCATGCTCGGCTAAGCTATTGTTTTAACGATTTATGTGCAGCGCGATTGATGGTGCGAAGTCAGTAATAATGAGGCAGTCAAATTTCTGCAATGGTAAAGCGCGTTGCCCAACCGCTGTTATGTGTAGGAGCAAGGAAGCATGAATCAATTTACTCTCTTTACCCTGTCGGGGCCGTTGGTGGGTGTTATTGGCTGGTTTCTGAGCGTTCATTGGCTGCTGTGGCTAGGTGTCGTTCTTGCTACCATAAATCTGATCATGAATCTTGCCTCGGGCGCTATGAAGCTGCCAATTTTACCTGCCGTGTTCATGTTGGTTGCCGCTGTGCTTCTCAGTCCCTGGTATCTCGGCGTTGGCGTTGGTTTGCTTGTCTGGACAGTTCTGGAAGGTGCTGGTGAGCTGTTCAGACCAATAGCCATGGGTGAGAAATGAGAGATCACATAACCAGCTGTTGTAGTTCGTTCCGGGCCTTCGGCCCTAAACCGGACGCCCATTTCGCTGCGCTACATGTGCGCCGCTAAACAAAAGCTACATGGACTCCCCCTGCGGTCAAGCAACGCCATTTGATTCCGAAGCGGTTTGAGACTGCAGCTCTACATTCGGCCTCTGTGTGGGCGCTTTTGCCCGGGCCAGGATGATGATGCGTGTGAGTTGGCGGTAGCCACCGTTTTGAGCACATGGAAGAAGCGTTGAGGCTGATTCGGGACCATGTGAAGGATTAATACCGGAAACAAGGCTGGATGAAAGGACTCATCACCGGACCCATAGGGGGAGTTAAAACCTAGATCCGCTATGCCTTGGCACACAAAGTCTGTCGGGCGGGGTGCACTTGCGTGCTCCGTTGTTATGGGAGGGAGCTGGCCATCGCCTATGGCTAAGGCCAATACTCAACGCTCCTGACGAACTTGGCCAAGGTCCATTTGCTGATTCAGGATGGCCTGGTGCTGAGGACGCTGAGCGCAGGGAACCGGCGAGACTTGCAGGAAGCGGTGGAAAACCGGCGTGGCCGGCACTCCACCACCGCCGCCAGCTAATTACCTATTGAGGATTAGTGCCGTGGTCGGTGACGCCCCTCTGGCAGGCTTCACCTGGAATGGGAGGCACCCCTTCAGCGGTTTAAGCAAGAAGTACGGGCTAAAGGGCTAAGCATCTGTGCTGCCTGGCTGCCCACCGCCTATCACAGGAATGAAGATGACCTCGCATACCACGGCGCGTTGATGGTGAGATTTGGTCAAACAGAATGTCGGCCGGTGACAGTAGCGCAGCGCGCTCGGAGGTTTAATATCCGTTAACCCGGCCGACATTATCTGTATTATTGCTGCTGTTTCTCGTTCTCCATAACTTCTTTAAAATCCGATTTCCGAATCAATCCATGTATGCCTTTGGTCCCATCAACAACCTGCGAAACTTCATAGTCCGTAGCAGCTGACAAATAGGCCAAGGCCGTCGCCCGATCCATTCCCAGCTCCTCATGCAAAAAGCGGATCGACTCACGCACCGCATCCTTCATGGCTTCGTCAAGGTCCTTATCTAGCCCAATGGGAACCCAGTGCGTAGGGGTTTCCCCAAATGGCTTTTCGAGGGATCCGGACGCGGAAGGTATTTGAGCATCTCCTTTTTTCAGCACAGTGAGGCGAAAGGTTGGGCGCAAGCTATGCTCTAACGCGGTCAGCGCAACCTCGCCGTCCCCTTGGGCCATATGTGGATCACCCGTGTAAAAGTTTGCTCCGTCTACTAACACAGGAAGATATATGGTGGATCCCACACCTAGATCGTTGATATCGATATTGCCACCATAGATATCAGGAGGAACGCTATGTACGGCGTCCTCTGTATCGGCGGCCACCCCCATAACGCCCATGAACGGTGCTGTTGGGAATACAACATCGGTACCCGCGTCTGTTTTCATGATGGCTTCCCAAGAACCATCATCAGCCTTTCGGATTGGCGTGAAAATAGAAACATTATGGTAGTCACCGGGATTGTCGGCACTGGCATTTTCAGAAGGCTTCTCTGTTTCCGGAAACTCTCCCGGTAGAGCGCCCTTTCCGTGGCGGTTAGAGATAACACCATAGGGAACTCTTGGTGTAATAGAGAGAATTTCCACTTTCAGAACGTCGCCCTTCTTAGCTCCTTTCACGGCGATTGGACCAGTAACGATGTGAGGTCCATCTGCTTTAAAGTCATGTTTAATATCAGACCCAGGAATTTCAATTGCGTCCTTTAGGATCATATTCTCTGGCACACCCTTACTAGTGAAGTAAGCCACCGGGTCTCGTCCCTGATCTTCCAGAATACCCTCGTGGGACACGGTATCGATAGTAATTGTAGCTCCGGAAGGAATTTCTATAAGTGGCTTGTCACTACGGTTCGGCAGGTATCCCCACTTTATGGTGTCGGGGTTTGAAGGAACATAAAAAAGGCTTCCGTTCATTCCTGGCATTGTCAGCTTGGTCGGTTGGTCTGCCAGGGGCTGGAGAGGTAAGTCGGCTTCAGCCACTAACAAAGCATCAACAAAGTTCTCATTAGTGGGCTCCGCTTCGTCCTGCGAAAATGCTTGAGATGAAAGTGTCGCGCCAATGGCAACTGCCAGCAGCAAACGGTTCAGATTTAGCATTTGTTACTCCTAAGTTGCTTGCTATACAGCCCGATAATTTATTTAATTTCGAGCGGTTGGATATACAAAGCAAAATCAAGGCCATTCTTCGACGCGGGACAGATGGAAGGGTTGGCGCACTATGTCAGAGCTTTCTGCACCATCACAGGGATCATATCGCTCTAACCGCACCACTTTAGGGAAGAGAAATTAGCTTGGCTTGACCCTTCGGGACCATTCTCATAGGCGATCAGGATGTGCTCTAGAACACGGTTCGTCAACTCTGTCAGTACCGATAGCCAGAACTTCGCACCCTCGGTCTCGGCCAGCCAGAGGCCCAGCAACTCTTTCTGTCCCTCTATGTTGATTCCCAGAGGGCGTCACCTTAGAGGTGCGAACGATTCTTTTCGTCCCTTGCTGATTCCCGTGACGATTAGTGGTCTTCACTGGTTGGAGAGTAGGGGGCAATGTCTTCTTCGGAGCGTCCCGCGCGAGTACCGGAGGAGCTCGGGTACGCCGAAAATACTAAGAGGCATCTCGCCCCTGAGGATTCGGACTCGAAAGTGGAAATGGAGATTCGGGAAGCCGCCTTAACATGGCTGGCGCCTAGTCCCCGACCTTTTCCTTTATGGACTCTAATCTCTTCCCATATAGCACTGGGCTTCTGTAGCGCATTCAACGACTTTATCGGTTTCATGTCGGGCGCTGGGGGCTAGGCGTCGTAATGAATGATGGAGAGCAGTCTGATTGGCACTTTAAGCAGCTCCTCCGGGCCGTGAGGAACTTCGCTATCGAATGATAGCGAATCACCGGGCCCCATTTCGTAGAGGTGATTGCCATGCCGATACAGTATTTCACCTTCCAGTATGTATATGAATTCAAGGCCCGGATGGGAAAACGTAGGAAAGACCTCAGCTGCATCGTCCATGATGATCAGAAAAGGTTCGTAGCTTTTCTGGCTGCCCCGGTGGTAGTTAAGTAGCTGGTAGGTATGTCCCTTCTCAGTTCCCCTTCGAACCACCTCCATGCCTTGCCCGGCCTTGGTTAGCTGGGCGCCACCGTCAGGCCGGTCATAATCACTGAATAACTGCGAAATCGGCAGACTGATTGCGTCGCAAAGCCTGCTGAGCGTCTCGAGGCTGGTCGATACCTGGGCGTTCTCGATCTTGCTGACCATGCCCTGGCTTAGCTCTGCAATACGAGCTACGTCGGTGATCTTCAGGCCCTGCTCCTGTCGCTTTCGCTTTACCCGCATACCGATGTACTGCTCAAGTTTCAGGCGAGGATTGTGGTTTTCACGGCTGAAGCTGATTTTTCCCTCTTCCAGGGCTTCAATGTGTCGCGATGCAGGGCTATCAGTGGGCATAGGGCTCTCCTCGATCCAGCATAGTCTAACCGCATTATTCCTGTTCGGAAAACATCTTTCTCAATACCCGCCGTGTGCGATCTGTAGCGGCTACTCTCAGCGTCCCGTTGCAGAGTTTTGATCCTTATTGGTGCGGCCTGGCATCAATTTGGTGCGACTTTGGGCGGTTTTTGTTGCGGCTACCTTCTTTCATCATATATTCCTGTGGGTAAATATATATTCATTAAAGTACGGTTTTCAGGAGCTTACGAAACAAAGGGAACTTAATTCTGCTGCCGAGTTCATTTTGGCAAGCCTTGTGCTTTACCAAAGGGAAACTAAATTTCTTGTTAGAGAAAAAGGCAGGGGAATGGTACTTAATCCTGAAAACACACGTCGCTACAAACTCTCGATATCCTGTCCCGATACCGTGGGTATTGTGGCAGCGGTTTCACAGTTCATTGCCAATCACAAAGGCTGGATCATTGAGGCTCACCAGTTCGCCGATGCAGAGTCCTGTCTGTTTTTCATGCGTTACGAGGTGGTAGCTGATTCGCTTCCGTTCGGCCTGGAGGAATTCCGGGCAAAGTTCAACGACCTGGCGGAACGGTTTTCTATGAATTGGGACATCACGGATTCCGCGCAGAGAAAACGGGTCGTGGTCATGGTCTCCAAAGAGTCGCACTGTCTCTCCGACCTGCTTTACCGGTGGCGTGCCGGGGAGCTGGATTGCGATATCCCCTGTGTCATTTCAAACCACGAGACCCTGCGCTCTTTTGTTGAGTGGCACGGTATACCGTTTATCCACGTTCCCGTCGATAAAGCCGACAAAAAACCACATTTTCAGGCGGTTCAGAAGCAAATTGCGTCTGTCGAGGCCGACGCCATCGTACTAGCCAAGTACATGCAGATCATTCCCGAAACCCTGTGCGAAAAGTATCCGGGCCGCATCATCAACATCCACCACAGTTTCTTGCCGTCCTTTATCGGGGCGCGCCCCTATCACCAGGCAGCAGAACGCGGTGTGAAACAGATCGGAGCCACCTGCCATTACGTGACACCGGACCTTGATGCCGGACCCATCATCGAGCAGGACGTGCTTCGAGTTACCCACCATAACACCACCAAAGACATGGTCCGTTTGGGCAAGGATGTGGAAAAAGCGGTTCTTGCTAGGGGACTGCGTTATCACATCGAAGACCGCGTCCTGGTGAACGGCAACAAGACCGTTGTATTCGCCTGAAACCGGAAGGGAGAGAGTAATGTCCTGGAAACTACTGAAATACGGGTTCAAGCGTTCGCACGACGAACCGCGTTTCTTCCCGGAGCCCAAGGAACTGAAGTCGCACTATGACGTCGTCATTATCGGCGGTGGTGGTCACGGTATGGCGTGTGCCTACTATCTGGCAAAAGAGCACGGCATTACCAATGTGGCTGTTCTGGAGCAAGGCTACATCGGTGGCGGCAATACCGGTCGCAACACCACGATTGTGCGCTCCAACTACCTGACTCCGGAAGGCGTCAAGTTCTACGACACCAGTGTGAAGTTGTTCGAGGATCTTTCCGACGAGTTTGATCTCAACATTTTCTACTCCACACGGGGGCACTTCACTCTGGCACACACCGACAGCGCAATGCGAACCATGCGTTGGCGGGCTGAGGTCAACAAGCATTATGGCATCGACAGTGAGGTAGTCGGTCGCGATGAAATCGGCAAGGCCGTGCCTTATATGGATTTGGAATGTGCCGGTCATACTCCGGTAATGGGGGCACTCTACCACGCGCCCGGATCGGTGGCTCGGCACGACGCGGTGGCCTGGGGCTATGCCCGTGGTGCCTATAACCGTGGCGTCGAGATTCATCAGAGAACCCGTGTCACCGATATTCGTACCCGTGACGGACGGGTGATAGGTGTTGATACAGATCGGGGTGCCATCAGTTGTGGCAAGGTTATCTCTATGGTGGCCGGCTCCACCCCACGCATTACTGAAATGCTGAACCTGCCGACGCCCATCGAGATCTTCCCTCTGCAGGCGTGCGTGTCCGAGCCGGTCAAGCCGTTTATGGACACCATTGTCGTCTCCGGAAGTCTGCATGTGTATGTCAGTCAGTCGTCACGGGGCGAGATGGTGATGGGCGCCTCCGTGGATCCCTCCGTGCTCCACTCCACACGCTCCTCCTTTGATTTTGTCGAGGGTCTGGCTGACCAGATGGTGGACCTGTTCCCGTTCATGAGCCGCCTGAAAGTCATGAGGCAGTGGGCGGGCATGAGCGATATGACCCCGGATTTTGCTCCCATTATGGGTAAAACTCCCATCGAAGGGTTCTATCTGGATGCCGGTTGGGGCACCTGGGGCTTCAAGGCGACGCCGGTTAGCGGCAAGACCATGGCCTGGACCGCGGCCAATGACCAGACCCACGAACTGATCGAACCATTCCGCTACAGCCGCTTCGCCGACTTCGATCTGGTCGGAGAGAAAGGCGCTGCATCGGTCGGACATTGAGGAGTCGAAAAATGAAATTACTGGATTGTCCACTGATCGGTCGTCGTCCCATCAGTGAATTCGATTACGTCGGAGAGGTGCGCAAGCCGCCGGTGGACTGCGATACCGAAACCTGGGCAGGTTTTGTGTTCAACCGCCAGGGCGCACCCAGTGTCCTGCGTGAGCGCTGGTATCACCGGCCAACCGGTTACTGGTTCATCCTTGACCGAGACACGCTGACCGATGAGGTGAAAGCGATCGTCGATCACCGGGAGGTGCGTTATGACATACCGGCTTGATCAACAACCCCTGGAATGGATCGATCGCGGCAGAACAGTGACCTTCAGTTTCGAAGGGAAGAGCCTGTCCGGTTTTGCCGGGGATAGCATTAGTTCGGCGCTGATGGCCTCCGGCCACTCATTGCTGGGGCGTAGTTTCAAATACCATCGTCCTCGCGGCGCCCTGACGCTGGCGAATCATGACGTGAACGCTCTGTTTCAGAGTGCGCACGCCACCAATATCCGCGGCGATGTCGAGCCTTTGACCGAAGGAATTGAGCTTAAGGCCTGTAACGTTAATGGCTCGCTGGCGAATGATCGGGATCGTTTCATCGGTTTGTTCGCCCGCTTTATGCCGGTGGGCTTCTACTACAAAGCCTTTCACCGACCGAAGAAGCTGTTTCCCTTCTGGGAGCGCAAGATCCGGGAAAAAGCCGGTCTAGGCCGGGTCAATACTGACTGGACCGAGCAGCGCACACCCAAGCGCTACGATTTCTGTGAGTTGCTAGTTGTCGGAGCCGGCGCCAGCGGCATGCAAGCTGCGCTGACAGCGGCAGAGGCCGGGGCGGACGTAGTGCTGGTCGATGAGAACCCGCATATTGGCGGCAGCCTTGATTACCAGCTGGCCAATGAACCAGCGGCGACCGGGGTAAGAGCCGCCCTGAAGGATAAGGTGCGGAACCATGCCAACATCCGTCTGTTTGAACAGCACTATGCTGCTGGCTGGTACACAGATCACTACATTCCCCTGGTTGGCCCGAAGGGTATTACCAAATTGCGTGCAGAGGGAATGATCTGTGCCACTGGGGTCATGGAGCAGACAGCTGTGTTCCGGAACAACGACCTGCCGGGCGTAATGATGGCTTCTGCTGCCCAGCGTTTGATTTCCCGCTACGCGGTCAGTCCGGGCCACCGGGCCGTCGTACTCTGTGCCAATGACGAAGGCTACCGTGCCGCCCTGGATTTGATGGAGGCCGGCATTGAATTGGCTGCAGTGGTGGATCTTGAATCAACACCTCAGCGTGGCTCCTGGGCGCAGCAGGTTACTGATAAGGGGGTTCCTGTCTACCGCGGATGCGGGATCTACGCCGCTCAGGGAAGTCGGCACCTTCAATCTGTCCAGGTGGCTGCATTTAATGGCAAGGACTGTGATCCGTCCGAGCTAACGGCCATCGATTGTGATCTTTTGCTGATGAGCGTGGGCTGGGCCCCGGCTTCCCAACTGCTTTACCAGGCTAAGGGCAAACTGGGTTATGACGACACCCTGCAGCAGATCCTGCCCCGAGAACTGCCCGCTGGCATCCATGCCTGTGGGCGTGTGAACGGAGCTTTCACCCTAGAGCAACGCCTGGCCGATGGTAAACGCGCCGCCCGGGCCGCGCTGGCTGAGCTGAGGGGTGAGCTCCATGCCGAAAGCCAGACGCTACACCGGGATCGGCAGGCCCATAGCCACCCGTGGCCCATCGTCTCTCATCCGGCGGGCAAGAATTTTGTCGATATGGATGAAGACCTCCAGTTAAAGGACCTTGTTAATGCCGCTAAAGAGGGCTTCGACAACATTGAGCTGATTAAGCGCTTTTCGACCATCGGCATGGGTCCAAGCCAGGGCAAGCATTCGAACATGAACGGTATCCGTATCCTCGCTGCGATTCGGGGCCAGTCGATCGACAAAACCGGCTCGACCACTGCCCGGCCCATGTTCCACCCGATACCAGTCAGCGCCCTGGCCGGCCGGCGCTTCCGCCCGGAACGACGTACCCCAATGCAGGAATGGCACGAGGCCCATGGCGCCCGGATGATGGAAGCCGGGCACTGGCAGCGGCCGGAATACTACGGCCAGCCGGAAGAACGCGAACAGGCCATTCTGCGTGAAGCTCAGGCAGTGCGCAGCGGTCTGGGGCTGATCGATGTCTCCACCCTGGGCAAGATCGAGGTTCTGGGACCGGATGCCTCGAGGCTCCTGGATGCGGTTTACACCATGAAAATGTCCACCATCAGGCAGGGCATGACACGTTATGCCCTGCTGGTGGATGACAGTGGCGTGATCATCGATGACGGTATTGCCGCCCGACTTGGTGAAGACCGCTTTTATGTGTCCGCCACCACCAGTCATGCGGCAGCGACCTTCCGCATTCTGTCTCAGACGGTGATGGATCTGGGACTGGACGTGCGCCTGGTGAACCTGACCGACTCCCTGGCGGCGATGAATCTTGCCGGACCTTTGTCGCGCGAACTTCTTAAGACGCTGACGGATGTGGATCTGAGCGAAGAGAGCTTCCCCTATCTGGGCATCCGCGAGGGCACAATGTGTGGCGCAAAAGTGCGGCTGATCCGTGTCGGTTTTGTTGGCGAACTGGGCTACGAGATCCACGCGCCTGCCCACAAATCCATGGAAATCTGGCATACGCTGATGCGTGCCGGTGCCCGGTACAACATCCGTCCGTTTGGCGTCGAAGCCCAGCGCGTTCTGCGGCTGGAGAAGGGCCATGTCATTGTCGGCCAGGATACCGACGGTCTGACCAACCCGTTTGAGGCCAACATGCCCTGGGCCGTCCCCCTCAAGAGCAAATCCTGGTTTACCGGCAAACCTTCCCTAGCCTTGCTGAAAGAACGCTGCCAACGCCGGCTGACAGGATTTATGTTGCCCCAGGGCTATAGCGGCGAGCGGATTAAGGAATGCCACCTGGTGATTAAGGACGGTGACATCGCAGGCCGGGTGACCAGCATTGCCTATAGTCCGGCGCTTGGCCGCTACATCGGCCTGGCCATGTTGGACCTGCCGCTGGCAAACGAGGCAAAAACCCTTCATGTGCGGGTGGACAGCGGCAGCCTCGTTGCTATGTCTCCCTGCAAAACGCCTTTCTACGATGCTGACGGCAAGCGCCAGACGGCGGATCTGACGGAGGTGGCCTGATGACTGCGTTGACTGTGACTCTAAGGAATGACCTGCAGGGCTATCTGCTGACGGGGCCCGGCAGCGGAGAGGCGCTGGGTGCTGCCAGCCTGCCACAGCCTGAACAACGACTGTCGGCCATGGAGCAGGCCGGCGCACTTGTCGCCCGGACCGGAACCGATGAGTTCATGGTGTTTCTGCCTGAGGGACACCCGCTCCCGGTGCACAACTGGTGTTTCAGACGCGCTGATCGTGTGTTGGCGGTCCGCGGCGACAACTGGCATGAACTCATGGCCCGCGTCTGTCAATTCGATTTCCGTACTTTTGAACCGGGGGGCTGGCTAATGGCTTCCGTCGCCGGGGTGAACTGCTGGCTCTACCGGACAAAGAATGATGACACATTACTGGTGGGCGTTGGTGATGGCTTCCACCGCTACCTTGAAACTCTGTTCAATGAACTGGCTTGTGAACTACAGGATTCGAATACCCACGAAGGAGGAGCGTCATGACGCCCGCAAATATTAACCAATTTATCGATGATAACCAGATCAAGTATATCCTCGCACAATTCGTCGACATTCACGGCGTGGCCAAAACCAAGTCGGTTCCGGCTAGCTGCCTAAACAGTATTGTCGAGAGCGGCGCCGGTTTTGCCGGTTTCGCGGTCTGGGGGCTGGGCATGAAGCCGCACGGCCCGGATTTTATGGCGCGTGGCGATCTGGGGACTCTCAGTGCCGTGCCCTGGCAGCCAGGTTATGCGCGCATCGCCTGCGATGGTTATGTCAACGATAAACCGCACCCCTATTGTTCCCGGGTTGTTCTGAAACGCCAACTTGAGCTGTTCAAGGAGCGTAACTGGACGCTGAACACCGGCCTGGAACCCGAGTTCTCACTTTTCAACCGTGAAGGGGACGACTCTCTGACACCGGTGGACGAGAGTGATGTGCTCGACAAGCCTTGCTACGACTACAAGGGGCTGTCCCGCTCCCGGGAATTTCTGGAGCAGTTGGTTGAGTCCCTGCAAGCTGTGGATTTCGATGTTTATCAGATTGATCACGAAGACGCGAATGGTCAGTTCGAGATTAATTACACCTACAGTGATGCATTGACCTCGGCCGACCGCTTCACATTTGTGCGGATGGCGGCAGGTGAGATTGCAAATAAGCTGGGCATGGTGTGTTCATTTATGCCCAAGCCAGCGTCTGATCGCACCGGCAATGGCATGCATTTCCACCTTTCCATAACTGATGAGGCGGGAAAGAATCTGTTCCACGACCCGAGCGATCCGAATGGTATGGGGCTTTCCAAAATGGCCTACCACTTCACTGCCGGAATTATCGAGCACGCCAGAGCTATCTGTGCCTTCGCCGCACCAACCGTGAACTCCTACAAGCGCCTGGTCGTGGGCGGCAATGCCTCCGGCGCGACTTGGGCTCCTGCTTACATCTGCTATGGCGACAACAACCGCTCAGCCATGGTGAGAGTGCCCTATGGCCGACTGGAGTTCCGTCTGCCGGATTCTGGCTGTAACCCGTACCTGGTGCACGCGGCACTGATCGCCGCGGGTATGGACGGTGTCGAGCGTGAACTGGATCCCGGTGAACCGATGAATGTGAATCTCTATGACCTGTCGCTGGAGGAAATCAAGGCCAGGGGCGTTGGCATCCTGCCGCAGAGCCTGAATGAAGCTCTCGATGCGCTTGAAGCAGACACTTTGTTTACCGAAATGATGGGGCAGGAGATCGTCTCTGAATTCCTCGCTGTTAAGCGAGAGGAGTGGACGGAATACAGCCGTCACGTCTCGGATTGGGAAGTTAAGCATTACGCCGAATTTTTCTGATTCTGCGGATCAACGAAAACAACGCTTTATTGCCGGAAAGCCGGTATGAGGTCCGAATTATGTGTGGAATTGTAGGTCTTTACCTGAAAAACCCGTCCCTGGAAAGCCGGCTGGGTGAGCTGTTTGAGCCAATGCTCATTGCGATGACCGATCGCGGTCCCGACAGTGCCGGTTTCGCCATTTATGGCGATGAAGTTCCCGAAGGAGAAACCAAAGTGACGCTTCGTCACCCGGAAGACGATTATGACTGGGAGTCACTTGCGGGTGCCATGGCCGAGGGCCTGGTTACCGAGATCTCCTGGTTCCGTAACGCCAATGCGGCTGTTTTCAAGATTCGCGCGGGTGAGGAGCAGGTCAGGGCATGGCTGCAGGAGAGCGCGCCGGATGCCCTGGTGCTGAGCATCGGCCGCTCAATTGAGATTCTCAAGGAGGTTGGCTGGCCAGAAAAGATTGCGGGCAAGTTCAAACTGAGCGCAATGAAAGGCAGTCATATCATTGGCCACACTCGGATGGCCACTGAATCGGCGGTCACCATGGAGGGGAGCCACCCGTTCACCACGGGTATGGATCTTTGCCTAGTGCATAACGGCTCACTATCCAATCACAACCGCCTGCGTGAAGTGCTGCGCCGTGAGGGCATCCGGTTTGAGACCGAGAATGATTCCGAGGTGGCCGCAGGCTATCTCGCATGGCGGCTGGAACAGGGTGACTCCCTCAAACAGGCACTTGAGCACGCCCTGGAAGATCTGGACGGTTTCTTTACGTTCACAATTGGCACACGCAATGGCTTTGCTGTAATGCGTGACCCTATTGCCTGCAAACCCGCAGTGCTGGCTGAAACCGATGACTATGTTGCCATGGCCTCTGAATACCAGGCGCTGGCCGGCCTGCCGGGAATTGAACACGCTACTGTCTGGGAGCCAGAACCGGCAACTTTTTATATTTGGGAGCGGGACGCCTGAGGAGCCAGCCAATGAAAACCTTCGATCTAACTCAAAATACTGTCCGTGAACTAAATCAGGCCCTGCACGATCAGTCGGGAGAATGCATGGAACGGGAATTTGACGTGTTCAGCCCTCATGGCCAACACAACATCGCCTGTGGTCTCGACCAGAACCTGTCAGTCAATATCATGGGCCATGCCGGCTACTTCTGTGCGGGCATGAACAAGAAGGCCACTGTTACGGTGCATGGCAATGCCGGTCAAGGTGTCGCCGAGAATATGATGTCCGGCATGGTCCGGATCAAAGGAGATGCATCCCAGGCCGCAGGCGCCACAGCCCACGGTGGCCTTCTGGTCATCGAGGGCAACGCTGGTGCTCGTTGCGGGATCTCAATGAAAGGTGTGGATATCGTTGTCAAGGGCAACGTTGGTCACATGAGCTGCTTTATGGGACAGGCGGGAAATCTCGTGGTTTGCGGCGATGCCGGCGAGGCATTGGGCGACTCGCTCTACGAGGTTCATATCTACGTTAAAGGTCATGTGAAATCGCTCGGTGCGGATTGCGTAGAGAAGGAAATGCGTCCCGAACACATCAAGGAGCTGGGCAACTTGCTGAGCCGGGCCGGTATCGACGAGGACCCCGCACGGTTCAAGCGATACGGCTCGGCCCGGCAGTTGTACAACTTTAAGGTCGACAACGCTTCCGCGTACTGAGAATGATTGCGAGAGGATTGAATCATGAGCAACGAACTGAACGAACACACAGGGCTGCGGGAGTCCGCGACCTTCGATCGCTCCACCATGGCGGAAATCCGCCGCGCGGCGGAAACGGGCATCTACGATATTCGCGGCTTTGGGGCCAAGCGTAAACTGCCGCATTTTGATGACCTTCTGTTCCTCGGCGCCAGCATGTCGCGCTATCCGCTGGAAGGCTACCGGGAGAAGTGCAATACCTCGGTGACTTTGGGCAACCGCTTTGCCAAGAAGCCGATCAAACTGGACATTCCCATCACCATTGCCGGTATGAGCTTCGGCGCGTTGTCTGCCAATGCCAAGGAAGCATTGGGGCGTGGCGCTTCGGAGGTGGGGACATCAACCACCACCGGCGATGGCGGTATGACGGCAGAGGAGCGGGGTCAGTCGAAGAAGCTGATATATCAGTATCTACCCTCCCGCTACGGTATGAACCCGGACGACCTCCGCAAGGCGGATGCTATTGAGGTGGTGCTGGGACAGGGCGCAAAACCCGGCGGCGGCGGTATGCTGCTGGGCCAGAAGATCAGTGATCGTGTGGCCCAGATGCGGACATTGCCCAAGGGGATTGATCAGCGCTCAGCCTGTCGTCATCCGGACTGGACAGGGCCGGATGACCTTGCCATCAAGATCCAGGAACTGAGGGAGATCACCGACTGGCAGGTGCCTATCTATATCAAGGTTGGGGCTACCCGTACATATTACGATGTCAAACTCGCAGTAAAAGCCGGCGCTGATGTTGTGGTGATTGATGGCATGCAGGGCGGAACCGCAGCGACCCAGGAGGTGTTTATCGAGCACGTGGGTATTCCGACGCTGGCGGCGATTCCCCAGGCGGTGCAGGCACTTCAGGAAATGGGGATGCACCGAAAGGTGCAGTTGATTGTCTCCGGCGGTATTCGTAACGGTGCCGATGTGGCGAAGTGTATGGCACTGGGTGCCGATGCTGTTGCGATCGGCACCGCCGCCCTGATTGCCCTGGGCTGCAACCATCCCCGTTACGACGAAGAGTTCCGGAAGATTGGCTCCGCGGCGGGTTTCTACGATGATTACCAAGAAGGTCGTGATCCGGCCGGTATTTCCACCCAGGATCCGGAACTCAGCAAGCGCCTTGATCCGGTTGAGGCCGGGCACAGGCTGGCCAACTACCTTCGAGTTCTGACTCTGGAGGCCCAAACCCTAGCACGGGCCTGTGGCAAAAATGATCTGAGAAACCTCGAGCCCGAAGACCTGGTTGCGCTGACGGTTGAATCCGCGGCAATGGCGAGAGTGCCTTTGGCCGGAACTTGTTGGATTCCTGGTCAAAGCTTCTAGAACGAGGGAGATCAAAGTGCATACAGCCACAATCATCAACGGTAAAGAAGTCGCGTCGCAGTTGCGCCGCGACATTGCAGGGATGGCGCGTGCGCGTGCCGAGCAGGGCCTGATGCGTCCTGGCCTGGCTGTCATTTTGGTGGGTGAGGACGCTGCTTCGGAAGTTTACGTGCACAGTAAGATCAAGGCGTGTGAGGAGGCGGGGTTTCTGTCCCGCAGCTTCCGCCTGGCGGCTGATACCAGCCAGCAGGTGCTATTGGCTCTGATCGACGAGCTTAATGAGGATCCACAGATTCATGGGATCCTCGTGCAATTACCATTGCCGGATCATATGCGTGTGCCTGCGGTGGTTGAACGGATCGTTCCCGCCAAGGACGTGGATGGCTTTCACCCATATAATCTGGGCCGCCTGGCGGCTAAATCCCCGATCCTGCGGCCCTGCACGCCATACGGCTGCATGCGCCTGCTGGACGCCTACGGTATCAGTCCGATGGGCAAGAACGCCGTAGTCGTCGGGGCCTCCAATATTGTTGGTCGCCCGGCAGCACTGGAGCTGCTTTTGCGTGGAGCCACCGTGACAGTTTGCCACGTGAAAACACGGGATCTTCAGGCTGAACTGGCGCGTGCTGATATTGTGCTTGTCGCTATCGGAAGTCCCGGATTCATCAAGGCGGAGTGGCTCAAACCAGGGTCGACGGTAATTGATATCGGTATTAACAGGTTGGAGTCAGGCAAACTTGTCGGTGACGTGGATTTTGAGTCCGCGCGCAACAAGGTGGCTGCGATCACACCGGTGCCCGGCGGTGTTGGACCGATGACCATTGCCTGCCTGTTGCAGAACACTCTGGAGGCCTGTGAGGCTCTGGATGTCGCGCAAGCGTCCTGATCCGTCAAATCCAGCTTGCCCGCAAAAACCCGGTATTGCCGGGTTTTTGCGCATCTGGCACTACGAAAGGCCGCGCATGCACGGCCATAGTGCGCTCGATATCCAAAGCTTCTACATATTTAAATAAAAACAAGGGGTTATAAATTAGGCCCATATTTTGCTTTTTCTCATTGGGAAATAAATATTCCTTTAGGTGTGAGGGTTCACCTTGCGTGGAGCCAACAATTGAGACCAAAGCGACAGAGAGACTAATCATGGAAACTTTAGGGCTGGAACTCGGGTATGCACTCGATACCTTCTATTTCCTGGTATGTGCGGCACTGGTTATGTGGATGGCAGCTGGATTTGCCATGCTGGAAGCCGGGCTTGTCAGGGGCAAAAACACGGTTGAGATACTCAACAAGAATGCGCTGCTCTATGGCGTGGCCTGTGTGGCCTATC
>PYVH01000360.1 GCA_003030785.1 Marinobacter sp. B9-2 | reverse complement strand
AAAACCTGATGGGCGAGGGAAGCCAGTGCCAGCAGGGCGCCGGTCATCATCACCAGGGCCCAGCGCCGAAGCCGGGCAGGGTTCTGTGATCGCATGGGATGGTTTACCTGCATGACGCCTCCCCGGATCCGGAAAAATTCTGATTGCTGGACATACGATGGCACAGTGGCCGCGGTTCTGTCTCAGGCACTCACGCAGCGCGGCACTCTTGCCCGGAACTCTATGTCAGAAGTATAGCCGCTGCTCCGGCTCGTTGGCCGATTCCGGTGACTTCTCTTCCACGGTCTTGTCTGCGGCCATTTGGGTAACCCGTTCACCAATCATGGTTGGCAGACCATCGGCCTGGTCCACTGCCAGCTCAATGGCGCCACGCTTGACCTCAACGCCTGGGTGCTGGCTGCGGAAAGCTTCAACTTCAGCGAAGACCTGCTGCCATAAACGGTCGCGATCTTCTCGGGGGTAGTCTTCATGGGGGCGGTGCACCTCAAGCCAGACCTCACCATCCGAGAAACCGATCTTGACGGCATCGTGGACAACCTGAACCGGTGTACCTTTCTCAACCTGGTAAACAAACCGGGAGATATCCTCGTTGTACATCCGGAAACAGCCATGGCTGACCGGCATGCCCACACCAAACTTCTTGTTGGTGCCGTGGATCAGATAGCCTTTCTCGCTCAGCAACAGGGCGTGGGTACCAAGCGGATTCCCGGGGCCCGGAGGAATCATACGGGGCAGGTACTCACCTGATGCCTCATACTCCGCGCGAATACTGGCCGGC
>PYVH01000359.1 GCA_003030785.1 Marinobacter sp. B9-2 | reverse complement strand
GTTTGGTGATCCAATGATTGATGGCATTTTTTGTATACGTGGGGGTTATGGTGCGACGAAAATTCTAGCCCAATTAGACTTTGATTTGATAAGTGCCAATCCAAAAGTATTTGCTGGCTATAGTGATGTGACCGCTCTACATATAGCTTTTAATCAGCTATGTGGCTTTGTAACCTATCATACGCCGATGCCATAGGGTCCTGGAATATCATTTGGATTTTTTGCGTAATTTCTCTATCCCAATCTTTAGGAATTTTCCCCTGAATACTTTTGCCATGGTACAAAATTTGTCCCTCTGTGACCTCATTGATGCGCATAATCGCTCGACCAATCGTTGTCTTCCCTGAGCCTGATTCACCTACAATGCCAAATGTTTCGCCTTTAAAAATTTGAAAGCTGACATCATCAATGGCTGTAAACTTATTTTTTCCTTTGCCAAAAACAACAGATAAATTTTTTACTTCTACAAGCACCTCTTTATCAGTCATTCGCATACTGCCTCCCCTCTGCAAAAAATGCTTGTAAGGCTGCTGGAGGCTCTACCTTTGGCGCCAGTGGATCTAACAACCATGTTCGCGCATAATGAGTATCACTGACCTGAAAAAAAGGAGGTCGCTCGATAAAGTCAATTTTTAGTGCATATGGATTGCGTGGCGCAAAACCATCACCTTTGATTTCTTGAAATAGATTAGGAGGCGTGCCCTTAATGGAATACAATTGTTCTCCCTTTGAGCCAAGCTGTGGTAAGGAGGAAATCAGCGCCCACGTATAAGGATGCCTGC
>PYVH01000358.1 GCA_003030785.1 Marinobacter sp. B9-2 | reverse complement strand
GGGAATGATGTCATCCACGTGGGGATACGGGTAAACGTAGTGCAGGCGCACCCATACACCCATTTCGCCGAGGGCTTCGCACAGGGACTGCATCTTGGTCTTGAGCGGCCGCCCCTGCCAGAAGCCGGTGCGGTATTTGGTATCAACGCCGTAGGCCGAGGTGTCCTGGGAGATCACCAACAGTTCTTTTACACCGGCGTCTACCAGGCGCTGGGCCTCATCCATCACATCGCCGATGGGCCGGCTGACCAGGTCCCCGCGCATGGAGGGGATGATGCAGAAGGTGCAGCGGTGGTTGCAGCCCTCGGAGATTTTCAGATACGCGTAATGCCTCGGGGTCAGTTTAATGCCCTGGGGCGGAACCAGATCGGTAAAGGGGTCGTGTTGTTTCTTCTGGGGAACAAACTGGTGAACCGCGCCGACCACTTCTTCATAGGCGTGGGGGCCGGAAACGGCCAGTACACCGGGGTGAGTGTCGCGAATCTTGTCGGCTTCCACACCCATGCAACCAGTTACAATCACCTTGCCGTTTTCGCTGATGGCCTCGCCGATGGCGTCCAGGGATTCCTGCTTGGCGGCATCGATAAAGCCGCAGGTGTTGACCACAACAATGTCGGCGTCGTTATAGGTGGGCACGACGTCATAACCGTCCAGCCTCAGCTGGGTGAGGATTCGTTCGGAGTCGACGAGAGCCTTGGGGCAGCCGAGGCTGATGAATCCGACTTTGCCGTTACCGGAAGCGACGGGGTTCTGGGTGTTATCTGTCATAAAAGGTTTGGAATTC
>PYVH01000357.1:234-785 GCA_003030785.1 Marinobacter sp. B9-2 | reverse complement strand
CCCGCACCTGCCTGTTGATGATCGGGGATCCCAAGCAGGCCATTTACGGCTTCCGGGGTGCCGATATCTACACCTACCTGCAGGCCAGGCAGGGCGTGAAAGAGCGAACCTACACACTGGGTAAAAACTTCCGCTCCGCCAAAACCATGGTGGCGGCGGTCAACCGGGTATTTGAACACAGCGACCAGCACAGCCGGGACGGCGCCTTCCTGTTCGGCAAGGGCGATACCTCACCGCTGCCGTTCCAGGGAGTGGACGCCAACGGCACCAAACGAAGCTGGTCGATCGGCGGCGAGGTGCAACCCAGCCTGGTGTTCTGGACCCACGAATCCGGGGAAGAGGACAGGGACGGCAATCCAAAAGGCATTGCCAAGGGCACCGCAACGGCCGATGTGGCAGAAACCTGCGCCAGCGAGATCGCCCGTTTGCTGACCCTGGGCCAGGCCGGGCAGGCGGGCTTTGCCTTGCCGGATAATCCGGAGGATCTGGAGCCGGTTGCCCCGAAAGACATCGCGATACTAGTCAACAACCGCAACGAGGCCAGCGCGGTG
>PYVH01000357.1:0-224 GCA_003030785.1 Marinobacter sp. B9-2 | reverse complement strand
CAGACCGGGATTCGGTGCTGACCTCCCGTGAATCCAAGGAAATACTTTGCTGGCTGCGGGCGTTTGCCGAGCCCCGGCAACTGGCTTACATCCGGGCGGCCCTGGCCACGCCCACCCTGGGCCGGTCCTGGCATGCCATGAATCAGCTGCTCACCGACGAGCTCGTGCTGGAGCGGGAAATCGAGCGCTTTATCGGTTACCAGCAGCAATGGCAGAAGCAGGGT
>PYVH01000356.1 GCA_003030785.1 Marinobacter sp. B9-2 | reverse complement strand
TTCGTCGCAAGACTCACGAGACCATTGCCAAGGTCAGTGACGATATCAGTCGTCGTCTGACGTTCAACACGGCCATTGCCGCGGTGATGGAGCTGCTCAACGATGTTGGCAAACTCCAGGGTGACGAACCCCAGACCCGGGCCGTTCGTCAGGAAGCCCTGGACACTGCCGTTCTGGTGCTCCCCCCGATTGTTCCTCACATCTGCCACACGCTCTGGCAGGCACTGGGCCACCAGGATCCGGTAGTTGATGCGTCCTGGCCAAAGGCCGATAAAAGCGCCATGGTGCGGAGCCGGATTCAGGTGGTGCTTCAGGTCAATGGCAAGGTTCGGGCCAAGGAAGACGTTCCCGCCGACATCAACAAGTCCGATCTGGAAAAACTGGCTCTGGAGAACGAGAACGTGATGCGTTTCACCGAAGGCTCCACCGTGCGCAAGGTGATCGTGGTTCCCGGCAAACTGGTGAATGTGGTGGCCAGCTGATATGCCCCGACACTCCGCCCTGCGCGCCCTGATCCGCATGTCGATTGCCACCTCGCTGGTGGCGACTCTGGCCGGGTGCGGATTTCAGCTGCGTGGTGCGCCTCCGGTATCGGCAGCCCTTCAGCCCCTTGCCGTGGATTGTTCGTCAGCGGTTCCCGAAACGCTTTGTCAGTCAGTAAGAGAACAGCTCGAACTTGGAGAAATAGAGCTCGTTCCCGTTGCACGGGCTGACTATATTCTGCGCCTTGATAACTTTGAGCAGGACCGGCGCTCAAGCGCCATCACCGCCCAGGCTGCCGCCGCG
>PYVH01000355.1 GCA_003030785.1 Marinobacter sp. B9-2 | reverse complement strand
TCTCTCAAGCGCCTTGGTATTCTCTACCTGACCACCTGTGTCGGTTTGGGGTACGGTCTCGAATAGCCTGAAGCTTAGAAGATTTTCCTGGAAGCATGGCATCAATGACTTCCCGCTCTAAGAGCAGTCGTCGTCGCGTCTCGAGATTGTGGACCCGGATTTGCCTAAGTCCACTCCCTACTCGCTTAAACCGGGACAACCGTCGCCCGGCTCACCTAGCCTTCTCCGTCTCTCCATCGCAGCTATCCAAGGTACGGGAATATTAACCCGTTTCCCATCGACTACACCTTTCGGTCTCGCCTTAGGGGCCGACTCACCCTGCGCCGATTAGCGTTGCGCAGGAACCCTTGGTCTTCCGGCGTGCGGGTTTTTCACCCGCATTGTCGTTACTCATGTCAGCATTCGCACTTCTGATACCTCCAGCATGCTTCTCAACACACCTTCGCAGGCTTACAGAACGCTCCCCTACCCCGCATACAAAGTATGCAGCCGCAGCTTCGGTGACCAGTTTGAGCCCCGTTACATCTTCCGCGCAGGCCGACTCGACTAGTGAGCTATTACGCTTTCTTTAAAGGATGGCTGCTTCTAAGCCAACCTCCTAGCTGTCTGAGCCTTCCCACATCGTTTCCCACTTAACTGGTACTTGGGGACCTTAGCTGGCGGTCTGGGTTGTTTCCCTCTTCACGACGGACGTTAGCACCCGCCGTGTGTCTCCCGGATAGTACTCACAGGTATTCGGAGTTTGCATCGGGTTGGTAAGTCGGGATGACCCCCTAGCCGAAACAGTGC
>PYVH01000354.1 GCA_003030785.1 Marinobacter sp. B9-2 | reverse complement strand
GCTGCCGACTACCGGCCACTGGATGACCGCAGTGAAGCACTTCTATGGTGTGATGCTGCTGGCCGTGGCGATCTGGCTGGTGGAGCGACTGGTACCTGGCTGGCTGGCACTGACGCTCTGGGGCCTTCTTATCGCCATAACCGGCGTGCAGCTTGGCGCCTTTGATACTGCCAGGGCCGGCTGGGAACGGACCCGGAAGGGGCTGGGGCTGGTTCTTTTCGCCTATGGCCTGGCTCTGCTTGCCGGTGCTGTGGCCGGGGCCAATGACCCGCTGAAACCTCTAGCGCCCTTTACGGTCGCCTCCGCGTCATTCGGCGGGGCCGGCAATGCCGGTGTCCAGCACGCGGATTTTGTGCGCGTGAAACAGCCCGGTGAAATCGAGGCGATGCTCCAACAGGCCCGCGAACAGGGACGGCCCGTTCTGCTGGACTTCTACGCCGACTGGTGCATCTCCTGCAAGGTTATGGAACGCAATGTTTTCAGCAAGCCGGATGTAATCCAGGCGCTTAGCCCCTACACCCTGCTGCAGATCGATATGACCGACAACACCCCTGAACAGCAGGCAATGCTGGACGAACTCGGCCTCTTCGGCCCCCCGGCTATTCTGTTCTATCGCGGTAACGGCCAGGAACTGCCCCAGCACAGGGTGCTCGGAGAAATGGATCGGGAGGAATTCCTCGGCCACCTCCAGAAACTGGACTCGGAGGTATAGCAGAGGGGCTACTCCCCCCTGCGTATCAGGTAGATGAACAGATCGTCGGATTCGGCCTGATGGACGAGTTCGTGGCCGAGA
>PYVH01000353.1 GCA_003030785.1 Marinobacter sp. B9-2 | reverse complement strand
TTCCGATCTTCACGAAATCGCCGGTATCAATTTTAACCCGGTCAACCGTCAGGCCGTATTCACCGGCCATGACCATGGCCGGCATCAGCAGGGTCAAAAGCCCTGTCAAAAGGCGTATCTTCATCTGTTTTATTCCCAACTGCACTTCATTGGAGCTAGGCTGGAAAGCCTTCACCAGCCCTTGCAATCGTGCGGCGCTCAGCACACTGTATTATTCGAAATTTACGTCACCGTACATTCCTGACTGGTAATGGCCCGGCACGTTACAGGCAAATTCGATATTGCCTTTATCAGAGAACTTCCAGACAACTTCCTTGCTCTGCCCGGGTTCCAGTAAGACGCTGTTGGGATCGTCGTGTTTCATGGAATGACCATTGCCCATATCCATGTTCATCATGTCGTGGTTCAGCTTGCCGCCCTGAATCACGCCATGCTCAACCATCATCATCATTTCTTTTTGATGGCTCTCGTGCATGGCGGGGGTGCCAATGTTGAACTCATGGACAAGACTGCCCTTATTCTCCACCACAAATCTCACGGTTTCACCAGGCTTCACAGTTATTTCTTCCGGCTCATAGTAGTTGTCGTACATTTCCACGGTGATGGTGCGAGCAACCTCGGAGGCCTTGCCGGGCTCTCCGCTGCTAGCCCCGTGCCCGCCACCGTGGGCTCCTGCTGCAAAAGCACCCGCTGACATTGAAAAGGCCACACCCGCTACCAACAACTTTGATACATTCATACCATCTTCTCCTGTGAAATCGTTCAGCAACAATTAATTGTATTTTCAGGACACT
>PYVH01000003.1:2093-69798 GCA_003030785.1 Marinobacter sp. B9-2 | reverse complement strand
TGGATAAAGCTTTGTCGGCAGCTACGCTGAAACCGGCCCACTGTGGAACCGGAACTCCGTATCCGGCTCCTCGATCAACGCTCTCTCCAACGCCAGAAAATCGCCCACACGGGCCTGGATAGACTCACCGGCAGCCTGCTCGGCCAGTGTCAGATAATCCTGATAATGGCGGGCTTCGGATTTCAGCAAACTGGTATAGAAATCCGCCAGCTTCTCATCGAGGAATGGTGCCAGCGCGGCAAACCGCTCGCAGGAGCGCGCCTCGATGATTGCGCCCACGATCAACACATCCACCAGGCGCCCGGGATCTTCTGAGCGCACTTCCTGTCTCAGACCTGCGGCGTAACGCGCTGGGGTCAGATGGCAGTAGTCCACTCCCCGTTTTTGCATGATTGCAAGCACCTGCTCGAAATGCCGGAGCTCTTCCCGGGCCAGCCGCGACATTTTGTTCAGCAGGTCGGTGTTATCGACATAGCGATACATCAGACTGAGGGCTGTGGAGGCGGCCTTTTTCTCGCAATGGGCGTGATCGATCAGCATCAGATCCTGGTTCGCCAGGGCGTTGTCGATCCATTGCTGCGGGGTGCGGCACGGCAGGAAGTCGTGAATCTCTTGCAGGGCGTCGTTCATGGCTCAGTGTACTGGTTGATTTGCGGCCGGCGAGTATAGCGCACTTAGCAGATTCCTCCGACCTCTGTCCAACTTAACTTTATAAGGGGTTTCCTATAGAATGCAGCGCCAGATTAAGGAGTCTCTGAATAAATCCTGAAACCCCATCGGTGATTTGAGGCATTATTCAGAGGCTCCTGCGGCCTTTCCGCCAAAAACCTCCCGTCAGGCAAGAAGCCGGCGCGGGACATTCCAACTGATGAGGGTCCATATCGTGTTAGAAGCCTATCGTGAACACGTTGCTGAACGTGAAGCCCTGGGTATTCCTCCCAAGCCCCTGAACGCCGAGCAGACCGCTGCTCTGGTCGATCTGCTGAAAAACCCGCCGGCCGGTGAAGAAGATACCCTGGTGTATCTCCTGGAAAACCGCATTCCGCCGGGCGTGGACGAGGCAGCCTATGTCAAGGCAGCCTTCCTGACCGCCATTGTTAAAGGCGAAGCATCCTCTCCCCTGCTGGACAAGCCCAAAGCGGTTCAGCTGCTGGGCATGATGCAGGGTGGCTACAACATCGCGACCCTGGTTGATCTTCTGGACGACTCCGATCTGGCAGAACTTGCTGGTGAGCAGCTCAAGCGCACCCTGCTGATGTTCGACGCCTTCAACGATGTGAAGGAAAAGATGGATGCCGGCAACGCCGTTGCCAAGGCCGTTGTTGAATCCTGGGCCAACGGCGAGTGGTTCACCAACAAGAAGAAGGTACCCGAGAGCACCAAGATGGTGGTGTTCAAGGTCACTGGCGAAACCAACACCGACGACCTGTCACCGGCCCCGGATGCCTGGTCCCGTCCTGACATCCCGCTGCACGCCCGCGCTGCCTACAAAATGGAGCGTGATGGCCTGAAGCCGGAAGAGCCCGGTGTAACGGGCCCCATGAGCCAGATCGACGAAATCAAGTCCAAAGGCCTGCCCGTTGCCTTCGTTGGTGACGTTGTCGGTACCGGTTCTTCTCGTAAGTCGGCCACCAACTCCGTACTGTGGTTCTTCGGTGAAGATGTCCCCGGCGTACCCAACAAGCGCGCCGGTGGTGTCTGTATTGGCAACAAGGTTGCTCCGATCTTCTTCAACACCATGGAAGATGCCGGCGCCCTGGTATTCGAAGCCCCGGTCGACGACCTGAACATGGGCGATGTCATTGATATCCGCCCGTACGAAGGCAAGATCCTGAACGAAGCCGGCGAGACAATCTCCCAGTTCAAGTTCAAGTCTGATGTCATCCTGGACGAAGTTCAGGCCGGCGGTCGTATTCCGCTGATCATCGGCCGTGGCCTGACCGCCAAGGCACGTACCGCTCTGGGCATGGGCCCGACCGACCTTTTCCGTCTGCCGAAAGATCCGGAAGCGGGCACCAAGGGCTTCACCCTGGCCCAGAAGATGGTGGGCAAGGCCTGCGGTCTGGAAGAAGGCAAAGGCGTTCGCCCGAACACCTACTGCGAACCGCACATGACCACCGTCGGCTCCCAGGACACCACTGGCCCGATGACCCGGGACGAGCTGAAAGACCTGGCATGTCTGGGCTTCCAGGCCGACCTGGTTATGCAGTCTTTCTGCCACACTGCGGCCTACCCGAAGCCGGTTGATGTTGAAATGCAGCACACCATGCCGGACTTCATCCAGACCCGTGGCGGCGTTGCCCTGCGTCCGGGTGACGGCATCATCCACTCCTGGCTGAACCGCATGCTGCTGCCAGACACTGTCGGCACCGGTGGCGACTCTCACACCCGTTTCCCGATGGGCATCTCTTTCCCGGCCGGTTCCGGTCTGGTTGCGTTTGCTGCAGCCACCGGCGTTATGCCGCTGGACATGCCGGAATCCGTTCTGGTTCGCTTCAAGGGCGAAATGCAGCCGGGTATCACCCTGCGTGACCTTGTACACGCCATCCCGCTGTACGGCATCAAGCAGGGCCTGCTGACCGTTGAGAAGAAGGGCAAGATCAACGAGTTCTCTGGTCGCATCCTGGAAATCGAAGGCCTTGAGCACCTGACTGTTGAGCAGGCGTTCGAACTCTCCGACGCCTCTGCCGAGCGCTCTGCCGCTGGTTGTACCATCAACCTGTCCGAAGACTCCGTGGCCGAGTACCTGCGCTCCAACATCACCATGCTGCGCTGGATGATTGCCGAAGGTTACGGCGATCCTCGCACCCTGGAGCGTCGCGCCCAGCAGATGGAAGAGTGGCTGGCCGATCCGAAGCTGATGCGTGCCGACAAGGACGCCGAGTATGCCCACGTGGTGGAAATCGATCTGGCTGAAATCAAGGAGCCGATCGTCTGCTGCCCGAACGACCCGGACGACGCCCGGACGCTGTCCGAAGTGGCCGGCGACAAGGTCGACGAAGTGTTCATCGGTTCCTGCATGACCAACATCGGTCACTTCCGTGCCGCCGGTAAGCTGCTGGCGCAGAACAAGGAACCCCTGAAGACCCGTCTGTGGATGTCCCCGCCCACCAAGATGGATCAGGCTCAGCTGATGGAAGAAGGTTACTTCAACATCTACGGCACCGCCGGTGTTCGCACCGAGATGCCGGGCTGCTCCCTGTGCATGGGTAACCAGGCTCGTGTGGCAGCCAAGAGCACCGTGCTGTCTACCTCTACCCGTAACTTCCCGAACCGCCTCGGCGATGGTGCCAACGTGTACCTGACCTCCGCGGAACTGGCGGCTGTGGGTGCGGTTCTGGGCAAACTCCCCTCCGCTGAGGAGTACATGGAGTACGCCAAGGACCTGAACAGCATGTCGAAAGAGATCTACAAGTATCTCAACTTCGACCAGATGGAGAACTACACCAAGAAGGCATCTGAGGCGAACGTCGCTTAAGAACTGACCTTCGCGGTAACGCTCCACGAAAACGCCAGCCTCCGGGCTGGCGTTTTTTTGTGATGAAAGCGCACGGCGGCTGAAAACCGGTCCGGACCACGGACTACGGACTACGGACTACGGACTACGGACTACGGACTACGGACTACGGACTACGGACTACGGACTACGGACTACGGACTAATACACGATAAGCCGCACCAGGATGGCCGCCACCATCACCAGGGTGATCCACTTAACCCACTGGGCACCCTTCTCGCTCAGATTGACCCGCACCGCGATGAATGCACCGGTAATATTGCCAAGGGCCAGCGTCAGCCCCATGCCCCAGCGCACTTGATCACTGATCGCAAAAATCACCAGGGCCGGCAAGGTATACAGCAAGATTATGGAAACCTTGAAGACGTTCACCTGGCGCAGATCAATCCGCAGCATGCGGTACAGGACCACCAGGAACAGCGCGCCGACACCTACCTGGATGAAGCCGCCGTAGACACCGATCAGAAACATGGCCAGATAGATCACCGGGCCCAGCCGGTCCGGCGTCAGCGGGGGGGTGTCCAGCTTTGGTTGGGGCAACAGCATGAAGACAGACGCGCCGATCATGGCGACTACAAGCACGAACTCGAAAACCGCGTCGGCGACCCAGGTGGCCACCCAGGCTCCCAGCAGTGAGCCCAGGACCGCCGGCACCGCGAGATGAAGACTGACCACCAGGTTGCCATGCCCCATCCGGTGGAAGCCACCTACCGCCGTGATGCTCTGAAGGGTAATGGCGACCCGGTTGGTACCGTTTGCCACCTGCGGTGGCAACCCGAGAAACATGAGCAGTGGCAGGGTCAGCATGGACCCACCAGCGGACAACACATTGATAAACCCGGCCAGACCACCGATGGCAAGCAGTGCCAGGACATCGATTACCGTCATGAATCAGCCCGGCCGGCCCGAGCCAATGCCGGAGAAGCTCTGCCACGACGGCTGCTCCAGACCAGAACCGCGATGAAAATCACGACGCCGGCTCCGTCCAGGAGGATCTGACCATGAGGCCAGAGCATGAGCGCGCCGATGGGAAACATCAACAGTCGGACAACCGGATGGAGCTTGTGCTCCAGATAGCCCTCGAGTCCGGCGATAATGGCGTAAATGCCAAACAGGGCAAAGAGAAACACCCGGATCATTTCAGTGAAATCACCCGTGATCAGCGGCGAATAGGCAAACAGCAGCGGAACAATATAAAGGCCCTTGGCCAGTTTCCACGCGGTAAATCCGGTACGCATCTGCGGGGTGCCGGCAATGGCCGCCGCCGCGAACGCGGTCAGGCACACCGGCGGTGTCACATTGGAATCCTGGGATAACCAGAAAATGATCATGTGCGCGGCCACCAACACCATTGACAGAGTTGCCGGAGACAGTGCCTGCTCAAGCAACTGGGTGCTGAAGGTATCGGGCACCATCGCAAGAAGGTGTTGGGCCGTGGCAAGGTCCATGGGAGCGTTGAGCAAAGCCGTTTTGTCAGGGGCTGCCAGCATGAAGATGGCTTTCGCCTGTTCCGGCAGGTTACCGTTCATCAGCAACTCCAGCAACTGGCCCTGGGCAATCAGGTTATAGATTGCGGGTGCCGACAGAGTCGCAAGGACAATGTAGGCCGCTGTCACCGGCAAGCCCATACCCAGAATCAGTGATGCCAGGGCCACCAGCAGAATGGTAATGACCAGGCTGCCACCGGCCCAGTCGGTAATCATCAGGGAAAAAGTATTACCGATACCGGTGGTGGAGACCACCATCACGATCAAACCAACGGCGATCAGCAGAATGGCCGTGGTGGTTACATTTCGCGCCCCCATGGCTAATGCGTCCAGGATATCCCGGAATCCCATCGGGTGTCTGGAAAGCCAGGAAGCCACGATCACTGAGAGAATGGCGATGCCTGCGGCGTAAGTGGGGGTAAATCCGTAAATAAGCGCTGCAACCAGTACCACCAGTGGCAGCAGAAAATGCCAGCCGTCTTTCATCACGTCCTTAAGGGTGGGCGCCTGATCGTCTTCCAGCTCGACCGCGTGGCTGCGTTTGGCCTCAATCCGGACGAACATGGCCACCGAGAGGAAGTACAGCAAGGCGGGTAACGCCGCCACACCAATGATGGTGAGGTAGGACACCTGGGTGTAGGACGCCATGATAAACGCCCCTGCGCCCATCACCGGCGGCATCAACTGGCCGCCGGTGGATGCCGCCGCCTCAACCCCGGCGGCAAAACGGGCCGGGAAGCCTGCCTTGCGCATCAGCGGTATGGTAATCACGCCGGTAGACACCGTATTGGCTACGCTGGAGCCGGATACCGACCCCATCAAGCCCGATGCGAAGACCGCGACGAAACCCGGACCGCCAACAAACCGGCCGGCAGCGCAGCGGGCCAGCTCGATAATAAAGTCGCCAGCGCCGGACTTAACCAGAAAGGCACCGAACAGGATAAACATGAACACATAGGTCCAGGAAATCCGGGCGATCGAGCCCAGCATACCCTGGCCCCCAAGGTAGGAACGGAATAGTACCGTTTCCCAGGACAGGCCGGGGAAGTTGAAGATGCCATCAATATACTGGCCCCACCAGGCCACATAGGACAGGGCGACGATACACAAAAGCGGAATGAACCAACCCACGGTCCGGCGGGCAAACTCCAGAATCAGGATCACCGCGGCGACAGAGGCGATCCAGTCCGCTGTATTGAAGTTGACGCCGCGCTGGTATAGGTCATCTTCAAAGAGGATCAGGTAGAAGGCAGAGGCCAATGCCACCAGACCAAGCGCCACATCCACGCCAAGCACTACACGCTGACCGGTGATCGAACGGGTCTTCAGCATGGGGGTCGTCAGGGCGCAGATCAGACCAAAAATGCCGAAATGCAACGCCGACGTCCACAAGGTCGACAACGTGGACAGGGTGTTGAAGTACAAGTGAATCAGCGCGGCACCGATGGCAAGCCAGAAAATCACCGGCCCGATCAGCCAGTGACCCAGTCGTTCAGCCGCTTCGCTGGCGCTTTCGTCGCGAACCTCCACCGGAGGTTCGCCTGTTTCCCGTTCAGCCACGATTACTCAGCAATCAGCCGATCAGGAATGGTCAGCCCCTGCTCCTGATAAAACCGGACAGCGCCCGGATGCAGCGGCATGGGCAGCCCGGCAATGGCTTTTTCCAGCGCCATCGCCTTGGTGGCGGGGTGGATGTTATTCAGGAACGGCAGGTTGGCGTAAATGGTTTTCGTGATCTGGTAAACATCCTCTTCGGTAACGTCCGCCCGCACGGCGAGGATGTTGGGCTGGGCAATCGTTTCGATCACCTCGTCCTGATTGGGGTAGGTGCCCACCGGGATGGTATAGGGTGTCCACAGCTCGAAATCACTGTTCACACTGGCGAGCTGCTCTTCGGTGAAGTTCAGGGTGGTAATATCGTCGCCCATGTTGGCATAGGCCCGGGTAACGGCAGACGCGGGAACGCCGGCCGGGATGTTCATGCCATCAATGTTGCCGTTCTGAAGCGCGTCTGCACTGGGCCCATAGCCGAGATAAGCCAGATCAATCTTTTCAAGGTCAATGCCGACCTTGCCCAGGATAAAGCGCCCGGAGCCTTCGGTGCCGGAATTCCGGGCGCCGATGGAAAAGCTTTCGCCGTAAAGGTTGGTCATATCGGCAATGGTGCCGGTTTCCGCCAATTCCCTGGACACCACAAAGTGTTCAACGTTTTGCCAGAGCATGGACACCGAACGCAGGTTCTTATAGGCCTTGGGAACCGGCCCGGTGCCGTTCCAGGCGTATGCGCCGTAAAGTCCCTGGAGAATACCAAACTGAATCTGATCCTCGTCCATCAGCTTGAGATTCTCGCCGGAACCGGCAGAGCTGATGGCAGAAACGGAAATATTGGTCTTGGGCTCCAGCTTTACCTTGATCAGAGTGGAAAGGGCAACGCCCACGGGGTAATAGGTGCCCCCGGTTGTCGCGGTGCCCATCACGTAGTTCCCTTCCGCCTGCACCCCGGAAGAAAAAGAAAAGAGGGCGGCCGCCAGCACGCCCACGGTGGATGTCAGAAATTGGTTTTTGCTCATAACCCTTCGTCCTTTCGTCATTATTTTAGTCCGCAACTGAGATGAAACCCTATTAAGGTAGCGGCTTGGACGGGGATCTACCAGTTCATGAGGCCAACTCTAGACCTTGGTATGAGTCGCAACCTGCCCCGCTAAAAAATACGAAGCACCAAATGCAACACCCCTCCGCCGCGCCGGGGGCGGAGGGCTTGTCAGTCGGAACAGAGCTCCTCCCGGAGCCCCGTTCCTTCTTCCTGCGCTCACGTGCCCCTTGCCTCAACGGGTGATGTGCTGATACTCACCAGCGTCGGAAGTGGCAAGGCTCACAACCATGATGGCAATCCAGGAAGCAATGAAGCCCGGAATGATCTCGTACACCCCAGGACCACCCATGAACTCTCCGTTCCAGCCCAGTGAAATCCAGATTATGACGGTGGCCGCACCGGCAACCATGCCTGCGATGGCACCAGCGCCGTTGGCACGCGGCCACATCAGCGACAGGATAATCAGCGGGCCAAATGCGGCGCCAAAACCTGCCCAGGCATTACTGACCAACGCGAGAACCTGAGAGTCGGGATCAGAGGCGATGACCGCGGCAACCAGACCGACCAGAACGACACAGATCCGGCCAACACTCACGCACTCTTTATCGGTGGCTTCCTTGCGCAGGAAGAGTCGATAGAAATCTTCGGTCAGTGAGGAAGAAGACACCAGCAGCTGACTGGAGATGGTACTCATAACCGCCGCAAGCAGAGCCGCGTACAGGAAACCTGTGATCAGAGGATGGAACAGCAGGTTAGACAGAATAATGAAGATCGTTTCCGGGTCGGCAATATCCAAACCATTGCGAATGGCGTAGGCGCGACCAAACACACCCAGAGAGATAGCACCGATCAGGGAAATCAGCATCCAGCTCATACCGATATTCCGGGCAATGGGCACATCCTTCAGGGTGCGGATTGCCATAAAGCGCACGATGATGTGTGGCTGACCAAAATATCCCAGACCCCAGGTTACAGCAGACAGCCAACCAATGAAGGTCAACCCCTCGGTCCAGGACAGCAGCGTAGGATCAACTTCATTCAAAGTTTGTGACGCCTGGGCGAAACCGCCACCGCCTTCGCCAAAGAGGACAACCGCCGGCATAATCACCAGCGCGAGCATCATGATGCAGCCCTGCACAAAGTCCGTCATGCTTACGGCCAGGAAACCGCCAACAACGGTATAGGCAAGTACCACCCCCAGGGTAATGACGATACCAACCGCGTAATCACTCAAACCACCGAAGTTGAAAATACCGGAGAACGCGCTTTCGAAAAGCTTGCCACCGGCAACCAGACCGGACGCCGTGTATACCGCGAAGAAGATAACAATAACGACCGCGGATACTGTTCTCAGGGAAAGCGCCTGTGTCGGGAAGCGGTTCGCCAGGAACGAGGGAATGGTAATGGCGTTGCCGTAGTGAACCGTCTGTTCCCGGAGCCTTGGTGCCACGAGGGTCCAGTTAAAGAACGCACCAACGAGCAGACCAATACCAATCCAGGCCGAACCCAGGCCCGATGCAAACAGTGCCCCGGGCAAGCCCAGAAGCAACCAACCACTCATGTCAGAAGCACCGGCGGACAGGGCCGCTACTTTAGGACTGAGAGCACGCCCACCCAACATATAATCCTCGGATGAAGACGTAGCTCTGCGCATGGCATAAACGCCGATGGCGATCATGAGCGCAAAGTAAGCAAATAGACTGATCCAAACACCAATAGCCATAGGGCTCCTCCGGTTTAGTGAGTCGGAATAGATCCGCTCTCGAAGCACAGAACTGGCACGAGGCCAGTGCGCTGTACCGTTCTTCTTTTTTACCTTAGTTCCGTCCCGATTGGGGCGAGGCAATCTCCCTCGCAACAGCTCCCTGAACCTGGGGCTCAACAGAGGTTTGTGACCCACGTCAGGTGCCGATCCACACCACGAGAATCCAGCCGCTATAAGTTAGTATCAGTACGGACCCCGGGCTTACGAAATCCTACGATTCTTTTACACAATCCTACGGGACTACCGAAACTACCGGGCGAATCAGGCGACGTTTTCACCAACCTGCAGTCTGGAAGGCGTCGTGCCCTTGTACTTTCGCAACGCATTGGTCAAAGCGCTTTGAGAAGAAAAACCGGTTCGGTAGCTGATCTCTGACACCGTAAGGGACGTTGAAGCAAGGAGTTCTGTGGCCTGATCGAGCCGTGTCTGAAGCAGGAACTGATGCGGAGTGATACCCGCTACCTCCCTGAACACTTCGTGGAAACGGCTGACGCTAAGGCAGGCTTCACCCGCCATATCTTCAACGGTGATTTTTCGATGAAGATTTCCAAGGATGTAGCGTCGAATATGTTCAGGACTGATGCAGTTCCGATTTGAAGGCTGGCCCTGACTGTCAGTTATCCGGTCCGCCATGCAGTAGAGTATGCTTGCAGCCAGGTGCTGCTGGAGTGTGACGTGGTCTGGTGCGCGATCAAACTCGCCGGCCGCAAACTGGACCAGTCCCTGTAAGCGGCTGTCCATCTGCAAGGTGCGGGGTTTCTCAAAGACCCGCATCATGCGTTCGTAATCGGCATGGGCAGGGGTATTGATCGCTGGAGTCAGGGGATCGAGGTTGATAACCAGGACGTGATTTTTATCATTGCCACAATAGTCGTGCCGGGCTTCCGTTGGAACAAAATAGGCCTTCCAGGTATCCAGGTGAGCCCCTGTCCCATCGACGCTCAGTTCAGCTTCCCCTCGTACCCCTATAACAATCTGGTGATGCTCATGGCGATGCTGATGCGCCGCAATGGGAAGTTTCAGAAGTTTCGCGTTGACCATTAAAGCTGCCGGCTGTTAACTGAGAATGTACATCAATTAAAGCAGAACATTACAAAAAGTGCACGAATGGCGGGCAAATCACTGGGGAGGCGGAGATCCCTTCAGCGAACAGCCGATTGGGTTACCCATTCGGACAGCAAGCCGGAGACGGCCCCAGAAACCTCCTCCAGTGAGCGGGCTGCATTGACTACGTGGTACCTGGACGGCTGAGCAATGGCCCGCTCCCGATAGACATCCCTGATTCGCTGAAAGAACTCCAGATCTTCCTGTTCAAAGCGATCCAGCTCGCCTCGATCGCGGGCTCGGGCCATTCCGGTCGCTACAGGGGCATCCAGCAAGATAACGTGGTCGGGGCGCACCTCGCCCTGAACCAGATTCTCCAGCAGCGCAATTCGATCCTTCGGAACGCCGCGACCGCCTCCCTGGTAGGCGAAAGTCGCGTCGGTGAACCGGTCACAAAGCACCCACTGACCTGAATTGATCGCCGGCAGAATACGCGTGTGCAGGTGCTGGGCCCGGGCCGCAAACATGAGCAACAGCTCAGTGATTTCGTTAACTGGCTCATCCCGGGGCGCCAGCAACAACTCCCGAATCGCCTCTGCCATCGGCGTGCCGCCGGGCTCCCGGGTCACAATGTAATCTACCCCGAGTTCCTCGAGGGTTCTGGAGGCATTGGTAAGCTGGGTAGACTTGCCAACTCCTTCCGTGCCCTCAAAGGTTATGAATTGCCCCCTCATGCTCATCCTGCGCCCTCATCGTCGTCGCTGCCCTGTGGCGCAGGCGAGGAGCGGTAGTCTTCACGTCTGTTCAACTGGAACTCACGCACTGCTTTCTGGTGTTCCGACAGTGTGCGTGAAAACTTGTGGGTGCCATCACCCCTGGCAACGAAATACAGTGCATCACCGTCATCCGGATGCAGGGCAGCATGAATGGATTCACGGCCTGGCAGGGCAATGGGTGTGGGAGGCAGGCCACTGATTCTGTACGTATTGTAGGGTGTATAGGTGCGCAGGTCCTTGCGCCCTATCCGCCCCTGATAACTATCGCCCATGCCGTAAATGACCGTGGGGTCGGTTTGTAACCGCATGCCCTTCTGAAGACGACGGACAAACACGCCCGCAACCTGGTCCCGCTCATGGGGCGCACCCGTCTCACGCTCCACAATCGAGGCCATGATCAGGGCTTCGTATGGTGTGTCGTAAGGAAGCCCTTCTTCCCGAGCCTCCCATTCCTCCGCCAGCACTGTTTCCATCCGGTTGAAGGCCCGCTTCAACAGGTCGAGGTCAGATTCGCTGCTGGTAAAGGCGTAGGTATCCGGAAAGAATCGCCCTTCGGGATGCTCACCTTCGGCGCCAACGGCTGCCATGATCTGCTCACTGGTCCACTGGCCGGTGACCTTCTGAAGCCGCTCAGCCTGGGCCAGAGCCGCTCTCATGTCCTTGAAGGTCCAGCCCTCGATGAACTGCACATACCAGTGCTTGGTATCCCCCGACACCATGACATCGATCATGTCCCTGGGGCTCATGCCACTGAGAAATTCGTACTGGCCCGCCTTGATCCGGGTCAGCGCAGGCTCGAGCCGACCATACAGCCTCAGCCACAGCCGGTCTGAAACCAGACCTTTAGCCTCGAGCCGACCAACCACTTCAATGAAGGAACTACCCTGAGGAACGTCAAACAGCAGCGGCTCTTCCAGTATCACCGGCTTTTTCAGGCCTTGCAGACCCTGCCACACCCAGAGGCCGGTTCCTGCCGAGGCAAGCACGGCGACGCAAACGCACGCAAGCAATAACTTCTTGAGCAAAGGATTTATTCCAGTGTTTCGAGAGGATTGAAGATTGTCGCAAGTCCGCTATCGACAGGCAAATCATGACCGGCAATAGTGCGAACCGGAACAATGCCAAGCACGCTGTTCAACAGAAACAGACCCTGGCAATCAGGGCCCAGCACATCACTCACGGTGACCGCACGCTCGGTTACCGACTCCCCCTTCTGCCTCAGACGCTCCAACAGCCACTGTCTGAGCACACCGGCAACCGCCAGACTCGACGCCGGCGGCGTTACCCAGGTATCGGCCTGCCGAAGCAGAAGATTGGTACGGGTGCCTTCCACGAGATTACCGTCACGATCAGCCATGATCACCTCGAACAGCGAAGGTCCGAGCTCAGCAGCCGCCAGGACCTGCTCGATCCGGTTCAGTGATTTGATTCCGGCAAGTAACGGATTAACGGCAAGGGGCACCTTGGAAAAATCAACGGCAACGCCGGCGAGATCCGGTGCCGGAGGCAACGGCGAAGCCGAGACCAGCATATTTGGCTCCATCCCGGAATCTGGCCGGTATCCCCGCCCACCACTTCCGCGGGTCAGGGTCAGCTTGAGAATCCAGCCCTCGGCCTTGAAACGATCAGCGAATCGCAGCGAAGCCTCAACGCACACGTTGGCAAGCTCCTTTCGCGTTACCTCGATTCCGAGGCGTCTGGCGTCGCGCACCAGACGCTCCAGATGGCGGGAAAGCAGAACGCCTTGCTGTCCGGACATCCGAATGGTCTCGAACAACCCGTCACCGTAGGCGAGCCCCCGGTCATTGGCAGGCAGACTGCCCTCGTCGGCCCAGAAAAGACGAAACACCACCAGGGTCAGCCTTCGTAGCGACGGAAAATCAGGGTTCCATTGGTACCACCGAATCCGAACGAGTTGGACAGTGCCACCCGTACATCGGCCTGACGGCTCTTGTGGGCAACAAGATCCAGATCGCATCCATCATCAGGATTGTCCAGATTGATGGTTGGCGGCAGCACGCCATCACGAATCGACAATACCGAGAAAATGGCCTCTACGGCACCGGCGGCGCCCAGCAGGTGCCCGGTCATGGATTTGGTGCTGCTCATGGCCAGCTTTTCGGCATGTCCGCCGAATACCCACCGAACCGCAGCCACCTCCGCGACGTCACCGACCTGGGTTGAGGTGCCGTGGGCATTGATATAATCAATTTCGTCTAAATTCAGGCCGGCGTCACGCACGGCATTGGCCATGGATCGGGCCGCACCCTCACCGTCTTCCGGCGGTGCAGTAATGTGATGGGCGTCATCGCTCATACCGAAGCCAACCACTTCGCCGTATATCGTGGCACCTCGCTGCTTGGCGTGTTCAAGCTCTTCAAGAACCACCACACCGGCTCCATCACTGAGCACAAAGCCGTCCCGGTCTTTATCCCACGGACGGCTGGCCTTTTCCGGCTCGTCGTTGCGGGTAGACAGTGCCCGGGCGGCAGAAAAGGCGGCCATACCGGTGCGCGTCGTCGCCATTTCCGACCCACCGGCCAGCATCACCTCGGCGTCGCCATAGGCGATCGTACGGGCCGCATAGCCAATGTTATGGGTACCGGTAGTGCAGGCGGTCACGATCGCAATGTTCGGGCCGCGATAGCCGAAACGGATCGCGGCGTTTCCGGAGATCATGTTGATCACGGAGGCCGGGACGAAAAACGGCGACACCTTGCGGGGCCCGGACTTGTCCATGGTGAGAACGCTTTTTTCAATGTACTCGAGGCCACCGATGCCGGAGCCAATCGCAATACCGACGCGTTCCCGGTCAAGCTGGTCAAACGATTCGAGGCCGCTGTCGTCCACCGCCTGCTGGGCTGCAATCAGGCCATAGTGGATAAAGGCGTCGAGCTTTCTGGCGTCCTTGGGAGAAAGGTAGGGTTCCATATCCAGATCCCGAATGGCCCCTCCGATCCGAGTGTTATAGGCGGACGCGTCGAAGCGGTCGATCATACCGATCCCGCTACGTCCTGCCTTGATGGCCTCCCAGGACGCCGCCACGCTGTTGCCCACTGGTGACAGCATGCCCATGCCTGTAATGACAACTCGCCGTTTCGTCATAACCCCTTGCACCTGATCTTGTCCGAATGAACCTGAACGCAGATTGAACCTGATTTTCAGCCAATAAAAAAGCCGTCCCTCGCTGTTTCACAAGGACGGCTTTTTGCCTGGCTTTCTTAAATGCAGAGTATCAGGTGTGTGCGACGATGTAGTCGATCGCGTCCTGAACACTTGTCAGCTTTTCGGCTTCCTCGTCGGGAATCTCGGTTTCAAATTCCTCTTCCAGTGCCATAACCAGCTCAACGGTGTCCAGTGAGTCAGCGCCAAGATCCTCTACAAAAGAAGATGAATTCTGAACTTCGGACTCTTTAACGCCCAACTGTTCACAAACGATCTTCTTCACGCGCTCTTCAACTGTACTCATAATGTCCTCACTTTGTGTGTCAACCAAGCAACTCAAGTGCTGCCAGTTTAGTTTAAACCCTACCTGCAAACAAGCAGGGATTCTGATAAACATGTTGTGCGACAAGGAGTTGCGCACAGACCCCGACAGGGGCCTTATCCCATGTACATTCCGCCGTTCACGTTGATGGTTTCACCCGTCACGTAACCGGCTGCATCTGATGCCAGGAAGGCAACCACGGCTGCCACTTCTTCCGGCTCACCCAGACGACCCGCGGGTATGATTTCCAGCATAGTCTCGCGCTGCTTGTCGTCCAGTTTTTTTGTCATATCCGTGTCAATAAATCCAGGAGCCACGCAATTTGCGGTGATTCCCCGGTTCGACATTTCTTTGGCAAGGCTCCGGGTAAACCCTTCAACCCCTGCCTTGGCAGCGCAATAGTTGCCCTGCCCCGGATTGCCCATACCGGCAACCACGGAACTGATATTGATGATCCGACCCCATCTGGCCTTCGCCATACCGCGAAGCACGGCCTTGCTGGTGCGGTAAACGCTGGACAAATTGGTCTCCAGGACTGACGCCCAGTCCTCGTCCTTCAAACGCATCAGCAGGTTATCACGGGTAATGCCGGCATTATTAACCAGAATCAGCGGTGCACCGGATTTTTCCGTCAGCGCCTTAAGCCCTGCTTCAATGCTGGCGGGATCGGCCACGTTCATGACCATGCCGTAGCCCTTGTAGCCGCCCGACTGGAGGTCATTGGTGATGGACTCGGCACCGGCCTCACTGGTCGCCGTACCGATGACTTCAGCGCCCTGCGCGGCCAGCGCACGGGCAATCGCCTGGCCAATGCCGCGGGTAGCACCGGTTACCAGTGCGGTTTTACCTTCCAGAGACATGCATAACTCCCTTTCGTTTCAGGACTGGCCGAAAGCGTCGAGCGCCTTCGCCAGTGAATCCGGGTCTTCGATACTGTGAACCGCCAAGGCCCGGTCGATACGCTTGGCAAGCCCTGCCAACACTTTGCCGGTGCCGCACTCAACTGCCACTTCGACACCGTTGCCAACCAGGGTACGCACGGAATCTGTCCAGAGCACCGGTGAATAGAGCTGCTTGAGCAGGTTGGCCTTCAGTGTAGCGGATTCGGTCTCGGCCGCGGCGTTAACATTTTGTATAACCGGGATGACAGCATCGTTAAAGCGTACATCCTCCAGCGCTTTCGCCAGCTCCTCGGCAGCGCCCTTCATCAGCGCGCAATGGGACGGCACGCTGACGGGCAATGGCATGGCCTTGCGCGCGCCCTTTTCCTTACAGGCCTCAATAGCGCGCTCAACCGCCGCTGCGGAGCCTGCAATCACGACCTGGCCGGGGGCATTGAAGTTAACGGCGGAAACCACATCACCTTGCGCAGCGCCTTCGCAGGCCGCAACAACGTCATCGTCCTCAAGGCCCAGGATAGCAGCCATTTTCCCTTCACCTGCCGGCACGGCATCCTGCATTAGCTCACCGCGCAAACGAACCAGTTTCACCGCTTCAACAAAGTCGAGGCTCTCGGCGGCAACCAGGGCGCTATACTCGCCCAGACTATGGCCGGCAAGAAAGTCCGGGGCACTGCCACCTGCTACAAACCACTGGCGCCACAGGGCGACACTGGCCGTCAGAAGCGCAGGCTGGGTAACCATGGTTTTGTTGAGTTCCTCGGCCGGGCCCTTCTGGCAGAGTTCCCAGAGGTCATAGCCAAGCACATTGGAGGCTTCGGCAAAGGTCCTGTCGATGATGGGCCAGGCTTCAGCGGCGGCTGAGAGCATGCCCACTGATTGCGACCCTTGTCCTGGAAAAATAAAGGCTGATTTCATAAGCGGGATCTTATCGTCATTGGGTGGTTACGTGAGATTAGCCAATAGTACAAGTTAGGCCAATTATCCGCGAATGCGTGGCCAAACCGGGACAGACTTTAGTCTCAGGCACTCAAAGCATGAGGTCGTCGAGGCGCTCATTGATACGGCTGGGCACTTCCAGCTCAACTTCCCTGACCGCCTGGCGAATGGCCGACAGCATGGCGCGCTCGTTGGCGTTGCCATGACTCTTGATCACCACACCCTGGAGCCCGAGCAAACTGGCACCGTTGTGGCGGGAAGGATCCATCAATTGCAGAAGCCGACCGATAATCGGCCGGGCAAGCAGGCCAACCAGCCTGCCGTAGAGATTTCGGGTGAAAGCCTGCTCCATCAGCTCTATTAACAGCCCGGCAACCCCCTCGCCGGTTTTCAGGGCAATGTTTCCGACAAAGCCGTCGCAGACAACCACATCAGCCACATCGCGGAACAGATCGCTGCCTTCCACATAACCGATATAATTGATGGTGTCGCACTGGGCCAGCATGTGAGAGGCCAGGCGCACCTGCTCATTTCCCTTGATCTCTTCCTCGCCCACGTTCAGCAAAGCAACCCGCGGCTCTGCCTGGCTGCAGATAGCAGACGCCATCAGTGAGCCCATCAAGGCATACTGATAGAGGTTCTCGGCGGTGGAATCGACATTGGCACCCAGGTCCAGGACGTGGCAACGACCTCTCAGCGAGGGAATCAGCTTGGCAATGGCGGGGCGTTCTATGCCCGGATACATGCGGATAATGGTGCGGCCGAACGCCATCAGCGCACCTGTGTTCCCGGCGCTGACACAACCCTGGGCTTCGTTGTCCCGGACGAGGCTCAGCGCAATGGCCATGGAGGAATTCTTCTTGTGACGAAGAGCGTGCGACGGGCGCTCGTTCATGCGCACCACATCCGCCGCTTCAACAATGCGGATTCGGGCATGCCCTTCACGCAACAAAGCCTCAAGCTCGCTCCGGATTCCCACCAGAACGATGCTCAAGGCTTCGTTTTCACGTACCGCCTCCAACGACGCGGCAACCACAATGGCTGCGCCGCGATCGCCACTCATGGCGTCAATCGCAATGGTGACCGGCTTCACCGTTCTGCCATCCGATTCGGGGCGGTGCATAGCGGCAACGAGTTTACTCGTCGCGTGCTTCGATTACCTGCTTGCCACGGTAAAAGCCGTCCGGAGACACGTGGTGACGACGATGAACTTCACCGGTGGTCGCATCAGTGCTCAGAGCAGCGGCGCTCAGAGCATCGTGGGAACGGCGCATGCCACGCTTGGAACGGGTCTTTCGGTTTTGCTGTACAGCCATGATTATGCTCCTGACCTGTTAACGTAAACTTTGTCTTGCTGAATAAGTAACGTCTGTTCGTTGAATGTGCGCCGGCTTCCCGAGGGATACCCGCGCCCGGTTAATGCTTTTTCTTTTTGAGATCCGCCAAAACACTGAACGGATTCTCGCCAGACTTTCTCACCGGCTCTGCCGCAGAGCTGTCAGGCTCATAAGCTTCGAGATCTTCCCGGGCCGGACAATCGTTCCGATCGTGAAGCGGGAACGGTGGCAACACCAGCAAAAGCTCATCCTCCACCATCGACCACAGATCTGCTGTGAAATCGTCGGTCAGAAAAGGCTCGAGCTCTTTCGGTAGCTGTTGCGCCTGTTCGTCACTGGTAACCAGCCCCAATGTGAACCGGGAAACCAGCGTCGCGCCCATGGCGCCCATGCACCTCTGACATTCCAGATCCACCGGAGCTTCCAGCTCACCGGACACAATTCGACGCCGCTCGCTATCCATATAGAAGGACAGCTTTACCCGGCACGCTGCTCCATCCGAAAAACCGAGAACGGCCTCGCGAAAACGGCCAAGCCCGCTGATGGGAATAATTCCCTCCAGTGTGCTGGTCTGTTCCGCCAACCGGTAAGGATCAACAGATTTGGGCAACTCGGCGTTGGACGCATTTGACATAGGCGCGCAATTTTAGGGACGTAGCCCGCTGCTGTCAAAGACTTCGTTGCTTTTTGCACGGGGGTTCCCGTGCAGGTAGGTGTAATTTACGATAACCGCTCGCCGGTCACCTTAACCAGGCACTCAAAGGATTCTGCAGATGACCCGAAAAGCACTCTTACTGGCATCCTCGTCGCCTTACCGGAAGGCACTGCTGGAGCGGCTGGGCCTGGCCTTTACCTGCGCGAGCCCCAACATCGATGAATCGCCACAACCAGGCGAATCCGGAGAATCGCTGGCCACCCGGCTGGCCGAAACCAAGGCCCGCGCCCTGGCGGAGCAATTTCCTGACCACTGGATCATCGGCTCGGACCAGGTCGCCTGCCTTCCTGACGGCTCGGTACTGAGCAAACCAGGCAACCACGAACAGGCAACAAACCAGTTGCGCCAGAGCAGTGGTCACAGGGTGTTATTTTTAACAGGTCTGGCGCTGTTTGATGCCAATTCCGGAAAGCTCGAGAGTCTCTGCGAGACCTACAACGTCCGGTTCCGTGAACTGACTGACGAGGAGATAGAAGCCTACCTGCTACAAGAGAAACCCTACGACTGCGCCGGCAGCTTCAAGATGGAGGGCTTGGGCATCACACTGTTCGACGCGCTGGAGGGCCGAGACCCCAACAGCCTGGTGGGATTACCCCTGATCGCCCTTAATGACATGTTGCGGCGCTGGGGCCGGAATCCCCTGCTGGAAAACCGGCCCGGGCCCGAAAGAACCTAACGCAGCTCGAGGCGGGACTCGACCAACTGACTGGCAAAGCCCTCACCAAAGGCAACACCAAGCTGATCGACAATATCCTGGAACGGCGACTTGCGGCGACTGTAGTCCACAAGCTCTTCCTGTCCGATGATCTGCCGGGCCACATGGGATGCGCTGCCAAGCCCATCAGCCAACCCCAGTTCAACGGCTTGCTCGCCGCTCCAGACCAGGCCACTGAACAGTCGCTCATCATCCGCCAGGCGATCACCACGCCCCTGCTTGACCGCTTCAATAAACTGTTGATGAGTATTTTCCAGCACGCTCTGCCAGAACATCACCTCTTCCTCCTCCTCGGGGGAGAATGGATCCAGGAATGCCTTGTTGTCACCGGCCGTATAAAGGCGGCGATCCACTCCAATTTTCTCCATGACACCGGTAAACCCGAAGCCACCGGCCACAACACCGATGGAGCCGACGAGGCTGGCACGATTGGCATAGATTTCATCCGCAGCCGCAGCAATGTAATAGGCTCCGGAGGCGCCGATATCGGAGATCACAGCGTATACCTTCTTCTCCGGGTACTCTTCCCGCAAGCGCTTTATCTCGTCGTAGACATAGCCTGCCTGAACCGGACTGCCACCCGGACTGTTAATACGAAGGATCACGGCCACCGAGTTTGGCTCCTCAAAGGCTGTTCGGAGGGAACCAACGATATTGTCCGCACTGGCCAGCTCGTCTGAAGCGATCGGCCCGTTAACCTCCACCAGGGCAGTATGCTTTCCTGCCACGCCTTCAAAAGAGTCACCGAGGGGAAACTTGATCATGAACAGCAAGGCGATCAGGTACCCGAACGTCAGGAACTTGAAAAAAATGCCCCAACGCCGGCTTCTGCGCTGCTCAGCCTGCAGAGACATAACCAGCTTTTCGATAAGCTTCCAGTCACGGCCGGATTCGGGCGGAAGCTTCGGCGACTTACGCCCGAAAAATGGCTTACTTTCCTTCTCCGGCTCCACGGGCTTGTCACCCCAATCGGCAGACTTGTCAGATTCCCAGTCACTCATGCTCGCTTCCTGTCAGCAACTTCAATGAATTCGGCCCGTTTACAGCCCGAGCACCCGACGGAGGTCAGGCACGGAATCAACGATAGCGCGCGGGGAATAATCGCCCAGCACGTCCCGCTTATGCACACCCCACTCTACCCCGATGGAAGGCATACCAATACGCTGAGCCATTTCCAGGTCATAGCGGGCATCACCAATCATCACGGCCTCGTCCGGCTCAATGCGGTAGAACCGGAGAATTTCCTCGAGCATGGCGGGGTCAGGCTTCGAGCGCGTTTCATCCGCGCACCGGGTTATTTCGAAATGGTCACCAAGGCCACTGGAGACCAGCGCAAAATCCAGCCCACGCCGACTCTTGCCGGTGGCAACGGAACAGCTGCGCCCGGACCCGCGCAGATCCGCAACCACGTCGGCCATCCCCTCGAACACATTCTGGGGCGTTGTCACCTTGCTGAAGAAATAGCCTGCGTAACCTTCCCGGATACTGTTCATTTCTTCCCGGCTGATGCCCGGATAAAGCTTTTCCAACGCCTCGACCATGCCAAGACCGATGATATCCCGGTAAGCTTCACGCTCCAGTTCGGGGTAGCCCAGATCGGTTGCGGCCTGATGCAGACTATCGGCAATGTGCTCAACCGAGTCCACCAGGGTCCCGTCCCAGTCAAAAATAACCACTCTGACGTTCATTGATCGGTTCCTTTAAGACGTTCAGAAAGCTTTCTGAGCACGTCATTGAATGCATCGTCGTAGGGCGCCTCCAGGCGCATGGCCTCACCGGAGACCGGCAAAGTGAACTCCAGGGCCCGGGCATGCAGCATCAGTCGCTGACCACCAATGGACCGGAACGCTTTGAGGCTGACATCATCCATATACTTGTCATCACCCGCAATCGGATGACCCGCCCAGGCACTGTGAACCCGGATCTGGTGTGTCCGCCCGGTGATCGGCGACGCCTCCACCAGGCTGTATCCGGCATAACGCTCCAGACAGCGAAACGTGGTCAGGGACGCTTTCCCGGCATCGTCTACCTTCACGCGGCGCTCGCCATTGGGCATCTCATAACGCAGCAGGGGCACATTAACCCGGTCGACACCTGCCGGCCAGTCACCGGCAACCAGCGCATGATAGTGCTTGCGGATGCGTTTCTGGCGCAGCTCATCCTGAAGATAACGCAACGCGGATCGCTTCTTGGCCACCATGACCAGACCGGAGGTATCGCGATCCAGGCGGTGAACAAGCTCCAGAAACTTTGCCGAGGGGCGGGCGGAACGAAGCACCTCGATCAACCCGAAACTCAACCCGCTGCCGCCATGAACCGCAATGCCGGAAGGCTTGTTGACCACCAGCATCTGCTCGTTCTCGAAAACAACCGCTGACTCCATCACACCCTGAACCCGGGAACCCGGCGCCACCTGCTCGGGCTTTTCCTTGCGGGTTACCGGCGGTATGCGCACCTGATCTCCAGTATTCACGCGGGTGTCCGGCTTCACACGTCCCTTGTTGATCCGCACCTCGCCCTTTCGGATGACCCGATAAATAATACTCTTCGGCACGCCACGAAGCTGGGCGAGCAGGAAGTTATCCACTCTCTGGCCATCGTTATCCTCATCCACAGTCACCCACTGAACTCCCTGACGGATCTCTCCACGCACAGCCGCGCTGTCACCCCTTGCCTGACTCGTCTTGACCGGCCTTTCGGGCCTCGCTCGGGCTGGCTTTTTACTCGCGGACTTGCGGGACATGAAGATCCTTGGATGGTGGAGTGACTGCAGGATTGAACGGCTGCATGAATACTGTTATATTCCGGCGTGCTCTGTCGTTTGTCTACGGCCTGACCAACTCAAGTCAGAAGCCGGAGCGGCAGAAGTATACCGACACTATTCGAGAGTTTGAACGCCGTCCGCCCAATCACTACCGGGAACGGCGAGAGAAATGCTCCCGGAGGACCAGGACTGATCTTCATAAGACTGCATCCTGTACCCGGGAGAGAGAAAAACCGCGCAGAAAACCGCGGGCGACATCGCGAAGAATCATTGCCACCCAGGGCCGGGCCGTCCAGCATACGAATACGACGTGAGACCCAGGCACCTGAGTGAACCTGAAAACGGATAACATGCGTCAACAGACACGAACCTTACACGACCTCTCCCTGCCCACAGGCAGCCGGATCGTCGGCGTTGGTCTCAGACCGATAGGATCACACCCCCGAAGGGTCTGATTCGTCTGGCCGCCGGTCCGCCCTTGATGTAACAGGGCCCGCGGCACGCACATCCTGCTTCGCTGATGCGATCCCCTCTGGTTTTCTGTCAAATTAAACGACAGGAACTCTTTCTTTCCATGAAAAGAATGCTTATCAATGCAACTCATCCCGAAGAGTTGCGCGTCGCCCTGGTTGACGGCCAGCGTCTGTTTGATCTTGATATCGAATCCAGCTCCCGCGAGCAGAAAAAAGCCAACATCTATAAAGGCCGCATTACCCGCGTCGAGCCCAGCCTTGAGGCCGCCTTTGTTGATTTCGGCGCCGAGCGCCACGGCTTTCTGCCGCTGAAGGAAATTTCCAAGGAGTACTTCAAGAAGTCTCCCGGCCAGATCGAAGGCAAGATCAACATCAAGGACGTCGTGTCCGAAGGCCAGGAAGTTATCGTACAGGTCGACAAGGAAGAGCGTGGCAACAAGGGCGCAGCCCTGACCACCTTTATTTCCCTGGCCGGCCGCTACCTGGTGCTTATGCCCAACAACCCCCGTGCCGGCGGCATTTCCCGCCGCATTGAGGGCGATGAACGGTCACAGCTCAAGGAAGCCATGAACGATGTCCAGGTGCCGAAATCCATGGGCATCATCGTTCGCACCGCCGGTATCGGCCGTAGCACCGAAGAACTGCAGTGGGATCTGGATTATCTGGTGCAGTTCTGGGAAGCCATCACCCAGGCCGCTGGCGAGCGCAAGGCCCCCTTCCTGATTCACCAGGAAAGCAACGTTATCATTCGCGCGGTTCGCGACTACCTGCGCCAGGACATTGGCGAAGTCCTGATTGACGCCAACGGGGTCTACGAAGACGTTCTGAATTTCGTTCGTGCGGTCATGCCCACCTTCGAAAACAAGATCAAGCTGTACAAGGATGAAATCCCCCTGTTCAGCCGCTACCAGATTGAAGGCCAGATCGAGACGGCGTTCCAGCGGGAAGTGAAACTGCCCTCCGGCGGCTCCATCGTGATTGACCCGACCGAGGCCCTGGTTTCCATCGACATCAACTCCTCACGGGCCACCAAAGGCCAGGATATCGAGGAAACCGCCCTCCAGACCAACCTGGAAGCGGCCGAGGAAATTGCCCGTCAGTTACGCCTGCGTGACATGGGCGGCCTGATTGTCATCGACTTCATCGACATGACGCCGGCCAAGCACCAGCGGGAAGTAGAGCAGAAGATGCGCGAGGCCCTGGAAATCGACCGGGCCCGGGTTCAGGTAGGCAAGATCTCCCGATTTGGCCTGCTGGAAATGTCGCGACAGCGTTTGCGCCCCTCCCTGGGCGAGACCCGCAGCGAAGTCTGCCCTCGCTGTGAAGGCCAGGGCACAATCCGCGGCATCGAATCCCTCGCCCTGAGCATCATGCGCCTGATCTACGAGGAGTCCTCGAAGGACAAGACCGGCGAAGTACGAGCCATCGTGCCCGTTTCTGTTGCCACGTTCCTGCTCAATGAGAAGCGCAAGCAGCTGGCCGACATTGAGGCCCGACAGGAAGTCAGCGTGGTGGTGGTTCCGGTTCCACATATGGAAACCCCGCATTTTGAAATCGTCCGGATGCGTCAGGATGAAACCACGCCCGAGCATATCTCCAGTCACCAGGTGGCCCAGGAGTACAGCGAGCGTGAAGAGGAAATCTTTGAGGCCCCGACCCCTGACAAGCCGGTTCGTGAGCAGGCCGCTGTGAAGGCCATCCGGCCCAGCGCGCCTGCGCCCACGCCCACCCCGGCAGAACCGAAGGCCGCCGAAGTAGCCGAGCAGGAAGAAGGCCTGTTCCGCCGGCTCGGCCGCAAGATCTCCACTTTCTTCAGTGGCGAGGAAGAGCAAAAGATTGAAACTCGCGAGGACGGCAAAAGCCAGCGCGAAGATCGCCGAAACCAGGGCCGTCAGGATCGTCGCAAATCCCGGGTAGCCCGCGGCGACGACCAGCGTTCCGGTGGCAACCGCAGCGGCAGTGACCGCCGCCAGGGAGGCCAGCAGAGCCGGGGCGATGACAACCGCGGACGCGGACGCAACCGCAGTGACGATCAGGGCCGTGGCAACCAGAATCGCCAGGCTTCAGACAGTAAAGCCCCTGACAGCAAGAGCGGCGACGGCAAGAGTGCCGACAATAAAGGCTCTGACAACCGCCGCGACAACCGTCGCGACAATCAGGGCCGCGGCCGTAACAAGCCCCAGCGGGACCAGAAGGACAACCGCGAGCAGAAGGATCAGAAGGATCAGGGCCCGCAGGATACCGCAGCCAAATCTGGTCCGGCTGACAAGCCCGGCACGGACGAAAAACGCCGCAAGCCACGTCGCCAGCGCAATCGTGACGGCTCTCCCTCTGAAGCACCAGCTTCCTCACCGGCGGATCGCAAAGCCGCACGCAGCGAGAAGCACCAGAAGGATACCCAGCCGGAAAAAGGTCGTGATGACGCCAAGCCAGAAGTAAAAGCCGAGCAGACGCAGGAGACCGCGAGCAAGCCGGTGGCGCCCGAAAAGACCGAGAAAGCTGAAACCCGGACCGAGACAGCGCCCGCTGCCAAGGAAGCACCGAAAACAGAGGCAGCCCAGCAAGCGCCTGAAAAAGAGCAGAAGCCTGAACAGGCATCTGCAGACAAGGCGGCTTCAGACAGCAAGCCTGACGCACAGCCGGAAGAAGCTGCAAAAGTCACCGACCAGCCAGCTGAAGAACCGGCTGAAAAGCCTGAAGCAGATAAAGCGAAAGCGGAGAAAGCTGAAAAGGCAGAGCCGGCCAAAGCCGAAAAAAGCTCAGAACCTCGTCAGAAGTCTGAGGATAAGGGCGAAAAAGTTGTCGAAAAGGCTCAAAAACCGGCCAGGGAAACAGCGCCTGCCAAGAGCAGCGCCGTCGCTGATGAGCAGAAACCGGTAACCGACCAGGCTCCGAAAGAAGAGACCGCCAACAAGCCGGCGCCGGAATCCAAGGCAGCCCCCAAAGGCGAACAGGCGCCTGCGGCCAAAGAGCAGTCTGTGGAATCAAAGGAGGCGCCCGCGCCGAAGGCCAAACCCGAGGCGGCGGCCAAACCTGAAACAGCAGCCGAACCCGAGAAAGCTGAAAAGCCAGCGGAGAAGAAGGCAGTAACCGAGAGCCCGGCTCCCGAGGCCCAGCCGGAACCGAAGCAACCGGCACCTGCGAAGGCTGAAGCCGAGAAGGCGGAGGCTGAAAAAGCAGAGCCGGAGAAGGTCGAGAAGCCTTCAGCTCCGGAAACAGCAGCGCAGGACACGCCTGCTGAAGCTCCGGCAGTTGACGCTCCGGTGACGCCGGGCCGCGCCTACAACGACCCAAGAGAAGTCCGCAAGCGCCAGAAGGCAGCGGAAGAGGCCAAAAAGGCCGGGAGTAACTAACTGATGCTATCGAACTCCGACATTGAAGCGCTGGAAGACATCCTCTTTGCCGAGCCCTGGGGCGATGATGCCCTGGATTTCTTTGGCTTCCATGGGGTGGTCTGTGCCAGCGTCGTCGGCCCGGCTGAACTGAGTGCGGAAGAAATCTTCCGCCTCGCCACGGGCGCCGATCAGGTCCCCGACACCGGGGTTCCCGAGGTTTTCAGACGTTGCTCTGCCCAACTGGCGAATGACATGGCCCATGCCCTGGATATGGGGCAGGCCCTGGAATTGCCGGAGCCGGAGGACGGCGACCCGATGAACGCCCTGGAAAACTGGTGTGCCGGGTTCGTGGATACGTTCCTTGAACACGAAGAGCAGTGGCTCCAAGCGGCCAGCGAGGAAGAAACCGCCGATCTGATGGTGCCTATGCTGACCCTTTCGGGACTGTTCGATGACGAGGACTTCCAGAAGGTTCGCAACAGTGACAAGCTGTCCCGGCAGATGGCCGATGCCATTCCGGACTCACTGACGGACCTGTACTTGCTGTTCCACGCGCCGGATTAAACCGGCGCGTCGCTCAGCACAGGTTGTCTGAATGAATGCCAGACCGGCTCAAGCCCGTCTGGCATTTTCATGATACGGCCAAGTTCACACCAGGGAGCGCCGGGAAAGTGAAAATCACTGCCCTGGGATGCCAACAAATTCTCTTTCCGGCACAGCTCTGCCAGAAAGCCCAGATCGCCACTGGACTGACCTGGGGTAGACACCTCAATTGCTTGCCCCCCTGCCCTTCGGAAATCCGCTGTCAGCTCCCTCAGCTTGGTTGCCGTGAGCTGATATTTTCGGGGATGGGCGAGAACCGCAACGCCACCCGCCTCGGTAATCCAGCGAACGACCTCTAGAAGCTCCGGCCAAAAGGCCTTTACATCACCAGCCTTACCGTTGCCCAGATAGCGCTTGAATGCCTGGGCAGCATTGCGAACCACGCCGGCCTCTGTCAGAACCTGGGCAAAGTGCGGGCGTCCCGGGACATCGCCGCCGGCTGCCTCGGAGGCCTTACCGAGAAGATCATCAACACCCAGCTTATCCAGTCGCTCAGCGATCATTCGTGCACGAGCCCAGCGATTGTCGTTCTGCTGCTCCAGAGCCTGCCGGAAATCGTCTGCATCGGGATCAAAGTCGAGGCCGACTATATGAATGGTGCGGCTTTTCCAGAGGCAGGAAAGCTCAACTCCCGGAATCAGAACAATGCCCTGTGCCTGGGCTGCCGTTTCTGCCTCGGCAAGTCCCGCGATGGTGTCATGGTCAGTCAGGGAAAGATGGGTAACGCCGCGCCCGGCAGCACGCTCAACCAGTGCCGCCGGCGATAGCGCGCCATCAGAAGCCGTGCTGTGGCAATGCAGATCAATGCACAAATGCGGGTCTTGCGGTATAGTCACAAAATATCCTGAATCATCAGATAACTGGCGGCATGCCATGGCATCACAGTGTACCAGCCAACCATTGCGCGACACGACCGCTGATTATCTGCCTGATCACCTCGTTTGTGAAAGTCATTGCGGAGAGCTGAATGTATTACGCGATTATCAGTGAAGACGTCGAGAACAGCCTGCCGTTGCGCCAGTCTGCCCGCCCTGCACACGTCGAGCGACTGCAGGACTTGAAAGCAGAAGGCCGGTTGCTTGTTGCGGGCCCTCATCCGGCGCTTGATACACCGGAGCCCGGCGATGCCGGCTTTACCGGCAGCCTGGTAATCGCGGAATTCGACTCTCTTGAAGCGGCGCAGGCCTGGGCGGATGCCGATCCCTACGTTGAGGCAGGCGTGTACCAGAACGTTGTAGTGAAGCCCTTCAAGGCGGTTTTGCCGTAGACAAAGGGCCGGGCTGCATGAGTTTATTGTAATGATGGCTCGCTTGCACGGCGGGGCATCTGTGACAAAATTGCGCTTTTAATCACGCTCAGATTTCAACCGCAGAATTTCAGGGAACCTAACCAGTGACGCTTTTTCGTCTCGCCATCAGTGTATTGTTCGCAGTGTCGTCCATTGCCGTTGCCCAGGCCAAGACTGTCTGGGTAGACGACCAGTTGTACCTTCCGGTGAGATCCGGCGCGGGTTCCCAGTTCCGGATCATCGAAAACGCGGTGCCCAGCGGCACACCGCTGGAAGTGATCGAAGCGTCGGATTCCGGGTATACCCTCGTTCGGACCCCGAAGGGTAACGAAGGTTGGGTATCCAGTCAGTACCTGAGCGAAACACCAATTGCCGCAGACCGCCTTCGGACAGCCAATCGCCAACTGGAAGAAACCCGCGCCGAGCTGGCCCGGGTCAAGGAGCAACTGTCCAACGTCGTTACCGAGCGAGACGCTCTGGAAAGCTCGGAGGCCTCCCTTTCCGACCGGTCACAGGAGCTCCAGGAAGAGTTGCAGCGGATCAAGAGCATCGCCGCCGATTCCATCAATCTGAAACGTCGTAACGAGGAACTCCTTGAGGAGAACCAGAAGATCCGCAACGACCTTGAGGTACTCACGGCCGAAAACGAACGTCTTGAAGCCAGCAAGGAATATGACTTCATGCTACTGGGCGCCGGTCTGGTTCTTGGTGGCGTGTTGCTGGCACTGATCATCCCGATGCTCAAACCAACAAGAAAAACCGACAACTGGGCCTGATGCCATGAGGGATTATTCGGAAAAACGCGATTTCCACCGGATGCAGGTGAACTCGGAGATTGAGATCAGCGACAGCCAGGGTAACCGCTTTAAAGGGATTTGCCGTGACCTGAGCGCAACCGGCATGCAACTCTACGTTAATCAGGCTGTAGAGGTTGGAGAGGAACTTCTCGCGGTTCTTCACTCCAGCAGTGACCAGTTCCCGCCACTGGAAACTGTGTGCGAGGTCATTCGCTGTGAACCGGAAGGCGACGGATTCCTCCTTGGAACAAACATCAGCGAAGTCACTCGCTGAACGAAAAACGGCGGCCAATGGCCGCCGTTTTTGTTTGTGCCAGGGAAAGCCTCAGACCAGAGGCTTCTCGGAGACGATGATGCCGTTGTTATCGGCGTAGACGTAGTGTCCTGGGTGGAAGGTGACGCCGTGAAAGGTGACCGGAACATTCAGGTCACCAAGGCCACGCTTCTCGCTCTTTCTGGGGTGGGTGCCGAGGGCCTGGACACCGAGGGCGGTGTTGCCAATTTCATCCACATCGCGCACGCAACCATAGATAATAAGACCGGCCCAGCCGTTGTTCGCCGCTTTCTCAGCCAGCATGTCACCCAGCAGCGCATGACGCTTCGAGGCACCACCGTCCACGACCATCACACGACCGTTCCCGGGTTGGCCAACCTGCTCTTTCACCACGGAGTTATCCTCAAAGCATTTCACGGTCACAATCTCGCCGCCAAAGGCCTTGTTGCCGCCGTAGTTATTGAACCCGGGCTCAACAACCAACACTTCCGGGAATTCGTCACACAGGTCCGGGGTAATTATCGTCGTCACGTTGTCGCTCTCCTTATGCTGGAAATGAACTCAGTCGATTTTTTCGTCGGCCAGGAAGAACCAGGTATCCAATACCGAATCCGGGTTCAGTGACACCGTATCGATGCCCTCATCCATCAGCCACTTGGCAAGATCCGGGTGGTCCGATGGCCCCTGCCCGCAGATCCCGATGTACTTGCCGGCTTTCTTGCAGGCCTGGATAGCATTGGACAACAACGCCTTGACCGCATCGTTACGCTCGTCGAACAGATGGGCAATGATTCCGGAATCCCGGTCCAGCCCCAGCGTCAGTTGGGTCAGATCGTTGGAGCCGATGGAGAAGCCGTCAAAGTGCTCCAGGAACTGATCCGCCAGCAACGCATTGGCCGGCAGCTCGCACATCATGATCACCCGCAGACCGTTGTCACCGCGCTTGAGGCCGTTTTCCGCGAGCAGATTCACTACCTGCTCTGCCTCGCCCACGGTGCGCACAAACGGAACCATGACTTCCACATTGGTCAGGCCCATCTCGTTGCGCACTTTCTTCAGGGCGCGGCATTCCAGCTCGAAGCAGTCCCGGAAGGTGTCAGAGATGTAGCGGGAAGCACCCCGGAAACCGAGCATCGGGTTTTCCTCGTCCGGCTCGTACAGGGTGCCGCCGATCAGGTTGGCGTACTCGTTGGATTTGAAATCCGACAACCGCACGATCACCTTCTTCGGCGCGAATGCAGCGGCCAGTGTAGAGATACCCTCCACCAGCTTGTCGACGTAGAAATCCACCGGGGAACTGTAGCCGGAAATGCGTTTTTCGACGGTCTGCTTGATATCCCGGGGCAGTCCGTCAAAGTTCAGCAGTGCCTTGGGGTGAACGCCGATCATCCGGTTAATGATGAACTCCAGCCGTGCCAGCCCCACGCCCTCGTTGGGCAGCGCCTGGAAGTCAAAGGCACGGTCGGGGTTGCCCACGTTCATCATGATCTTGAACGGTATGTTGGGCATCGAGTCCACGGTGTTCTCCCGCAGTTCGAAATCCAGGGAACCTTCATAGATCATGCCGGTATCACCTTCGGCGCAGGAAACCGTCACTTCCTGGCCATCGGTGAGCAACTCGGTGGCATCGCCGCAACCAACCACGGCCGGAATACCCAGCTCGCGGGCAATGATGGCCGCGTGGCAGGTACGGCCACCGCGATCGGTAACAATGGCGGAGGCCCGTTTCATAACCGGTTCCCAGTCCGGGTCGGTCATGTCGGTGACCAGCACATCGCCGGCCTGAACACGGTCCATTTCCTTGATACTGGTAATGATCTTCACCGGCCCACTACCGATCTTGTGGCCGATACTCCGGCCTTCCACCAGGATATTGCCGGTTTCTTTAAGAAGGTAACGCTCCATCACATTGGCGGAAGCACGGCTCTTTACCGTCTCAGGGCGGGCCTGAACGATATAGATCTTGCCGTCGTCACCATCTTTGGCCCATTCGATGTCCATCGGGCGCTGGTAGTGCTTCTCGATAATCATGGCCTGGCGGGCCAGGTCTTCCACCTCGGCATCGGTGATGCAGAAGCGGTTCCGGTCTTCCTGTTCGACCTTCACCGTTTCTACAAACTCACCTTCACCAGGCTTGGTGTGGTAAACCATCTTGATGGCCTTGCTGCCCAGGTTCCGACGCAGAACGGCAGGCCTGTCAGCCTCGAGAGTGGGCTTGTGCACGTAGAATTCATCGGGGTTCACGGCACCCTGCACAACGGTCTCACCCAGGCCGTAGGAAGCGGTTACAAACACCACGTCACGGAAGCCGGATTCGGTATCCAGGGTGAACATAACGCCACTGGCGGCCGTTTCACTGCGCACCATCTTCTGGATGCCGGCTGACAGCGCCACCATCTTGTGGTCGAAACCGTGGTGCACGCGGTAGGAAATGGCGCGATCATTAAACAGAGATGCAAAAACCTCCTTCACAGAGGTGCGAACCTGCTCAAGGCCCACCACGTTCAGGAAGGTTTCCTGCTGGCCGGCGAACGAGGCATCGGGCAGATCTTCTGCGGTCGCAGAGGAACGAACCGCGACCGCCATGTGCTCGTTGCCATCCTGCAGGGCGGCAAACGATTCTTTCAGGGCATTTTCCAGAACGTCCGGAAATGGCGTTTCGATGATCCACTGGCGGATTTTCGAGCCAACCCGGGCCAGTTCGTTAACATCATTGATGTCCAGGGCATCCAGAGCCTCGTCAATCCGCTCCTTTAACCCATCGGTGGCCAGGAATTCACGATAGGCATGTGCTGTGGTAGCAAAGCCACCCGGAACGGTAACACCTGCGTTGGCGAGATTACTGATCATTTCGCCGAGTGAGGCGTTCTTTCCGCCTACCCGATCGACGTCGGACATTCCCAGGTGATCAAACCAGATAATGTAATCTTCCAAAGCATGTCTCCCTTGAGTCTGTAAAGCTAAGAGCAAAATCGGGCCAGCGGTATCAAGCAGTAAAAGCAGACAATATCCACTGCGGAGTCTCGAACTTGGCGTGTATGATACTGTAACCTGCGGAAATTACCTAGGCCACCAAGCCAGGAATCAAGGAACCAAGGAACCGGACGATACAGCATGAAACGCACTGCTTTTTTCATTTCTGATGGCACCGGCCTGACAGCCGAAGCACTGGGGCACAGTCTTCTGGCCCAGTTCGAGAAGATCGAATTTGAACGGGTCACCGTTCCCTATATTGCGGACGAAGAAAAAGCCCGGGAAATGGTGAAACGAATCAACAAGGCGGCCGAGACAGATGGCGCCCGCCCGCTGGTATTCGACACCATTGTAAACAGCGATATCCGGGAAATCATCGCCACCGCCGAAGGCTTCATGGTGGATATTTTCGGGACCTTTCTCAAACCCCTGGAGCAAGAGCTGCAATCCTCCTCTTCGTACACCGTGGGTAAGTCCCATGCCATCAACAACGAAGGGAGTTATGAGCGCCGGATCAATGCGGTGAACTTTGCGCTGGATAACGACGATGGCGCGCGCACGCGGCATTACGATGAAGCCGATCTGATCCTCGTGGGAGCCTCCCGAAGCGGGAAAACGCCCACCTGCCTCTATCTGGCACTGCAATATGGTGTGAAGGCGGCGAACTACCCGATTACGGAAGAAGATCTTGCGGACCAGCAGATCCCCAAAGCGCTCAAACCGCACAAAGAGAAGATTTTCGGGCTGACCATCGATCCGGAGCGCCTGGCGACCATACGCAACGAGCGCCGGCCGAATTCCCGCTACTCATCCATAAAGCAGTGCATGCATGAGATTGAAGAAATCGAGTTGATGTACCGGCGTGAACGGATTCCCTACCTGAACACCACGGCCTATTCGGTGGAGGAAATCTCCACCCGAATCATGGTGACAACAGGGCTGAAGAGACACCGCTAAGGGCATCAAAGACCCGGGAAAGGATCAGAATGGATGGGGGAAAAGCAAAACGGGGTCAGATGAACACGTCATCTGACCCCGAATTCAAGGCCCGCTCTAAAGCTCCTGAATAGCCAGGCCCAGCTTCTCCGCCCTGGCCCGGTTTTCCGGGCTGGTAACCACGGCGGTGCTGGCTTTCTCCGGCACCAGCCAGGTTCTCGCCACGCGCTTCAGATCGTCCAGTGTGACCGACAGCACCCGCTCCCGGAACCTCGCCCGCTGTTCCGGGGTACGGCCAAACAGCTTGTTGTGGAAGGCATGACGGGCCGCACCCGCGGGGGACCGGGGCCTGTCGAGTTGGCCAATAACACCAAGAATGGACTCTTCCAGTTCCTGATAATCGTGGTCGTTGTCCTGCAGCCACGCCAGGGCCGCGTCGAAATCGTCCAGCGTTTCCTCCAGGCGCGGATCACGGTAGGAGAAGAACCGGAAAGTCCCGTTCACACTGTCCTGGCCGGCGCCACCGCCGTACGCTCCGCCCTTTTCACGGATGGCACGGTGCAGGTAACCATTGCGCAGGAAGCCACCCAGCACGGTCAGTGCCGCCGCATCCGGATGATCCACGGCTACGGTGCTGTAGGCCCTGGAACAGAAGTTGACCTGGGTGGAGGTCAGCCAGGCCTCGCGGGTGGTGTAATTGACCGGCTCCATTTTCCAGCCGGAGACACCCGCTTCGGAGGCGTCTCGCCAGCAGGACTTCAGATCATCAACCATCGCCGGCAACTGGTCTTCTTCGCCAATCACCAGGAACTCGCGGCCCTGGTTGCCAATCTTCTTGTGCAATGCGGAAAGCTTGTCGCACAGCGCTGTCAATTCCTCCGGATCTTTCAGGGCCTGGTCGAGCTGCTTGGTGCCGCGAATACCGGCAAGACCACCAAGCCGGAACGACAGCCAGGCTCCGGGGCTCATCCCCTGGGCCGCCGCGCCCATGGCCAGGGCATGACCACTGCCGGTTACGGCCTGCTCGCGACGGGCACGGATCTGGGCAATGATCTCCCGGATCCGCTCTTTCTCATCGAAGCGGGCACTTGTGTAGACATCCCGCAGAAGCCGGGTTAGTTCACTGCGATTACGGGCCAGCGCCTTGCCGTTGAAGATGATGTATCCGGACAATTCCTGAACATCATCAATACGGCCCTTGGCGCTGAACGCTGCGCCGATACCACCGGACTCCGCAGAAATACGGTCCTGCATCTGCAGGTAGTCCAGATCCCCACAACCCACTTCGGAGATCAGGGTGGTGTAATACGGCACCAGCAGCAGCTCCTCTTCGGTCAGGGCCGGCACCGGGACAACAATCTGTTCGTATACCAGACCATTGGTACCGCGGGCATAAACGGTCGCCGAAATATCGCCGTCATAACGTCCTTCAGGCTCTGGCATCTGCAGCGGCACATCAGACAGATCCACTTTGGGCAGGATGGAATCGTCATCCTTTTGCATCTGGCGTTCTTCCAGTGCCTTGGCCCGGTCCACAATCATCTTTACGTCATCGTCGGTCAGCTCGGCCTTGCGACGGGCCAGGGCTTCACGGATCGCCTCCTGGCGACGGGACTCGAGCTTTTCGTCCGGACGCAGAGTCAGGGTGACCCGGTGTGGGTTCTCCAGAAGCTTACGGCGGATCAGATCCGGCACGTACTGCGGATCCCGGATCTTTTCCCGGAGCGTTGCCAGAACCGGTTCCAGATCCAGCAGCTCCACAGGGTCTCCACCGTGCACCATGGGCGCGATGGCGCTCATGATCAGCTGCAGACCATAAGGGAACTGATCACCTGCGATTTCCCGCTGATGCAACTCGAGCTGATGCAGGATGGCTTCCAGCCGTTCCTCGCTGACGCCCTCTTCCACCACCTTCAGAAGCGTGGACTCAAGCAGCGCTTCCAGATCCTTGTGCTTGTCCGGCTCACTGCCTTCGATGCCGCAGACAAAGGTCATCTCACGGTTGGAATCTTCCAGCCCGCACATGGGCGACGGCGCATGCCCCAGGTCCGTGGTTTCCAGGGCCCGCATCAGCGGCGAGGCACTGTTTTCCAGCAGAACGGCAGACAGCAGCTGCCCCTCCAGGTTTCCCTGCAAATCAAAGCTGTGGCCCAGCAGCCAGCCCACCACGATGTGGGTCTTGTTGTCGGTACCCTCGCCTTCGTTGACAGCGTAGCCCTGCTCCACACGCACGGGCGCAAACATGCGCTTCTCGTCGCGAACCGGCAGATCGATGTCCAGTCGGTCGAACCGTTTCAGCGCCAGCTCTTCAAACTTCTCATGGTGCTCATGAGCCGGAATATCACCATAGGTGGCAAATATCGCATTGCTGGGGTGGTAGTGATGGCGATAGAACTGCAGCAGGTCGTCGTAGCTAAGGTCGACAATATGATCAGGCTCACCGCCACTGTTGTAGTGATATGTGGTGGTCGGGAACAGATGACTGCTCAGGTTCTGCCATAGCTGAGAGGTGGGCGAACTCATGGCGCCTTTCATCTCGTTGTAGACAACGCCCCGATACACCAGATCGGTCGAAGGATCCGCCGGCTTGTCGAACTCTAGGCGGTGACCTTCCTGGGCGAAATCCAGCGGATCCAGCTTGGAGAAGAACACGCAGTCCAGATAAACGGACAACAGGTTGTCGAAATCTTTCCGGTTCATGCTGGCGAACGGATAGGCGGTCCAGTCGCTGCTGGTAAAGGCATTCATGAAGGTGTTCAGTGACCGCCGGATCATCATGAAGAACGGGTCACGAACCGGAAAACGCTCACTGCCACACAGTGCGGTATGTTCGAGAATGTGGGCTACGCCGGTGGAATCCATCGGAAAAGTCCGAAGCGCCACGAAGAATACGTTCTCGTCGTTATCGGCTGCCAGATGCAGGTGCCGGGCGCCGGTCTTTTTGTGGCGATACTCCTCAACCTCAAGGTTGAGCGTGTCGATCCGGTGACTGCGAAGCTTCTCAAAGGCCGGATGGGTTGCGTTGTCGATCACTGCAGCCATTCAATCTATCCTGTCTTTAAACAATTGGAGAATTGTAGGGTAACACGTAGTATCGATTATCATGCATCACTCCCGTAGCCATAAGGTACCCCACCCGTCCATGACAACACCTGCACCTCAATCAAAGGCTGTTGACGCCCCGGAAATAGCCGCCTACTGGGCAGAACGCCGTCGTTATCTTGACCGGATCCGAAAGGTACCGGAAATCAGACAGCGTTTCTGGCGGGAAGTTGCCATTTACCTGCTTCGCCGCTTGCTCTGGTCGTTCGGATTCTTCCCGGTTTTTATCGCCTTCTGGGTACCGTTCGTAATGGCCAGCTTCAATCCGGTTGTGCTTGCTTCAGACCTGATTCCACTGCTGCAGAACTTCGTCGATTCCAACCCGGAAGTGCAAGCCACCACCATCAGTACGCTGGTCATTGCCTGGGCTTCCATCGGGTTTTTCTTCCTGGTGTTTGATTTCGTGCTCACCCCGTTCAAATCACCCTATGAATACGAAGCCGATGTGTACATGAGATCATGGGAGCAACTTAACCATGACCAGCTTCCGGATAAAGTGTGATTTGGCCTGCATTCTCGGTAACTCCCGGACACTTTCTGTTACATACCGTTGCAGTCACTGGGTAAGATGAAGCGGTAGACAGAATTCCAAGAATGCAGGATCAAGAGGTTCCGTCATGGTCGATTTCAGACCGCTTCTTTTCGTTAATGCCCTGGCGCTTATGCTGCTGGTTACCGCCGGGTTCGCATCGGTCCGGGATGATCTGCGGATAACGGAAACCTTCGAACCGCCCGCCGCTGATCAGGTGGTTGCCGCCGAAGCCGCTAGACCCGAAACCAGCACGCCACCTGAACCTGCTTCCAAAGTATCCGCCAAAGCCGAGCCACCTGCCCCGGAAGTTCGTTCACCCGTGGTCGACACTACTCCATTTACCGTTCCACCCATGCCGGAGAACCCGGAGGTACTGGCAGTAGCTGAACCGCCGGCAGCGATGGCAACGCGCACAGACGCAGCCCCTACAACTCAGAAAAAAACCGCAAAACAGCAGCAACCGCAACCCCCAACGCAGGCTCTGCTAGTGCTCCGCTCCAATGTAGTCGGCGATCAGGTCACCATTAATGGCAAGGAATATGGCGCGACCCGACTGGATCTGAAGCTGGATCCGGGCCGGTACGAGGTCACCATCAGCAAACCCGGCTTCAAGCCCTGGAACCGTACGGTTGCCCTGGAAGCCGGTAACGAGATGACCCTGGCGGGCAAGCTGGAAGCCTTCACCACCGTGAATTACCGTAACGGCGCCTGGATTGGCGGCGTGAAAACCGGTGACGGCACCTATCAGGATGCCGATGGCCTGCGCTACGAGGGCCATTTTGTCGACGGCCAATTCCACGGCCAGGGCACTGCTTGGTATCCCGATGGCAGCCGTTACGAGGGAGGCTGGTCGGCCGGCAAGCGCGAGGGCGAAGGTGAGTGGCGCAGTGCCGACGGCTCCCGCTACTCCGGCGAATTCCGGGCCGACCAGTTCAATGGCAAAGGCACCCTGACAATGGCAAACGGCGACATATTGACCGGCCACTGGCAGGACGGACAGTTAAACGGCCACGGCTCCCTGACCACTGCAGACGGCATGCTCTATGTTGGCGGCTTCCGGAACGATGAATTCCACGGCAGCGGCACACTGACCTACCCTGACGGGCGCCACTACGAAGGCGAGTTCTCCAACGGCGCCTTCCACGGCACCGGGGCCGAGGTCTTTGCCAGCGGCAAGAAATACGAAGGCCAGTACATCGAAGGGAAGTTTCATGGCAAGGGGTTGTTAAAGAACCCCAATGGCAGCTCGATCGAAGCCACTTTCCGTCATGGCGAGCCTTACGGACAGGTACGCCTGACCACGGCGGCAGGGGAGATTTTCACTGCCCGAACCACTGAACCCGGTGTCTGTTATCGGGACAAGAGCTACCGGGCCACCGAGTGCCCGAAACTGGAAGGCTGGTAATCACAACGGCCCGATAACAAACGCGTTTGCAGTAAACGATTGAGGTAGTGACATGGCGATCAAAAACGCTCTGCTGGTAGATGACTCCAAGGTGGCACGATTTGCCCTGAGCAAACTGCTGGAGAGTCGCGATATGGAAGTCAACATGGCTGGCTCGGCCGAAGAAGCCCTGGATTTCCTCAACAGTTATGGCCGTCCGGATGTTATCTTCATGGACCACCTGATGCCCGGAATGAATGGCGTGGAAGCCACCAAGGCCATCAAGGACAATCCCGAGACCGCCGGCATCCCCATCATCATGTGCACATCCAAGAAATCGTCCTCGTTTATGGAAGAAGCGAGGAACTTTGGTGTTTACAACATCCTGACCAAGCCACCGCAAACCGAGGGACTCAGAGAAGTTCTTGATCAGCTGGCCAGCGATGTTACAGGTGGAACCCTGCCGGAACCGCCCGCTGAAACGGCCGCTTCCCCGGGGGACGAGGACGAACTGCTGAACGTGCCAGCAGATGCGTCGGTGGAACTGTCGCCCAAGACCGGCGATTCAGCCGGTCGCGGCAACCCACAAGCCAATGTAGTTCCGCTGACCAGCGAGCTCATTGAGCAGATTGCCCGTTCCGCGGTCAAAACCCACATCAACAACCGCCTGCACGAACTGCTCAGCTCACTCTTCGACGAACAGTTCGACCATTTGAAGCGGGCTCTGGACGAATCCCGCAGCAAACAGGACGCGGCTATCGAGGAACGCCTGAACGCCCTTACCGACATGGTCGACGAGCGCACCAAAAACCTGCGCGACGAAGTCGCCGCCGAGGTCAACCTCAACCTCGGGAGCGAGCTGGCAGTGCTCAAGAAGGAACTGAAAAAGAACTCTGGCTTTACCGGTGAACACATGGCCGAGCTGAAAGACCACATCACCAGTGTTCAGACGATTGATACGGAGTTCTGGCAGACCCTGCAATCCGAGGCCATTCAGCAGGCCCACGAGATTTCCCGGGAAACAGCCGAAGACATTGCCCAGCGCACAATCGACCTGTTTGTTGCCCAGCAGCGTTCAGCGGCGTCGCGGATCTACACCATTGGCCTTGCCGTGAGCCTCGGGATCTTCAGCGTCGGGATTGCCTGGCTGTCGGGCCTGTTCGGCTGAGCAGCTCCCGGATTCTGCGCCAGTCTGCGGGGGTGTCCACATCGTCATGGACCCCCGGAATGTCTACCCGGGTTGCCCGCACCTCTGCCAGCAGGCGCCCGGCGCCCCTATCCCCCTCCAGATCCAGTACCAGTGGCCAGAGCCAACGCGGTAAGTAGGCCGGCACGCCTGGTCGGCCACCATAATCTGCGGCAATGGGCTGCTCCGGTACGCAGCGGGCCGCCTTGCCAAAAGCTGCAAGAGCGTTAAGATCCAGCAGCGGCTGGTCTGCCACCAGAACAAAAACGCCCTTCACCGCCGGCCCCAGGCTTCGAAGGCCCGCAGACAGCGATGCCGACATTCCCTCGTGCCAGTCCGGCGCCCGCAGCCAGGAGGAAGGCTGGCGTCGACAACGAAACCGGATCAGGGGATACCAGGCCCCGCACACTACCCGGACATCCGGGCTCAAGACCCGGCCCTGGCCAATGGCGGCGTCCAGAAGCGTATGGTTGCGGGAATCCGTCTCTGCCCGGTTGCCAGGCATCAGGGGCAACAGGGCTTTGGGCCGGCCAAGGCGACTGGAAGCACCTGCAGCCAGTATCAGTACCGGGAATTGCTGATCGTTGCGCTTGTCGAAGTTTAAGATGATGAGCTCGATCCAAAAAGAAATGGAGCGCTGGCCAGCCGCCAGACTGCTGTATTCGGTGATTTTTGCTAGAATTCGGCCATCAATCAACCATACCCGCCTGGAAATTTGATGAACCATCTGTTTGTAGACAACCTGACCGTTATCGATTTCGCCTACCTGGACCCGACCCGGGGGTTGGTGGGTGAAAGCTGGATTGCGGATGTGGTGCTTGGCGGGGAGCTGGACGAACAGGGCATGGTGTTCGACTTCAGCAACGTAAAACGCACCATCAAACGGGTGATCGATGAGCGTATTGACCATCGCCTGGTGATTCCCCGTGGCTACCAGGGACTGTCCTGGAACGAGGAACAGCCAGACACCTTTACCTGGGCACTCACCGATGGCAGCCAGATCATTCACCGCTCGCCGGACGAAGCCATCGTCTGGCTGTCCGCCGGCCGGGTTGTGCCTTCGGTCGTTGCCTCGCTGCTGGAACAGGAAATCAAGGCGGTACTTCCGGCCAACGTGATTTCCGTGGAGATCAATCTGCGGGAAGAGGAAATCGACGGTGCCTACTATCACTACGTGCACGGCCTGAAGAAACACCTGGGCAACTGCCAGCGCATTGCCCACGGCCATCGCTCGCCGATTCGTATCGATCGTAACGGCCACCGCGATTACGATCTGGAATGCCGCTGGGCGAAGCTCTGGCGGGATATTTACGTGGGTTCCGAGGAGGATGTGGTGCGGCGCCATGTGGACGAAGACGGCGTTCGCTACGTAACCTTCGAATACGAGGCCAACCAGGGGGAGTTTGCGCTGACCCTGCCGGAGGAACGCGTATACATGCTGGATACAGACACCACGGTGGAACTGATTGCCGCCCACATGGCCGACAAGCTCAAGGTGGAGTTTGCGACGGACACCATCCGGGTGAAGGCTTATGAAGGTGTTGGCAAAGGGGCCATTGCCGAGCGCTGATTGAAATCGTGAAAGCAGGGTCCGATGAAAATGTCATCGGGCCCCGGTTTTGCCTGGCCTGACATTCAGGCACAAAAAAACCGCCAGAAGGCGGTTTTTTTGATGGCTATCCGGTGGACTAAACCGTCAAGCCGTATTGGCGTCCCCTAGGGGGTTCGAACCCCTGTTGCCGCCGTGAAAGGGCGGAGTCCTAGGCCACTAGACGAAGGGGACTAGAAATTGGTGGAGCCAGGCGGGATCGAACCGCCGACCTCAACACTGCCAGTGTTGCGCTCTCCCAGCTGAGCTATGGCCCCTCAACGGCTGCGTATATTAAGGATCCGCCCTATGGGCGTCAACCTCTGAAACACACTTTTTTTCAGTTTTCTGAACATCCCTGTTCAAGCCGTTTATTAATTCACCAAAGCGGTTAATGAATACCCAGAGCCGCGTATTCTTTTTCCACCTTCTTGGTTTCCTTCTTGGAGAAACCACCCATCACTTCCAGCGCATGCCTGAGCCTTGAACGGGTCATGTCCGGGCCCAGCAGCGCCATGGAGTCCATCACAGACCAGGAATTCGGTGTACCGGCAACCGCCACAAAAATAGAGAACATGAAATCTCCCATCTTCAGGTCCATGGCTTTGGCCAGGGCCTTGATGTCCGCGAAGATGGTCTCCTTGCTCCAGTGGCGCTGGGCTTCAAGCTTCCAGAGCGTAAACTGCAGAACCCGCTTGAGCTGGGCTTCTTCAAGTTTGTTATGGGCAAAGTCCTCCGGCTTCAGGTTGAGCATGCCGGAGAACATGAACTGGGCCATGGGCGCCACATCCGAGAATACCTCTGCCCTGCCCTTTATGTGAGGCACCAGAGCACGCAGGGCGTCCTCGTTAAACCACCACTGGCGCATGCGCTCCATGAACTGCTCTTCAGTCAGCTCTTCGCGCAACCACTGGCCATTCAGCCAGCGAAGCTTCTCCACATCGAATACCGGGCCACCGAGAGAGACACGCTGGATGTCGAAGTTCTCGATCATCTCATCCAGGGTGAACTTTTCCCGCTCGTCGGGCATGGACCAGCCCATGCGCCCGAGATAGTTGGTGACAGCCTCCGGCAAAAAGCCCATGCGCTCATAGAAATTGATACTGGTGGGGTTCTTGCGCTTGGAAAGTTTGCTCTTGTCCGGGTTACGCAGCAGCGGGAGATGACACAGCACCGGCATATCCCAGCCAAAATACTGGTACAGCAGTTTGTGCTTCGGCGCCGAGTTGATCCACTCCTCGCCCCGCAAAACATGGGTGATTTCCATCAGGTGATCATCAACCACGTTGGCCAGGTGATAGGTGGGCATGCCGTCGGATTTGAGCAGGATCTGGCAATCCACCTGGGCCCAGTCAATCTCGACGGTACCCCGGAGCATGTCGTCAATCTCACAGACGCCCTCGTCGGGCACTTTCATACGAATCACGTATGGTTCACCTGCATCGAGGCGGCGCTTCACTTCGTCCTCGGGCAGCTCCAGGTCGCCCTTGATGCCCGGGTTCAGGCCCTGGGCCTTGCGTTCTTCCCGAATGGCTTCCAGCTCTTCCGGTGTACGGAAGCAATAAAAGGCGTGCCCGGCGGTCACCAGGTCCTCGGCGTACTGACGGTAGGAGTGCTTGCGCTCGGACTGGCGATACGGGCCGTGGGGGCCACCTACATCGGGGCCTTCATCCCAGTTCAGACCGAGCCAGCGCAACGCCTTGAGAATGTCCTGCTCGGATTCCGCGGTACTGCGGGACTGGTCGGTATCCTCGATACGCAGGATGAACTGGCCGCCGTGCTGACGGGCAAAGCACAGGTTGAACAGGGCCACGTAGGCGGTACCAACGTGTGGGTCACCGGTGGGTGACGGAGCAATTCGGGTACGTACAGTCATGAAACCTTCCTGAAAAATCGGTGGCCGTTTGATAAAGCGGGCATTATACCGGCCATCGTCAGGTTTCGCATGATCAGGAAGTTAGCGAGCGCACCGCAAAGCACCCGCGGAAAGTTTCTTTTGCCGCCACCCGGCTCCTTTGTTACATTATAACATTACAAATTACATCGCAGGATCTGATTTATCATGCGCGTTCCCGGAAAAGCACTTTCTCTGGCACTCGGTGCCGGCACCCTCTTGATCAGCGGCGCTCTGCAGGCCGAGACCCGTATTGGTACTTCCATCAAACCGGTTGAGCTGATTGTCAGCGCGATCGCCACGGAAGACATGCAGACAACAAGCCTCGTTCCGCCTGGCTCCAGCCCCCACAACTACAACATGAAGCCATCCCAGCGTCGGGCACTGGAAAACGCCGACGTCATTTTCTGGGTAGGCCCCGACATGGAAACTTTCCTCAATCGCCTACTGGCCGGCCCGGAATTCAGCAACCGAACGGTCGCGCTCATGGATGCTGAGCAAGAGTCCGGGGAAGATACCCACGACGAGCACGGTCACGGTGACGGTGAGGATCCGCACATCTGGCTGGATCCCGAATTGGCCATCGAAATGGCCGAAACGATCCGCGAGGCCCTCTCGGCACTGGAAGGCGTTGATGCTGCCGCATTGAACGAAAATTTCGAGCAGTTCAAAGTCAGCGTTCGGGAAACCGATGCCAGCATTCGCGACCGTCTTGCGCCGGCACATGACATCAGCCTGTTCGCCTACCACGACGCCTTTACCCGGTTTGCCGAACACTATGGCCTGAAACTCGAAGGCGTTCTTACGCTCAACCCGGAGCTCTCGCCGGGGGCACGCCATATCGCAGAGGTTCAGGAAAAGCTGCGCAACGCCACCCACCCCTGCCTGCTGACCGAACCTCAGTTCAACCGGCAGTGGTGGCGCTCGATCACCGAGAACCTGGACGTCACTTTCAGCACCTGGGACCCTCTGGCCACCGACATCGAAGCAACGCCCGAGGGTTACAACAACTTCCAGCAAAGCATTGTCGACGCGGTGCTCAAGTGCCTACCAGAGGATACTGAGCATTAACGGAATGGTGACGATGGCCAGCAAGGTCTGGCCACTGATGATGCCCGCCATCAAGGGGGCATCACCGCCAAGCTGCCGGGCCAGAATATAGGCTGAGGTGGCCGTGGGAAGCGCCGCCAACAGAATTGTCACCTGCACCATCAGCCCCTCAAGGCCCAGCAACATTGCGAGCCCGGCAGTCATTAAAGGAAACCCAACCAGCTTCAGCGCGGATGACACAATAAACGGCAGGGAAGCGCCTCGCAGGGCTTTCAGTTGAAGCCCGGCGCCGACGGTCATCAGCCCCATCGGCAACGCCAGATTGCTGAGAGGCTCGAGAATACCGCCGATCAGCGGATGAAACCCGATTTCGAAGAAACTCCAGACCACCCCGATCACCGAGCCCACGATCAGAGGATTGGTCACGATCGCCTTGAAAACCGGCACCAACCTCACCGGCCCTTCCGTGGCCACCAGCGAAAACATCAGTATGCAAAGCAGGTTCAGCAACGGCACCATGATGGCCACCGCAATCGCCGTGAGGGAAAGGCCCTGATCCCCCAGCAGCATGCCACCCGCGGCCAGACCCACGTAGGAATTGAACCGGATACTCCCCTGGTAAACGGAAGAGAAAACCGGACCAGACCAGCGCCAGAACCATTGGGCGAGCGCCAGGACCAGCGTCATCGCAATCAGCATGGTACCGATCAGCAAAGCAATATCGCCATAGGCGGAGGCCGGCAACCGGGCCTGCCCCAACTTGAAAATCAGCATTGCGGGGAACAGCACGTAGTAGGTAAACCGCTCCGCCTGGGGCCAGAAATCACCACCCGGAAAGTCAATCCGGCGGAACACATGCCCGAGCATGATCAGCACAAATACGGGCAAAAGGGCCTGTACCATCAGGGGCATACGTTCAGACTCCGGGGCAAAGTTGACAGGTTGGCTTTCACAAGACTGGCCTGAGATAAACAGCAGAGCATAGCAGAAGGGGCGCCGTTTCTTTAGAGAGGCTTGCGCTATGGGCGCATTTCGCCAAAGCCCTACGGAAATCGGGTGCCAATGCCTGTTAAACTGGCACCCACTTTTTGCCGTAATGGTTTACGCAACACGTTTTTCGTCGATAACAGGTACCGTAATGTCTGGAACACCATCTGAGGACACCATGCTGCACAATTCCGGCCTCTCTCGCCGCTTCTGCGTGGCCCCGATGATGGACTGGACCACCAGTCATTACCGTTATCTGGCACGCCAGCTTAGCAGGCACACCCTGCTCTACACCGAGATGGTGACCACCGGCGCGCTGATCCATGGCGACACGGCACGTTTTCTGCGCCATGACGAGGCCGAGTACCCGCTTGCCCTGCAGCTCGGCGGCAGCGATGCCGGCGAACTTGCCCATTGCGCCAGGCTGGCCCAGCAATACGGGTTTGATGAGGTTAATCTGAATGTCGGTTGCCCCAGCGATCGGGTTCAGAACAACATGATCGGCGCCTGCCTGATGGGCCACCCGGACAAGGTGGCGGAGGGCGTGCGCGCCATGATTGAGGCAACGGACCTGCCGGTCACCGTGAAGCACCGGATCGGTATTGATGGGCGGGAATCCTGGGACGATCTCTGCGAGTTCGTGGAAAAAGTGTCGGACGCTGGTTGCCGGACGTTTATCGTGCACGCCCGGATCGCGATCCTTGAGGGCCTGAGCCCCAAGGAAAACCGGGAGGTCCCACCGTTGAAATACGACTGGGTTTACCGGCTGAAAGCGAAATACCCACACCTGGAAATCATCATCAACGGAGGCATCAAGACCTTCGAAGAGTGTCACGAGCATCTTCGGCACATCGACGGCGTGATGCTGGGTCGGGAGGCGTACCACAACCCCTGGCTCCTGGCAGGCGTTGACCCCGAGTTTTTCGGGCAGTCTGCGCCGGTGCAGAGCCGGCATCAGGCGCTTCGGGCCATGCTCCCGTTTATCCAGAGCGAGCTCGAGCGGGGCGTGTTCCTGACCCACATGTCCAGACACCTTCTGGGGCTGTTCCATGGCCAGCCTGGCGGTCGACAGTTCCGCCGCTATATCAGCGAAAACGCCCATAAATCCGGCGCCGGTCTGGAAGTTATCGAGACAGCGCTGGAAAAGGTACGTGAACCGGCGACGCCAGAGATTGCCGAAGCTTAATTGCCGTCAATTGCCACCATACCTTTTGTTGTCTTGTTCCTGTCAGAGCGGGCCGTTATTGTAGGCGTATAACCAGTGCCCGGGATTCGGGCACACCAATAACAGATCAACCGGGACGACAGAACAAATGACCAGCAAGCTCGACCAACTGAAGACCATGACCACGGTAGTGGCGGATACCGGCGATATCGAAGCCATCTCAAAGTGGCGCCCGGAAGATGCCACCACCAATCCTTCCCTGCTACTCAAGGCGGCCGCTTCCGATTCTTATCGCCCCATGCTGGATAAGGCTGTCGCCGAGGCCCGGCGGCATGGCGGCTCAGACGCCGAGCAGCTGACCATGGCCACGGACATGCTGGCCGTGCTTGCTGGCCGCGAAATCCTGAACCTCATTCCAGGCGTGGTCTCCACCGAGGTCGATGCCCGGTTGTCCTTCGACACTGCCGGCACTCTTGAGCGCGCCCGCCGTCTGGTAGAGCTGTATGCCAAACAGGGTGTCGACACCAGCCGGGTTCTGATCAAGATTGCCTCCACCTGGGAAGGCATCCGTGCCGCCGAGCAACTGGAGAAGGAAGGGATTCGCTGCAACCTTACGCTGCTGTTTTCTTTCATCCAGGCTGCCGCCTGCGCCCAGGCCGGTGCCTTCCTGATTTCGCCCTTTGTCGGTCGGATTCTGGACTGGCACCTGGCCAGCACTGGCCGCGACAGCTACCCGGCGGCAGAAGATCCCGGGGTACTTTCGGTCTCCCGCATCTACAATTACTACAAGGCCAACGGCTTTAACACGGTAGTGATGGGCGCCAGTTTCAGAAATACCGGCGAAATCGAAATGCTGGCAGGCTGCGACCGCCTGACCATAAGCCCGGCCCTGCTGCAGGAGTTGCAGGACGACCAGAGCGATCTGCCGCGTCGACTGGTCGCAGATAATGCCAGCTCACCGGATCAGTTTGGCACCATTGACGAGAAGCTGTTCCGCTGGGAATCCAATGAAGACGCCATGGCCACCGAGAAACTGGCCGATGGCATTCGCCGGTTCACAGCCGACCAGATAGAATTGGAAAACCAGGTCCGGCAGCTGGCCAAGGCCGCCTGACTGCTCGACTGAAAACGAACGCAGGAGTAGGACTGTCCGATCATGATCGAAAGCCTGAAAAAACTGTTCGCGGCACCGGAAGCTGAAAGCGAGAAACCGGATTCTCATCAATTGGCCGTGGCTGCAACTGCCTTGATGGTTCAGGTTTCACGGATCGACCAGCATGAAGATGAGCGCGAGCTGCAGGCCATCGTTGATGGCGCGGTGAAAGCGCACCAGGTCACCCGGGCCGAAGCAGAAGAGATTCTTCAGGATGCCCTGAGCCACGCAGACGATGCCACGTCGCTCTACGAATTTACCGGGCAGATCAACGAGTGCCTGGACCAGGAAGGCAAACAGGCCCTGCTGGAGAGCATCTGGCGGGTGGCCTTCGCGGACGGTCGCATCGACAAGTACGAAGAACACCTTATTCGCCGCATGGCAGACCTGCTGCACCTTAATCACCGGGAGTTCATGCAGGCGCGGCACCGGGCAGAGGACGCCGGTTCTTAAAAGGAGACCGTATGTTAGCCATTCTTCATCCGAATACCGCTCTGGACAGCGAAGAATACCGACAGACCATGCATTACCTCGAGAATCTTCCGAACGTCTCGGTTCGTGTTCATGAGGTTCAGGGTGCTACCCAGAGGCTGACCGAAATTTATCTTCTCGGGGACACCAAGCCCCTGAACAAGGAAGAAATCGAGGCGCTGCCTGCGGTTGAACGGGCCATTCGCATCTCGGACGACTACCGTATTCTCGGTCGCCACCGGGATGATCGCCGGCAAAGCGGCTTCACCTACAACGGGGTGGAGTTCAATCAGTCCAATCTGAACATATTTGCCGGCCTGTGCGCCGTCGATGTGCCCGAGCATGTCGACATGATGATGAAGGCTCTGGAAGACCATGGCGAAGTCTGCACCCGAATGGGCGCCTACAAACCGCGCACCAATCCCTATTCGTTCCAGGGCCACGGCAAGGGCTGCCTGCCCTGGGTGTTCGAGAAGGCGGGCAAGCATGGCATCAAAGTGATCGCCATGGAAATCACCCACGAGAGCCACATTGAGGAAATCGACACCTGCCTCGAAAAGCTCGGCCGGCCAACCGGCGTGATGCTGCAGGTGGGCACCCGTAATACCCAGAACTTCGAACTGCTGAAGGCCATTGGCCGCCAGAACACCTACCCGGTACTGCTCAAGCGTGGATTCGGCATCACTCTTAATGAATCCCTCAACGCCGCCGAGTACCTGGCCAGCGAAGGCAACGCCAACGTCATCTTCTGCCTGAGGGGCATGAAGACCGAGGCCGGCCAGCCCCACCGGAACATGGTGGATTTCGCCCATGTGCCGGCCGTCAAACGCCTCACCCGTATGCCGGTGTGTGTCGACCCCTCCCACTCGGTTGGCAGCCGCGAACAGTCTCCGGAAGGTATTCTCGATGTCATGCACGCAACAGCCCAGGGCGTGATTGCCGGCGCCAACATGGTACTGGTGGATTTTCACCCCAAACCGGAAAAAGCACTTGTGGATGGGCCCCAGGCCCTGCTCATGAACGAGCTGCCGGCGTATCTGGAAGACATCCGCCTGTGCCACGACACCTGGAAGAAGCGCCAGGCCATTTACCAACGGCTGAAGGATGACACAGCGGAATGATTGTCTACGGACACAGAGGCGCAAAGGGAGAGGCCCCGGAAAACACCCTTCCCGGTTTTGTCCATGCTTATCGGCATGGCATCCGACATTTCGAGCTGGATCTGGTGCTGTCGAAGGACGGCAAGCCGGTTCTGGTACATGACCTTTCGGTAGACCGCACCACCAGCCAGAAAGGCAGCATCAGCCAGTATACCGCTGCGGAGCTGGCGGCCATGGACGCCCGGCGCAACACCAGTTCCTGGCCCACAGCAACGGGCATTCCGGCACTGGAAGACCTCTTGGATCATTTCGACGATATCGAGCACCTGCAACTGGAAGTCAAGAAGGACACGCGCCAGCGGCTGAATATTCTCAGTAACCGCCTGACGGAGATTATACAGCGCCGCAACCTGTATCAGACGGTGGCCATAACCTCTTCCGACACCTGGTTTCTGAAACAGATCCGGCGGCGGAACAAGAACATTCGCATTGGACTGGTCACAGAGCGGAAGTTTCCCAGACCGCTGAGCATTGCGAACCGACTCGGCTGCGAATACCTCTGTATCAACTGGAAATTATGCTCGAAAACGCTGGTTGAACAGGCCCACCGCCGGGGAATGCACGTGTCTACGTGGACGGTGAACCGGATTCACGACATGTTGCAACTGGAAGAGATGGGAGTGGACAGCATCATTACCGATTACCCGACAAGCACCCGTATGTTTTTCGATAACCGGGCCAGATCGGCGCTGTCGTTACCACAGAGTCACGAGGGCGTGTCGGCCAACCAGGAGGCCGTGTCAGCAGGCTGAAACCAGGAGATTGAAAAACGAAAAGGGGTCAGATGAGCGATTTCATCTGGCCCCTTTTTCGTAGGCAGCCTAGAAAATTCTGTTCAGGCCATTCAATGCCGCAACCCGGTAGGCTTCCGCCATGGTCGGGTAGTTGAACGTGGTATTAATGAAGTAGTTCAGAGAGTTGGCCTCTCCTTTCTGGTTCATGATCGCCTGGCCGATGTGGACGATTTCTGCTGCCTGGTCACCGAAACAGTGGATACCCAGAATCTCGCGGGTCTCCCGGTGAAACAGGATTTTCAGCATGCCGACCGCTTCTCCGGTGATCTGCGCACGGGCCAGATCCTTGAAGAACGCCTGCCCAACCTCGTAGGGCACCTTGGCTTCGGTCAATTCACGCTCGGTTTTGCCGACGGAACTGATTTCCGGAATGGTGTAAATCCCGGTCGGCACATCCGACACAAAACGGAAATACTCATCGTCCACGATATCCGAGGACGCCGAGCGGCCCTGATCGTAGGCGGCGCTTGCCAGACTCGGCCAGCCGATCACATCGCCGGCAGCGTAGATGTTTTCCACCTCGGTGCGGTAATGCTCGTCGACGGCCAGCTGGCCGCGGCCGTTGGGCACCAGGCCAATATTCTCAAGCCCCAGCTTCTCGGTGTTGCCGCTACGCCCGTTGCACCACAGGAATGCGTCTGCGCGGATTTTCTTGCCGGACTGCAGCGACAGCACCACACCGTGGTCATCCCCGACAACCGACTCATGCTGCTCGTTGTGGCGAACCAGGACACCGTTATTGCGCAGGTGGTAACTCAGGGCGTCGGAGATCTCGTCATCCAGGAAGGACAACAGACGGCTACCCGGGTTGATCAAATCCACTTTCACGCCCAACCCTGCAAAAATCGAGGCATATTCAGAACCGATAACGCCAGCGCCATAGATAATCAGGGTTCTGGGGGTATGAGACAGATTCAGGATGGTGTCCGAGTTGTAGATCCGGTGGTGGCGGAAGTCCACGTCCGGCGGCAGATAGGGCCTGGAACCGGTCGCAATGATCGCCTGTTTGAAGTGCAGGGTTTCCGAAGATTTGCTGCCACGGACTTCAATACGGTTCTGGTCGACGAAAAAAGCCCGACCGTTGATGAGATCAACCCGATTACGGGAATAGAACTGGGTCCGGAGCTTGACCTGTTTGCCAATAACCTTCTGGGCATTCTGCAGAACCCGCGGGAAAGAGAACCAGCGCGGCTCACCGATATCCCGGAACATCTGGTTGGTGTTGAAGGTGATGATCTGTTTGACGGAATGGCGCAGCGCCTTGGACGGAATGGTGCCCCAGTGGGTGCAGTTCCCGCCGACCGTTGGCTTGTCTTCGATGATAGCGACACGTTTGCCGTGTTTCGTCGCATTCATCGCCGCGCCTTCGCCGGAAGGACCGGCGCCGATAACGACGACGTCGTAATGATGTTCTGCCATGCGCGCAGTGACTCCTTATCTACGTCGTAAAAAGATGGTTGTAATTATCAGAAACAGATCAGTGCTTGCTGGACTTGCTGGCGTCGTAAGCCAGAGCTTCTGGCTCGTTACCTTCATTGGCCAAACGCTCGTTTTCTTCCTCACACTTCTGGGTGTTACCACCACAGATATCGCAGGACTGGCTGATACCGAGCGCGCCAATTCCGCCGCAGGTCCCGCTGATGGGCTTGCGCCCAAGGATTACGCCGATGGACATGGCTGCAACCAGCAGCACAACAATAAACAAAACCAAAAGAAAGGTACCCATGTTGCCCTCCCCTCATTGAGTCACGTAGGACGAAAAGGCCGGCGTCTGGTGCGCCTCGAAGCCTTCATCCGTCCTGACAATAAAATAGGCCGGGATATTCTCCCTCACTGCGAGCGCATTGGCCCGTTCGTAGCCCATCACGTTAAAGCCGGTCGCCAGAGCATCTGCTGTCATACAGTCGTCTGCGATAACGGTGACCGAAGCAAGTTTGTGCGCTATCGGCTCACCACTGGCAGGGTCTATTGTATGGGAATAGCGACGCCCTTCCGATTCGTAATAGTTACGATAATCACCCGATGTTGCCATAGCGCGTGATTCCAGCGCCACCACCCGGTTTACCTCACGCCCCTCGGACACTGGCTGCTCGATGGCCAGTCGCCAGGTGCTGCCGTCGGGCTTGCGGCCACTGACCCGGACTTCACCGCCGATTTCCACCAGATAAGCCTGCACACCTTCACTTTCAAGAAAGCGTGCCACCGCGTCCACACCGTAACCCTTGGCAATGGCCGACAAATCCACGTATTGCGGCTGAGTTGCCCGCACCGCCGGCGGCTCCTCCCGAAGTTCGAGCTTATCGAACCCGGTGGTGGCAAGCACCTTCGCAAGCGATTCCTCGGTTGGAATCTGATCAGGCCGGGCCTGGGGGCCAAAACCCCAAAGATTTACCACCGGCCCGATTGTTACGTCAAAGGCACCGTCCGTTAGCGTTGAGATTTCCCGGGCTTTCTCAAGGACCTCGAACAGGCCGGCGGAAACCGGAAACCACTCGGACTGATCCGTTCGCTGATTGAAGCGGGACAACTCCGAATCATCACGCCAGGTCGACATGGACGCGTCCACCCCTTCCAGCACTTGGTCAATGCCGTTTGCCAGAGTTTCAAGCCTCTCCTGATCGTCGGTCAATACGACATTGATGTGGTAACCGGTGCCAAAGACCGGGCCGGAAATCTCCCAGATTTTTTCCTCTGGCTGAAACGAACAACCCGCCAGAGCGGCAAAGGCCAGCACTGCAAAAGCGCTGGCCAGGGCCACCCTGGCGGGTCGAAACATGCCGAATGTCATCAGGACTGCTTAGCCTCCAAAGTCATCCAGCATGATGTTTTCATCCTCAACACCCAGATCCTTGAGCATCTTGATGCAGGAGGCGTTCATGATGGGGGGCCCACACATGTAATATTCACAGTCTTCCGGAGCCGGGTGGTCCTTCAGATAGTTTTCATACAACACGTTATGAATAAACCCGGTCGGGCCCTGCCAATTGTCCTCGGGCAACGCATCGGAAAGTGCGACATGCCACTCGAAGTTGTCGTTTTCTTCCTGAAGCCCGTCGAAATCTTCCACATAGAACATCTCGCGAACACTTCGTGCGCCATACCAGAAGCTGATCTTGCGCTTGGAGTTCAGACGCTTGAGCTGATCGAAGATGTGGGAACGCATAGGCGCCATACCGGCACCGCCACCAATGAATACCATTTCGGCATCGGTCTTCTTGGCGAAGAACTCACCGAACGGCCCCATAACGGTGACCTTGTCGCCCGGCTTCAGGTTGAACACGTAGCTCGACATGATGCCCGGATTGTGGTCAGTGCCCGGAGGCGGCGTGGCGATACGGATGTTGAACTTGAGAACACCCTTCTCTTCCGGATAGTTTGCCATGGAATAGGCCCGGATGGTCTCTTCCTTGTTGACCGCCTTGTAGCGCCAGATGTTGTGCTTGTCCCAGTCTTCGTGGAACTCTTCCTCGATATCGAAATCCTTGAAGTCGATCTCGTAGGGAGGACACTCGAGCTGAACGTAACCGCCGGCCCGGAAGTCAACTTCCTCGCCTTCCGGCAGCTTGAGCACCAGCTCTTTGATGAAGGTGGCGACGTTGTGGTTGGAGACAACCTCGCATTCCCACTTCTTGACGCCAAAGAACTCTTCCGGCACTTCCACCTTCATGTCCTGTTTTACAGGAACCTGGCAGGACAGGCGCCAGCCCTCTTTCTCTTCACGATTGGTGAAGTGGGTCTTTTCCGTCGGCAGCATGGCACCGCCGCCCTCCAGAACCTTGCACTTGCACTGGGCGCAGGTACCGCCGCCACCACAAGCAGAGGACAGAAAAATACCACTGTTAGCCAGAGTACCGAGCAGCTTGCCGCCGGCTTCGGTCTTCAGCGTGTGTTCGGGATCGTCGTTGATCTCAATGGTCACATCACCGGTGCTTACCAGCCTGGACCGGGCCGCAAGAATCACTGCGACCAGGGCCAGAACGATAACGGTGAACATGACCACGCCGAGAATAATTTCTGTATTCATGGTCTCGCCTTTTCGTTAAACCGAATCACCGGGTGAGTTACAGTGAGATGCCGGAGAAGGACATGAAGCCCAGGGACATCAGACCAACAGTAATGAAGGTGATACCCAGGCCGCGCAGGCCTTCCGGAACGTCACTGTACTTCAGCTTCTCGCGGATACCCGCCAGGGCAATGATCGCCAGGGCCCAGCCAAGGCCGGCGCCGAAGCCATACACCACACTCTCGCCGAAGGTGTAGTCACGCTCCACCATGAACAGCGAGGCACCCAGAATGGCGCAGTTCACTGTAATCAGTGGCAGGAACACACCCAGAGCGGCATAGAGCGCCGGGATATACTTGTCCAGTACCATTTCCATGATCTGAACAATCGCCGCGATTACCCCGATATACGTCAGCAATCCGAGAAAGCTCAGGTCTACGTTCGGCAGGCCAGCCCAATCCAGGGCGCCTTCGCGCAGAACGCTGTTGTACAGAAGGTTGTTCACCGGAACGGTGACCGTCAGCACGACCACCACGGCAATGCCAAGACCGGTTGCGGCCTCGATCTTCTTGGAGATGGCCAGGAAGGTACACATCCCCAGGAAGAAGGCCAGCGCCATGTTTTCAACAAAAACAGCCTTCAGAATCAAGCTGATATAATGCTCCATCAGAAGGCCTCCTTGGCGACATGGCGAGACATTTTATAGTCCGGCTCTTCAACCTGCTCCGGCTTCCAGGTCCGCAGACCCCAGATCGCCAGGCCGATAATAAAGAACGCACTCGGCGGCAGCAGCAACAAGCCGTTAGGAATGTACCAGCCACCTTCGTTCACCACCGGCATCAGGGAGACACCGAACAGTGAGCCGGCGCCCAGCAATTCACGGAAGAAGGCAACGAAGATCAGGAGTACCGAGTAGCCCAGACCGTTACCAACGCCGTCCAGGAAGCTCAGCCAGGGGCCGTTCTTCATGGCAAAGCCTTCCGCGCGGCCCATAACGATGCAGTTGGTGATAATCAGACCAACGAACACTGAGAGCTGCTTGGAAATCTCGTAGGCATAGGCCTTGAGCACCTGGTCAACCACGATTACCAGGGAGGCGATAATGGTCATCTGCACGATGATCCGGATACTGCCCGGAATCTGGGTGCGTACCAGGGACACGGCCAGGTTGGAAAATGCGGTAACGGCAATAACCGCCGCGCACATAACAAGTGTAACGTTCATGCTGGTGGTAACCGCCAGCGCTGAACAGATGCCCAGGATCTGCAGGGCAATCGGGTTATTGCTGAAGATCGGTTCGAAGAGAACCTGTTTGGCTGATGCATCTGCCATGATCAGACCTCCCCTTCACGAAGTTTTTGCAGGAACGGCGCGTATCCGCGGTCGCCCATCCAGTAGTTAACCAGTTGCTCAACGCCGCGACTGGTCAACGTTGCCCCGGACAGAGCATCCACTTTATGCTGCCTTTTTTTTGCATCAACGTTTACGCCACCTTTAACCAGTTTGATCTGCGGTTCAGTGCGATCACCATCATAAACTTTCTTCCCCACCCACTGCGACTTCCAGCGTGGATTGTCTACCTCCCCACCGAGGCCCGGAGTTTCGGCGTGGGAGTAAAAGCCAAGCCCTTCAATGGTGTTCAAATCACCTTCCAGCGAAATGAAGCCATACAATGTAGACCAGAGGCCATAACCATGAATTGGCAGTACCACACGCACTAGCTCTCCGTTCTCGCTCAGCGTATACACCCTGGCAACATTCGGCCGGCGCTTGATGCCAGCCTTGTCTTCCGAGGAAGGAATATCCGTAGACAACTGAGGGTCCGAGGCAGCCTTGTACATATCATATTTCATGGGCTCAGCAACACCAACGGCGGAAGGCTTTACAAATTTACCAGTATCCAAATCCACCAGGCGAACATCGAAACTCTCGAATTTCTGCAAAATCTGCTCTGCAGTATCGCCTTGATCCAGCATACCTGCGGCAGAGAGAATGTTCGTTGTCATATCAAGATGCTGATTCTTGACCTGGGCAGGTCTGAGCATGACCGCCGCGGTGGATACCACGACAGAGAACACGATACTCAGCACCAGCGCAACGATCAGCGTGCGGGAGACGGTTTCTTTAGCTTTAGCCACGAGCAAGCCTCCGTTTGATGTTGGCCTGAACCACGTAATGGTCCATCAATGGCGCGAACAGGTTTGCGAACAGGATGGCAAGCATGATGCCTTCCGGGAACGCCGGATTGATCACGCGGATCAGCACAGTCATCACGCCTACCAGAATACCGAAACACCAGCGACCCGTGTCAGTCATCGCGGCGGACACCGGATCCGTCGCCATGAACATCATGCCAAAGGCAAACCCGCCCATGACCAGATGCCAATGCGCCGGAACCGCGAACATCGGATTGGTCTCGGAACCTATGATGTTTAGCAGCAGCGACATGCCGATCATACCGATCAACACACCTCCGACGATGCGATAGGAGGCAATCTTCATCCCCAACAGGATCAGGCCACCAATCAGAATGGCCAGTGTCGAGGTCTCACCCATCGAGCCCTGAATGGTGCCCATGAAGGCGCTCATCCAGCCAATTTGAGCTTCCAGAGCTTCCAGACCACCACTGGCGGCCCAGCTCAGCGCCGTGGCGCCACTGAAGCCGTCAACCGCAGTCCAGACGGTGTCGCCGGAAATCTGCGCCGGATAGGCGAAGTACAGGAAGGCACGACCGGTCAGGGCCGGGTTCAGGAAGTTCTTGCCGGTACCGCCGAACACTTCCTTGCCGATCACGACGCCGAAGGTGATGCCCAGGGCCACCTGCCAGAGAGGAATGGTGGGCGGGCAGATCAGTGCAAACAGGACCGATGTGACAAAGAAACCCTCGTTCACTTCGTGACGGCGCACGGTGGCAAACAGCACTTCCCAGAAACCACCGACCACGAAGGTCACGAAGTAAATGGGCACGAAGTACGCCATGCCGTAAACGAAGTTGTCCCATACGCCCGCACCGGAACCGGTGATGGCAAGTGCCTGGATAAAGGCAGTCCGCAGGCCGCCGTCAGCAATCATGGCATCCGGGTTGGACGCCAGGAAACTGTTGGCCTGGTAGCCGATGTTCCACATTCCGAAGAACATTGCCGGGAAGGTGCACAACCAAACCGTGATCATGATGCGCTTGAGGTCAATCCCGTCACGCACATGGGCGGTGGTGGAGGTGACACTCGCCGGCGAGTAGAAAATAGTATCCACCGCCTCGTAAAGCGCATACCAGCGCTCGTACTTGCCACCCTTTTCAAAGTGATGCTCGATTCCATCGAGAAACTGTCTGATAGCCATCGTATTAGCCCTCGATCTCGATTCGGGTCAGGTTCTCGCGGAGAATCGGACCATATTCATATTTGCCGGGGCACACAAAGGTGCACAGCGCCAGATCTTCTTCATCCAACTCCAGTGCGCCAAGCTTCTGTGCCATCTCTGTGTCGCCGACAATCAGGGAACGCAGCAACTGCGTGGGCAGAATGTCCAGCGGCATGATCTTTTCGTAAACACCCACCGGCACCATCGCCCGCTCGCTGCCATTGGTGGTGGTGGTCATATCGAACCGTTTGCCACCGACCAGCTTGGACAGGTAAATATTCATGACGGAGAACTTGTTCGCACCCGGCGACAGCCAGCCCATGAACTCGCGCTTGTTACCTTCCTCAAGCACGGACACCTGATTGGCAAACCGGCCAAGATAGGCGCAGGGACCATCGCCACGGCGACCGCCGAACACGGAGCCGGAAATCGCCCGGATCTCGCAATCTGTGGCAACTTCACCGTCGAGAAGCTCCTCAAGACTGGCACCCAGACGAGTACGCACGAGACGGGGTTTCAGGGCCTTGGGGCCACCGATCGCCACGACACGCTCAACAGGGACTTCACCGGATTCAAACAGCTTGGCAATGTCGATAACGTCCTGATAATTGATACTCCAGACCGTCTTGCTGCCAGAAACCGGATCCAGGTGATGGATATGGGTTCCCACGTTGCCGGCCGGATGCTTGCCATCGAACTGGTGCACCTCAACGGCGTCGGACCTGGGAACAGCGACGTTGGATCCTGGCTTGCCAGTGACAAACACCTTGCCGGTGGTCAGTTTGGTAAGGATCTCAAGGCCTTTCTCGAACGCCTGGCTGTTTTCGCCAATGATGACCGTCGGGTCCGCTGCCAGCGGGTTGGTATCCATGACCGACACGAAAATTGAGTGGGGAGCGGAATCAATCTCCGGAACCTTGCTGTACGGACGCGTCTTGAACGCAGTCCAGAGCCCGGATTCCACCAGATTATCGACTACCTGCTGGCGTTCCAGGCCGGCAAGATCCGCTTCGCTGTAGCGCGCAAAGGTCTCAGCCTCATCGCCATCGACTTCGATAACGATCGACTGGAATACCCGACGCTCACCACGGTTGATCTCTTTCACAACGCCCGCGGCGGGTGAAGTATAACGAACGCCCTCGGTCTTCTTGTCCGTGAACAGCAGCGTACCGCGCTTGACACGGTCCCCCTCTTTCACAGCCATCGTCGGCTTCATGCCGATATAGTCAAAACCGATCAACGCAACGTGGCGAACGGGTTTGCCGTCTGTAATGGTCTGTTCGGGAGCGCCGCTGATGGGAAGATCCAGGCCTTTTTTGATCTTGATCATTAGCCTCATCCAATCATCAGAAACTTTTCAATGGATTCGTAACGCCCGACACCTGCGGCCCAGAAAAACCATGAGAAACGGAGTGCCAGACGTACCCAAAATCGCGCCAATTATAGAGATTAAGGAATCCTATTTCCACCAGAAACCGGAACCGGTTGTGCGTCGACAGCCAAACCAGTCGTTTAGCTGACCGTAAAAACAAAAAACCCCGACAGCAATCGCTATCGGGGTTCTGAACACCATTACTTCACCAGATCGGCGCGATTCGCTCAGTCTCTCGCACGTTTGGGGAAGATCGGGTAATTTACGCCGGCCATCTGGTTGACCACGCGAATCACCTGCGCGCTGTAGCCGAACTCGTTGTCGTACCAAACATACAGGATCAGACGCTTGCCACTGGTGATGGTTGCCTGGGCATCAACGATGCCGGCATGGCGGGAACCGACAAAGTCGGTGGAAACCACTTCCGGAGAGTTCACGAAGTCGATCTGCTTCTGCAGCTCCGAGTGCAGCGCCATATCCCGCAGGTATTCGTTAACACCTTCCACATCAACGTCTTTCTTGAGGTTGAGATTCAGGATCGCCATGGACACGTTCGGCGTTGGCACCCGGATCGCATTACCGGTCAGCTTGCCCTTCAGAACCGGCAGCGCCTTGGAGACAGCCTTGGCGGCCCCCGTCTCGGTAATTACCATGTTCAGGGCGGCGCTGCGCCCGCGGCGGCTGCCCTTGTGGTAGTTATCGATCAGGTTCTGGTCGTTGGTGTAGGAGTGCACCGTCTCCACGTGACCATCTTCGATGCCGTATTCGTCTTCAATCGCCTTCAATACCGGTGTGATGGCATTGGTGGTACAGGAGGCGGCTGACAGGATCCTGTCTTCGTCAGTAATCCAGTCGTTGTTGATACCATAAACGATGTTCTTGATATCGCCCTTACCCGGCGCCGTCAGGATAACGCGGCTGACGCCTTTTGATTTCAGGTGCAGGCCAAGACCGGCTTCATCACGCCACTTACCGGTGTTGTCGATCACGATGGCGTTGTTGATGCCGTAATCCGTGTAATCCACCTTGTCCGGCCCATCAGAGTAGATAACCTTGATATAGTTGCCGTTGGCAATCAGGGCGGATTCCTTCTCATCAACGGTAATGGTGCCATCGAACGGACCGTGCACGGAATCACGGCGAAGCAGACTGGCGCGCTTCTCGAGATCGTTTTCCGCACCGCCCTGGCGAACCACAATCGCACGCAGACGCAGGTTGTTGCCACCACCGGCCTTCTCGATCAGGATACGAGCCAGCAGACGACCAATCCGGCCAAAACCGTACAGAACGACGTCTTTGGTGTCATTGTTGGCATCTTCCTCGGACTGGGCAGCGTACTGCCCCACAACCGGGCCGATTTCACGCTTCAGGAATTCGGTCAGGTCGCCGCCTTCCTCTTTGAACTTGACCGCCAGCTTGCCGATATCCACGTGGGCACGACCGAGTTCAAGTTTGTCCATGGCCTGGAGGATCGGCAGGGTGTCGTGAACAGAAAGCTCGCTGTCTTCAACCTGGCGCACAAATCGGTGGGCACGGATGATATCGATAACCGACTGGTTGATGATGGCGCGGCCGTATACAGAAGTAACCACATTGTTCTTGCGGTAGAGGCGGCCGATCAGCGGAATCATGGCTTCCGCGGTGGACTCTCTTTCCGTCCAGTTGGACAGGTGCTGATTGATCTGTTCGTGACTCACGCTTGAACCTCTGCAGTTGGCACTTGGAAATTGGGGCGCACATTATCCAACTTAATCCGGCTGACCGCAAATACGTGCGGCCATGACCTTCGTATAAATTTCGTTTGCCTGTCCGGCAGTCAGCGGCCGCTCCGCCGCCGCCATGACAGCGTCACCTGCGGGCGTTAGAATACGCGCCTCGCCGCCTCCCGGACATCCACTGCAGGAGAACCAGACTGCCCATGAGCCAAGGTGCAACCCGAAGCCCCCAGCCCCAACCCCTGATTGCCCCGGCATTCCCGTCACGACCGGCCGATCACAGGATCTGGGGCCAATTGCACGGCAGCAGTGACGCGCTGGCCATCTGTGAAAGTGCCCGTGCCCACAGGGGCCTGACCCTGGTCGTTACCCGCAGCACCGCCGACGCCATAAGGCTTGAGCAGGCCATGCGCTTCTTCCTCGGGCTGCCCCCGGAAGAAGATGGGCCGGCCGTCAGCGAAGACGGGCTGGAACTGCTGTCTCTGCCGGACTGGGAAACCCTGCCCTACGACCTGTTTTCGCCCCATCAGGATATTATTTCCAGGCGAATCCGTACGCTGCACCGCCTGCCCTCAACCAGCCATGGCGTATTGGTGGTTCCGGCACGAACCCTGATGCACAGGCTGCCACCGGTTAACTATCTGCAAGGCAACACCCTGCTTCTGGAAGTGGGACAGTCCCTGGACATCGAGAACTGGCGAATGCAGCTTGAGGCGGCCGGTTACCGGCACGCGGAGAATGTCTATGAACACGGCGAATACGCCGTCCGTGGCGCGATCCTCGACATCTTTCCCATGGGGGCAAGCCAGCCCTACCGGATTGACCTGTTCGATGATGAGATTGAAACCCTCCGGACCTTTGACCCCGAAACCCAGCGCTCGATAGACCGGATCGAACGCATCGAACTGCTGCCTGCCTACGAATTTCCCTGGCACAAGGAAGCCCGTTCGGGCTTCCGCAGCCGCTGGTTCGAGCAGTTCCCGGATGCCGACAAGGACACTCCGATCTACCAGGACGTGACCCACGGCATCACCCCACCGGGGATCGAGTACTATCTGCCCTTGTTTTTCGATGAGACGGCCACCCTGTTTGATTACCTGCCGGGGGCGACCCATGTCTTTACCGCTGACGGATTGAACGATGCCGTCAGCCATTTCGACAGCGAAACCCGTAACCGGTATGAAGACCGACGCCATGACCGGTTGCGGCCGATCCTGCCGCCCACCCGCCTGTTCCTGCAGCAGGAAGAGTTGTTCAGGCACCTGAAAGCCTTCCCGAGGGTGACGATTTCCTCCGAGACCACGGAGGCCTCGGGATCGGTCAACTGCCGGACAAAAACCCTGCCGGACATCGCTATGGACGGTCGGGCTGCGGATCCGGCCGGTCGCCTCAAGCGGTTCCTCGGAGAGTTCGACGGCCACGTGCTGATCTGCGCCGAATCTTCCGGCCGGCGCGAAGCCCTGATGGAGAACCTGGGCGAGCAGGGCCTTGAAATGAAAACCCTATCCGGTTGGCAGGCCTTTCTTGACGACAAGGAGAGCCCACTGGCCATTACCATTGCTCCGATGGAACACGGCCTGGTGCTTCCGGAGCACTCCGTTGCGCTGATTACCGAAACAGCCCTCTTCGGAGAGCGGGTTTTGCAACGGCGTCGCCGGGAAAAGCCGACAGAAACTGACGATGCCGGTTTCCGGGACCTGTCGGAATTGAGGATCGGCGCGCCCGTGGTCCACATTGACCATGGCGTTGGCCGCTACCGTGGCCTGGAAACCATCACCGTTGAGGGTGAGGCCAGCGAATTTCTGATGCTTGAGTACGCCGGCGGCTCCAAACTTTATGTACCGGTCTCCAGCCTGCACCTGATTTCCCGCTATGCCGGCAACGACACCGAGCATGCACCACTGCATAAACTCGGAACGGATCGCTGGAGCAACGCCAAACAGAAAGCCCTCGAGAAAATCCGCGATACCGCCGCCGAGCTACTGGACGTGTACGCTCGCCGGGAGGCACGTAAGGGCTTCAGCTTCGAGGATCCGAAGGAGGCCTACCGCGCCTTTGCCGCCGGCTTCCCGTTCGAGGAAACGCCGGACCAGCAGGTCGCCATTCAGTCCGTGTTCGAGGACATGACCAGTGAGCGACCGATGGACCGCCTGGTATGCGGCGATGTGGGCTTCGGCAAGACCGAGGTCGCCATGCGCGCGGCGTTCATGGCGACCTGGTCCGGCAAACAGGTGGCTGTACTGGTTCCCACCACCCTGCTGGCCCAACAGCACTACGAATCGTTCCGGGATCGCTTCTCCGATACCCCGGTACAGGTCGAGCTGCTGAGTCGGTTTCGCACCGCCGGCCAGACCAGCAAGGCTCTGGAGGCTGTGGAGAATGGCAAAGCGGATATTGTCATCGGCACCCACAAGCTGCTTCAGGGCGACATCAAGTTCAAGAATCTTGGCCTGGTCATCATTGATGAAGAGCACCGTTTTGGCGTGCAGCAAAAGGAGAGGCTCAAAGCGCTGCGGGCAGAAGTGGACATGCTCAATCTGACCGCGACTCCAATTCCGCGCACCCTGAACATGGCCATGGGGCACCTGAGGGATCTCTCTATTATCGCAACGCCCCCGGCACGTCGATTATCGGTGAAAACGTTCGTGCGCCAGAAAGACAACGCCATGGTCAAGGAAGCCATTTTGCGGGAAATTCTCCGTGGTGGTCAGGTCTACTTCCTCCATAACGATGTGGCGACTATTGAGAAAGCTGCCGAGGATCTCCGGGCGCTGATTCCCGAAGCCCGTGTGGGCGTGGCCCACGGCCAGATGCGGGAGCGGGATCTGGAAAAGATCATGTCGGACTTCTACCACAAGCGTTTCAACGTGTTGGTGTGCTCAACCATCATTGAAACCGGTATCGACGTTCCCAGCGCCAACACCATCATTATCGAGCGGGCGGACAAATTTGGCCTGGCCCAGCTGCATCAGCTCCGGGGTCGGGTGGGCCGGTCTCACCACCAGGCCTACGCCTACCTGCTGACGCCACCGCCGAAATCGATTACGGCGGACGCCAAAAAGCGGCTGGACGCGATCTCGGAGGCCCAGGACCTGGGCGCCGGCTTCATGCTGGCCACCCACGATCTGGAAATCCGTGGCGCCGGGGAATTACTGGGGGAAGAACAAAGCGGCCAGATCGAAAGTATCGGCTTTACCCTCTACATGCAGCTGCTGGACGAAGCCGTCAAGGCTATCCGGGAGGGTCGAACCCCCAACGCCGACCTGCCCCTGAGCCATGGCACCGAAATGAACCTGAGAATTCCGGCATTGATTCCCGAGGATTACCTGCCGGATGTCCATAACCGCCTGATGCTCTACAAGCGAATCGCCAGCGTTGACAGCCCGGAAGCATTAAAAGAACTTCAGGTTGAAATGATTGACCGGTTCGGTTTGTTACCGGATCCGGCAAAGAACCTGATCCGCCAGACCGAGCTACGTCTTCGCGCGGAAGCCCTGGGCATCGTGAAAGTGGACGCCGGCAAGGAATGGGCGCGCCTCGAGTTTGGCAGCTCTACACCGGTGGACCCTCTGGTTCTGGTTAAAAAAGTGCAATCCGCACCGGACCAATACCGGCTCGAAGGTGCCAACAGCTTCCGTTTTCGGCTGAAGGATGCCACAACCGGTGGTAAACTCGACGGCATTTCCCGGATGCTTGGCGAGCTGGAGCCTGCAAAAAGTGACGCGTCCGGCTCATGAATAGCCGACCAACATGTGGAGTACGACCCTTGCAGATTGACGGAATTCGCTGGTGCCGATACCCGACCCGGGCCTTCCTGGCCGCCCTCCTGCTGAGCTTCGCAGCCACAGCGGCTGCCCAGCAGCCCGACCGGGCAGCACTGCCCCTTGAGCCTGGCACCCCCATTCCCGACGACTACTACCGCGCCGAGTTCGTGATTCTTGAGCGGATTATAGAGCCCGAGGCCGTGAATGAGCGGATGTCTGGCCGCACGGTAGACGCGCCGACGGAAACCGAGGAGGTTCTCTGGTCAGCGATGAAGGATGGCACCACGGAAACCACTCTCGAGCTGGCGCCCCGGGACGACCTTCATCTTGCCAGCGCAGCAGCCAGGCTTGAACGCAGCGGCCGGTACCGAGTACTCGTCGCTGCGGGTTGGTACGAAGCGTTCCCGCCGGATTACGAAGGCACGCCTTTACGGGTGAGAGCAGGCGACTGGATTGAAGACGCTCGCGCCAGAGACGTTGAAGGCCACATCACCATCGACCGGCAACGCTATCTGCACGTCAACGTTCACCTCAATCACTGGCAGCTCGCAGAGAAGATGCCAGAGCAGTCTGTAGATACTGTTACTGACCTGTCCCGGGAGACGCCATCGCCCGCCCAGGCATCAGACACTGAAGAGACACCGGCGGTCGCAGCGACAACCGAAGGGGCGGCAGCTCAGCAGCTCCCTGTGCTGGCGGAGCCTGCCCCGCTTGAGCTGTTGACCTGGATTCGGGAAACCCGCCGGATGCGCAGTGAGGAAATCCACTTCCTGGACTCCCCCACCATCGGCGTGCTGGTTTTCTTCAAGAAGATTGAGACAACGGAGTAAGCACCCCAAGACCGGCCATAGAGACCTCGAGAATCCGCTTGACCCCGGACATTCCCTGCTCGATGGCCGCTTCGATTTCTTCCATGGTAATGACGTGGTCGGATTTACCGGCGGCCCAGTTCACCACCAGCCCGAGACAGACGTAGCGCATCCCCAGTTCCGCCGCCAGGGCAGCTTCCGGCATACCGGTCATGCCCACCAGGTCGCAGCCGTCCCGCTCCATCCGGATGATCTCCGCCGCCGTTTCCAGCCTCGGGCCCTGGGTTGCCCCGTACACCCCGAAACCGGAGAACGGCACATTTTCAGCGCCGGCGGCATCAATGAGAATCTGACGCGCACTCTCATCGTAGGGCCAGGTGAAATCAATGTGGGTTACCGAGTCCAGATCGCCCTCGTAAAAGGTGCTGGCACGCCCCCAGGTGTAGTCAATAATCTGATCGGGAATAACCACATGGGCAGGCCCCATATCCGGGTGAATCCCACCCACAGCGTTAACCCCGATCACCGTTCGGACCCCGGCTTCGTAGAGGGCCCGCAAATTGGCCCGATAGTTCACCTGGTGGGGTGGAATACGATGGGGGTTACCATGGCGCGACAGGAAGATGACCGGCTGATCCCCCAAGTGGCCCTCAACGAGGGGCGCGGATGGAACGCCCCAGGATGTCCTGACCGGCTTCTCACCGGTAATCTCAAGGCCTGACAGAGTGGTGAGGCCGGTGCCGCCAATGATGCCAACAGGGTGCATTTTCTCCGGTGACGTCATTCTGAATCTCCTGAGTCTTCCAAATCTCCGGTTGTCTGACGGTTCTGCAATGTCTCGGCGCTCTTGCCGGAAGAATCCGCCTCGCTCTTGTCCGAGGCTCCCGCGGACTGCGATCCGGATAGCCGGACGCCGTCCGGAAGATGCAGAGTTCGGGTCGGGAAGGCCACTTCGGCACCGTAACCCTCGATAATGTCGCTGATTTTCAGCAATACATCCTGCTTCACCTCGTGGAACTGCACCCACTGGGTGGTCTTGGTGAAGGTGTACACCATGATATCCAGAGACGACGCGTTGAACGCCAGGAAGTTCACAATCAGGGTCTGATCGCTGTCGATGTCCTCATGCTGCTGCAGCATGGCCTTGATGTCGTCGACGATGGTTGCCATCTGCCCGACATCGGCATACCGGATGCCAATCGTCTCGTAGATCCTGCGGTTGGTCATGCGTGAGGGGTTTTCCACTGCGATGGTGGTAAACGCAGCATTGGGCACATAAAGCGGACGTTTGTCGAAGGTACGGATGGTGGTCAGACGCCAGCCGATGTGCTCAACCGTACCCTCAATGTTTCGGTCCGGGGACCGCACCCAGTCCCCAACCTTGAACGGTCGGTCGAGATGGATAATAAAACCGCCGAAAAAGTTGGCCAACAGGTCCTTCGCGGCGAAGCCGACTGCAATACCACCCACGCCGCCGAAGGCCAGGACCCCGGAAATGCTGTAGCCCATGGACTGCATCGCAATCAGCACCGCGGTAATGATAACCACCGCCCGGGACAACTTGCTCACCGCGTTGACGGTGGTGTAGTCCATGGGCTGTTTCATTTTCAGCGGCGATACCAGAATCCCCTCGGCTTCCTTGATCAGCCTCAGGACCGCCCATACCAGAACGAAGACAAACCCGAGCTGCAGAAGCGAATCGTTGACCTTGAAGATCTCCGCTTCCGAGTAGCGATGAGCCACTTCTGCAGCCCAGTAGACGCCTTGCAACCAGACAAAGGCCACGACCGGTTTGCGGGCGGCGTGCAACAAGGCATCGTCCCACAGGTTTTTGGTCTGGCTGAACTTGCGCTCGATAGCAACGATAATGTGGCTTGCGATGTACGCCACCGCGGCCGTTGCGAACACCAGCGCAAATACGACAATCCCGACACGCCAGGCTTCAGACAGCAGCCCGAAATTCTCGATCCAGCCACTCACCATGGCCATAACATCCCCGATCATCGGATCCCTCTGGTCTCGAAAGGTTTATCGAATGGAAACGACCGTTCCCGGCACAACGCGATCAAAAAGATCAACAATGTCTTCATTGCGCATCCGCACACAGCCGTGGGACAGCGGTATTCCCATAGGCTCGCTGTCCGGCGTGCCGTGAATGTATATGAAGCGGCGGAAAGTATCGACACCCGGCCCCCTGTTTTTGCCCCATTCGCGGCCACACAACCAGAGAATCCGACTCAGGATCCAGTCGCGGTCAGGGTGCCGCCGGGCAAGTTCGGCGCTGTAGATTTCGCCGGTGGGGCGCCGGGCCCGGAAGACAGTTCCGGCCGGAAGTCCGGCGCCAATACAGGCCCGGATATAATGCTCTCCCCGGGGCGTACAGCCACTGCCATCGCTCTCACCCGCGCCATTCAGCGCAGTGGAAACCGGATAGGATGCAATAAGCTCACCGCCTCCGGTTTCAAGCCGGAGGCGCTGAAGGGGCAGATCAATGTCGATGCGGACGGATGCGGGATGCGTCAAAACCGGCCAGGCTCCCTCGGAGGTTCAGAGGGGAAGCCTAACCGAGAGAGAGGAACTCAGGCAACCGAGACCTTGCTGCCGACCGGCGGAATCAGCATGGCGTCTTCCGCCTGCATCCCGGCAGCCAGGAAGGGAACCAGGCGGGCAGCAATTTCCTGGATCGTGGTTTCCACACCCAGCTTGTTCTGCAGGATGTCCCTCAGGGCATCGCTGCTGGACATGGTGAACGCCGTTGCCCCGAGCATGAACTGGATGCGCCAGTAACGGTCAACAGAGGATAGCTGCGGGGTCGCCTCCTTGAGCAGCCGCATGAAACGGCTGAAAGGCTCGCTGTATTCCTGTTCCAGGAACTTGCGCAAATGCCCCTGGGACTGGGTGTAGGCAAGCCCGAGCAGGCGCATGAAGATGGAGATACCCTTCTCGTTACGCTGGGGCATGCGCACCGCGCTTTCCGTAAGTGCCCATAGCGTTTGATTCAGCGTTGGCGGTTTGCCGTCACACCGCTCTTCGAGCTCGTCGAAGGCGTTTTCCAGTGTCGCGGAAAACGGCGTCAGAAAGCGCGCAAATACGGCATGGATCAGGGCGTTCTTTGAGCCAAAGTGGTAATTGACAGCGGCCAGATTTACTTTAGCCTTACTGGTAATCATCCTGAGCGAGGTTTCCGAGAAACCCCGGTCGGCGAACAGCTCTTCGGCTGCATCGAGAATCCGGTCAACGGTATCAGACTGCGCCATTTTGTTATCAATGCCTCTAGCAAACGTCTGTTTGAAACATACGTTTGAAGTGCACTTGTGTCAAGTTCTGGGCTCAGGCTCTGCCGCTACTTCCTCCCAGCCCCGGTCAAGGGCTTCCTGGTTACCCTCGAAAAATGCTTTCTGGACGCGGCTGTACGCCTTCTCTGCTTCCAGCAGACAAATCAGATAAAGACGCACGTGCTCTCGGCGGGGCAATTGCCGGGGCAGACTGCGACTCTCTG
>PYVH01000003.1:0-2083 GCA_003030785.1 Marinobacter sp. B9-2 | reverse complement strand
CTCTGACAACCTCAGAAGGTGACTGAACCGAGTATTTTTCAGCGCCGGGTTAAAATCCGCCATCCGCGCACATTGCCAGATAAGGCCATCCGACCCCTCCAGGTGGGCGACGTGTTGCCTTGCCTCACGGAGCATCCGCTGGCGAGTTATTATCAGATCAAGGTAGGAGGGTTTGGTGGTGTAGATTCTGCGTACGGCAGGCACTCCCAACAACAGAATGATGACAAAGGCGCCGAAGCCACCACCAGCTATCCAGGCTGGCACAAACCCGGTTAATCCGCTCAGAAAGACAGCCGCCGCAATCAACGCACTGAACAGCCACAGGTCCCGACTCCGGCGCGCCTCGGCCATCGTGTAGTTGTCCGGCCAGCCGTTCATCGCCAGCAAGTCGAAATCCATTAACAGGACCCGGTCGCACTGGCGCAGCATCAGCCTGAGTTTGCGCTGGCGGGATTCCGCCAGCACCCTTTCCTGCTTGCCACCGTCGGTGTCCCGGGGCTCTCCCCTGTCAGCCGATGGTTCGGATTCGGAACTGGTCTCTGGCGCCTGACCGGTCGGTGCCGATTCCGCCGCCGGATTGGCTGGAACCGTCGCCGGAGTCTGGTCGCCAGGGGCCACGGGGGCGGGCACAGGATCCGCTGCCCTGCCTGGCCGCAATACAGGGGCCTGGGCGGGCACATTTGCCTGGGTCGCAGCCTTGCTCTGATTTTCCGCCATGGCAGATTGTCCGGGTTCAGGGGGTTTCAATGGGTATCGACCACCGCACCGGATACTTGAATACCCATTGCTCCACCTTGGCATCGGCCGGCCCGCTCGCTATCCTTGGCGCACCTGCCAGATCGGCACCCGCACAACACACCAAACGAGGTCAGGCTTATGTTCACAGGCATTGTCCAGGGCATTGCAACCATCGAAGACGTCACTGCCGAGACCGGGCTAAGCACTTTTGCCATCAGGCTCCCTGCTGAACATGCAGGCGGCGTTTCCATCGGTGCATCCGTCGCAATCAATGGCACCTGCCTCACCGTGACCCGCCAGGAAGACAGCCTGCTTTATTTTGATGCCATGCAGGAAACCCTGAGGCTAACGACGCTGGGGGATCTGAAAACCGGGGACCCGGTTAATTTCGAGCGCGCGGCCCGGATCGGAGACGAGATTGGCGGCCACCTGTTGTCAGGCCATATTCACACCACCGCACGAATCGTCGAAATTCTGCGACCGGAAAACAATGTCACCCTCTGGTTTGAGGTGCCCGACGAATGGACACGCTATATCTTTCCCAAAGGCTATATCGCTATCAACGGCGCCAGCCTGACCATTGGCGAAGTTCGCGGCAACCGGTTCAACGTCCATTTGATTCCTGAAACCCTGAGGGCCACGACCTTTGGCACGGTCGAAGAAGGTCAGCGGGTGAACATCGAAATAGACAGCCAGACCCAGACCATCGTGGACACCCTGGCACGCCTTGGTTACGACCGCCCTGCCCCGACCCTGTAACCGGCCGGACTACTCAACGGTTGCTGGCCCGAAAGACCACGAACTTCGGGCTGGCATCCAACTGATCCACCGTTGAGAAATACCGGCGCAGGCTTCGATGATAGCCAAGGTGACGGTTTCCGACCATCAGCAAGCTGCCACCCGGGTTCAGGGACTGCGATGCCTGCTCAAAGAGCCGCAGGGCAATGTGATCACCCACCACACCGCCCTCGTGAAACGGCGGATTCAGAAGGATCAGATCGAAAGGCCCTGCGGCCTGCTCAATTCCGTCGCAGTGAGAGAAAACCGCACGGGCTTCCGGGAACGCCCGTTCAACGTTATGCCGGGCACTGAGCACAGCCTGACTTGAAACGTCGCTGAAACCCAGCAGCAAATCCCCTCTTTCCGCCAGCGCCGCCAGACCCAGCACGCCATTGCCACAGGCCAGATCCAGCACGGAACCGCCGGCCTGCAGGGTCGATACTGCTTGCGCGACATGGGGTAAAAGCAAGCGACTACCGATATCCAGCTTTTCCCGGGCGAACACCGCCGGCAATGCCTCAACATCCACAGCTCCATTCTGGCCGGTTAATGCATAGCCCTTCCA
>PYVH01000037.1:20488-28241 GCA_003030785.1 Marinobacter sp. B9-2 | reverse complement strand
GCAACAATGCCCCTTGGGGCAATCCAGCTCAGGAAGAGCTTTTCCCGCCAGTTCAGATTGGTACCAATGGCCGAGAGAAAGATGCTCAGGGGGCGCGCCACCAGCATCAACAGGGCGAGTACGGCCACCAGGCCCCAGCCCAGTTCGGCGATGGCGGAAAATTCAACCCGGGCCGCCAGGATGATGAACAGGGCGGAAATCAGGAGAACACTCAGGGATTCCTTGAACTCCAGGATGCTCTCGATAGGCACCTGCTTCATGTTGGCCATCCAGATGCCCATAACCGTCACTGTCAGCAGGCCCGACTCATGGGCCAGTTCGTTCGAGATGGCGTACACGCCGAGCATGAAGGTGAGGGTGCCGGCATTATGCAGGTACTGGGGAATCCAGTGTTTGCGCAACACGATGCCATTGAGATAACCGGCTCCAGCGCCCATCAGGAAACCCACGGCCAGGGTCTTGCCGAATATGTACAGCGAGTGGCCGAACACGTTGCCCTGACCCCAGGAGACAATCCCCTCGAACACCAGGACCGCCAGCAGTGCCCCGACCGGGTCAATGATGATGCCTTCCCAGCGAAGTATGTTGGCCAGTTTGGAGTCCGGTCGTACGGACCGCAGCAGCGGTGCAATCACGGTCGGGCCGGTGACAATCGAGATGGCGCCAAACAGCAGGGCGACCGCCCAGGAGACATCCAGCAGCCACCGGGCGGCAAGGGTGCCGATGATGCAGGTGACAATGGAGCCTACCGGAATGAGGTTGCGGACCATCTTGCCGTGGCCGCGGATTTCCTCGTAGCGTAGGGTCAGGCTGCCTTCGAAAAGGATGATGGCAACGGCGAGGGAAATGACCGGGAACAGCAGGTCACCGAAAACCACTTCCGGGGACAGGAAGCCGAGAACAGGCCCGGCGGCAATGCCGCCAGCCAGCAGGAACAGGATGGCGGGCATGCGCACACGCCAGGCAAGCCACTGACAGAACAGTGAAAGAACGCCAATGCTGGCAAGAATCAGGACAGTGCTGACAGGCATAATGGTTTCAGGTCCGTTGATCTATTGGTTGGCGCGCCGGGCAATCCGGTTCAGAAGCCTTGAGGCTGCAAAGAGACCGAAACTGGCGGTTACCGGGCTGGCGGCGCCAAAGCCGGAAGCGCAGTCCAGACGTACCGGGCCGTCGGTGGCCGGTTTCTGCAGGCAGACTTCCCCGTCTCCGGCAGGATACGTCAGCTGTTCCAGGGAGTATACGGCCTCAATGCCAAAGCGACGCTTGGGATTCCGGGAAAAACCGTATTCCCGGCGCAGCAGGTTGCGTACCTTGGCCAGAAGCGGGTCCTGGGTGGTTTTGCTGAGGTCGGCCACCTGAATCTGGGTGGGATCGATCTGTCCGCCGGCGCCGCCGGCGCATACCAGGGGGATTTTCCGGCGCTGGCAGTGGGCAATCAGGGCGGCCTTGGCCTTGACGCTGTCGATGGCATCAATCACCCCGGTCATGTCCCCGGTAATCAGTTCGCTGACGTTCTTGGTGGTCAGGAAGCCGAAATGCACCCGGATGTCTGCTTCCGGGTTGATCGCCCGTAACCGGTCTGCCATGGCATCGGTTTTGGTGCGTCCGTACTGGCCTTCGAGGGCATGGAGCTGACGGTTGGTGTTGGACACGCAGACATCGTCCATGTCGATCAATACAATGGTGCCAACGCCGCTTCTGGCCAGGGCTTCAGCGGCCCAGGACCCGACGCCGCCAAGGCCGACAACGGCAATAGTGGCGTGGCGAAAGGCTTCCAGGGCCCGACGCCCGTACAGTCGTTCGATGCCGCCAAAGCGGAAAGCGTAATCGTCGGCGTTCATGCTATCCCCGTGCTGGTCCGTTCAAAAGCCGGACAGAATCAAAGGTGGCAATTGTAACCCAGTGACCGCACAGACAAAAAAATGGCCATAAAAAAAGCCACGCAGAGCGTGGCTTTCAAAAGTACCCAGTCCGACGGGGAGCTGGGCAGGACTAGTTCAGAGACACTAATCAACGTGATCATTATCAATTTCCAGACCGTCACCCTGAAGGTCACAAGCTGTCATTGTTCGGTCATTTCCGGCCAGAACCGCCAGGCTCCGGCCGGAGTCCGGATCACGCTGCCCAGTGGTCGTCTGAGAACGCCATCAGGCTATCCTTGCCGCTCTGAATGTCGCCCAGCAGCCAGTCGACTTCCGGCAGCAGCTTTTCAAAGAAGAAGCGTGCAGAGACAACCTTGCTCTCCAGCAAGGGCTTGTTGCCTTCGCCGGCGGCAAGCTGCTCGTTGGCAACATTGGCCATGCGGGACCAGAGGTAGCCGATCACGGTCAGTGCCATCAGGCGCAGATAGGGCGTAGCGGCAGCGCCCGCCTGCTCCGGATCTTTAGGTGCATTGGTGGCCAGCCACATGGTGGCGGTTTCCAGCGCCTTCATGGCGTTCTTGAGTTCCTCGCGGTGCGGCGCCTCCGGATTGTCCTTGAGGTATCCGCTCAGCGTTCCGAACAGGGTGCGTACCAGCTGGCCGCCTTTCAGGCTCAGTTTGCGGCCTACAAGGTCCATGGCCTGAATGCCGTTGGTGCCCTCGTAGATCCGGGCAATCCGGCCGTCCCGCACCAGCTGTTCCAGCGGCCAGTCTGTTGTGAAGCCGGAACCACCCAGTACCTGCAAGCCGGTATTGGCGTTGTTGAAGCCTTCGTCCGTCAGGAAGGATTTCACAACGGGTGTCAGCAGTTGAACCAGATCATCGGCGGATTCCCGGACGGTTTCGTCAGGATGCGCAACCGACAGATCCAGCTGGTGTCCGGCGAACAGGGCCAGGGCACGCATGCCTTCGTTCAGGACTTTCTGGCGCATCAGCATCCGGCGTACATCCGGGTGCACGATGATCGGATCAGCGGGACCATCGGGGTTCTTCGGGCCGCTTAGTGAGCGGCTCTGCAAGCGCTCACGGGCAAATCCGAGACTTTCCTGGTAAGCCATCTCCGCCAGGCCGAGACCCTGCATGCCAACCATCAGGCGGGCTTCGTTCATCATGGTGAACATCGCCCGCATGCCATCATTTGGCTCGCCGACAAGCCAGCCTTTGGCGCCCTCGAAGTTCATAACGCAGGTGGCAGAGCCCTTGATACCCATCTTGTGCTCAAGACCGCCACAGAAGGCAGGATTGCGCTCACCGGAATCCGGCAGGAATTTGGGAACCACGAACAGCGAAATCCCCTTGGTGGTATCCGGTGCCCCGGGCAGTTTGGCCAGAACCAGATGCACGATGTTGTCCACCAGGTCGTGCTCGCCCCCGGTAATCCAGATCTTGGTACCTTCGATGGCGTAGCTGCCGTCATCGTTCGGGTTGGCGCGGGTGCGAATCAGGCCAAGATCTGTGCCGCACTGGGGTTCGGTCAGGCACATGGTGCCGGTCCACTCGCCGGAGATCAGTTTTTCCAGATAGATGTTTTTCAGTTCGTCCGACCCGTGTGCGTGCAGGGCACTGATGGCGCCATGGGTCAGGCCCGGATACATCCCCAGGGAGAGGTTGGTGGAGCAGACCATTTCGTCCACCACGAACTTCAGGGTGTGGGGCAGGCCCTGGCCGCCGTATTCAAGCGGTGCGTCCAGCGCTGTCCAGCCGCCCTCAACGAACTTCTTGTAGGCATCCTTGAATCCTTCGGGCGTTTTCACCGAGCGGGTCTCGGGATCGTAGGTACAGCCTTCCCGGTCGCCGACCTGGTTGGTGGGCTGGATGACTTCTGCGGCGAGCTTGCCAGCCTCGTCAATAACCGCGGAAATCAGATCCGGGGTGGCATCGGCGTATTTTTCCAGCTCATGCAGCCGGTCTGCGCCCAATACATCAAACAACAGAAAGCGAAGGTCATTCGCCGGAGCCTGGTATTGCATGGATACTCTCCTACGTGCGCTTTTTTACTGGAGTTCTGCCCGGAACGGCAGGACCCCGAAGATGATTTGAACACTGGTTTCATACGCCTGTTTTAATGCGCTGGTTCACCGTTTTGGGCAGTCCGGACGATAGAATTTTCGTATGTCCTCCAGAACAAAGGAGGTCTCTGATGAAACGAGTGGTGATTGCCGGAGTTTCCGGCGCAATTGGCGGCGCGTTGGCGAACCGGTTGCTTGAGCGGGATTCACAGACGAGTGTGATTGGATTGTGTCGTGACCCGGAAAAAGCACCGGAGGTCTTGCGGGCTCATGAGCGAAGTATCGTGTTGCCATGGGATGCCGAGGACAGTGCGTCGCCAGCGGCCGTTGCCGAGGGGCTGGAATCGTTGTTGGCCCGAGAGGAGGGCATCGACGGATACATCTACGCCGCCGGCTTGCTCCATGGGCCGGAGATGTTTCCCGAGAAGCGTCTCGAGGATCTGGACGCAGGGAGTATGGCGCGGGCGTTTGCAGTGAATGCGACCGGGTTCGGTTTACTGACGCAGGCGCTGTTGCCCTGGCTTCGACACCGGCAATTCAAGCGGGTGGCGGCGATTTCAGCAAAAGTCGGGTCGATTACCGATAACGGGTTCGGGGGGTGGTATGCCTACCGGAGCTCCAAGGCGGCGCTGAACATGCTGGTGCGTAACCTGTCCATCGAATTACCCCGGCGATGCAAACCGATAGCCTGTGTTTCGCTGCATCCGGGCACCACCGAGTCGGCGTTGAGCGAACCGTTCAGTCAATCTCTGGCCAAACTGAAAGTGCATACGGCGGCAGAGACAGCCGCCAATCTGGTTGACGTGCTCGATAACGTGGGCGAGGGGGATAACGGGCGGTTCCTGAGCTGGGATGGCTCGGAACTGCCCTGGTGATCATTCCCCGATGTTCATGTGGGCAAGGCCCAGCTCAGCATTGAATGATAGAGACCGATGCCAATCAGAACGTTGAAGGGGAAAGTCACCCCCAGCGAGGCCAGCATGGCCAGACCGATATTGGCATCGGGAATTGCATGGCGCACGGCCACTGGCGCTGCGATATAGGAGGCGCTTGCCGTCAGTGTTGCCAGAATCAGGGTCGAGCCGGTACCAAGGCCGAGAGCGGTGCCGACCAACAGCCCGGGTACGGCAAGGATCGGGGGCATGGCAAGCCCGAAAAGCACCACCCGCCAGTGAGCCCAGCTGAGGTTGCGCAGTGTTTCGGCGGCCACCAGGCCCATCTCCAGCAAAAACAGTGACAGGATCACTGAGAACGCGCTGGTCAGTGGTGCGGTCACCCCCGTGCCCTGTCCGGGACCGTAGAGCGCACCGATGATTACCCCGCCCACCAGCAGTACGACACTGCGGTTGGTCAGGGTCTCTTGCCAGAGCGGCGTTCCACCAACGCTATTGTCAGGCTTGCCGAAGCGACGATAGAACCAGAGTCCCACCATGATGGCCGGCAATTCCAGCAGTACCAGATATAAAGTCACCTGACCGCCCGTGTTCAGTCCCCGTGCTTCTGCCCAGGCAAGCGCGACTGCGAACGTTCCGGCACTTACCGATCCATAATGGGCCGCGAAGCTGGCTGTATCGGCAATGGACAGACCGACCGCAAAGCGCAGCAGGGGTATCATCAGCAGCGGCAGCGCAAACCCCAGGGCGGCAACCGCCAACATCTCCAGCAGAAGGTCGGGCGCAAGGTTGCCGTACAACGCCATCCCGCCTTTCAGACCGATGGTTAGCATCAGCAACAGGCTGAGGATGTCGTAGGCCTCGCGAGGAATGGACAGGTCAGACTTGATGGTCCCGGCTATCAGGCCGAGCAGGAAAAACATGACAATGATGTCGGGCATGGCAGATTCGAACGTTCTGGTTGAAATGGGATGGCCAGCTAATTCCGGCTCTGTCTGCCAGTGTCGTTTCGGACGGTGTTCAGGTCAATTGAACCATTGCTTAATTGCAGAGTTGCTCACTGGAAGGAAGCGCTGGGGCAGCTAACGCTGCCCCAGCTTTCAAACGTCTATCGAATAAACGGGTTGAGCATTCGGGTAAACGTGCCCGTCAGTTTGACCGGAGCACTGAGTACAGACAGTGTGATGCAGTCTTCGCAGCCAACCGCCACGGGCTTGTGCTCATCCTCATCGTTCAGCACAACAAAATCCCACTGGTTGAAAACGCCTTTCTGGTCGGCAAAAGCGCCTTGCAGCACAATCGTCGTTTCCTCGCCACGGTGGGTGTGTGCCGGTGCCTTGCCACCTGCAGCCAGCTTCTGAAGGACCACCTGCTCTTTCTGGCCAGGGAACCGGTCGGTTATGTCCAGAACACTCACATCACCAAGCTGACGTTTCCATGGCAGGCTGTTGAGATCTTCACCCAGCAGTTTCTGCAGGGCGCCGACCCGGGGAGCCGGAGCTGCCACCGTTTCATCCGTCGGTTCGCTGTCGATCTTGGAGAGGATGCTGTCGAACATGCTTTCCGACACGCTCACCTTCGGTTGATGCTCCATCATTACAGCGCCAAGACTGTCGAGCGTGTCCACGCGGCTGCGGCAGTGGGAGCACTTGTCCAGGTGCAGCCGAATGCAGAGGGCGTGAGGCTCGCTCAGGTTGCCTGCACTGTATTCCATCAAGCTCAGGCTGTCGGGATGATGCCGTGTCATACGTTCTGATCCTGCAAAATCACTTTCAGTTTGTTCAGTGCCAGGCGCACCCGGCTTTTGACAGTGCCAAGGGGGATATTCAACTCGTCCGCTACCATCTGGTGCGACTTGTTCTCCATATAAACCTTGGCAATAACTGTGATCTGCTCTTCCGGGAGATGGCTCAGAGACGCTCTGATCCTCCGCTCCGACATCAAACGATGCAGCGACGTCACCGGCTCGTTTTCATTGTCGCCAGGAATCTGCCAGAGATCTTCAGTCTCCACCGGCATTTCCGCACTGGTCCGCTGCATCTTTCTGAGCATGTCGATGCGCTGGTTACGGGCGATGGTAAATATCCACGTTGAAGCGGCAGCCTTGCGCCAGTCATAGAGACAGGACCGTCTCCAGATGGACACAAACACTTCCTGCACGAGCTCTTCCGCATGACTCGCCAGGCCATTGGCCATAGCGTAATACTTGATTTGCGGTCCAAAATGCTCGAACAGCGCGTGGTACGCCTCGCGATCCTGGTGCTTGCCCACTTTCTGCAGCATCTGGCTCCACGGGTCCTTTCGGCCCTCGGAACTGGCTGGCTTCTGATCCAGTGTGGTCACCGGACGCTCCTTGACAGTCGCATGATTTGAGCTTGTTCTGATCATCATTCTATGCACTCGTCCCGGTTTTGTCAGTCGCAAGATTTACGGAGTGGTTTACGCGTTGGATCTGCCGGTCCGAAAAAAATGCAAAAAAGCTGGCGCCAGAGACGGTTGCCGGTCGTCTCGCCGGTAATTGCCGGAACAGCCCGAGCGGTCTAGTCTGAGCAATAAACCGAGACCGGAAGAAAACCATCCCCATGAATGCACCCGGCATTTCCGGAAATTTGCCCGTTATCCGGGCGCACTATGCGGATATCCTCTGCCAGTTGGCGGAGGATCGGGGCCTGCAGCGTGGGCGGTTGCTGTCGGCCGCCGGAATCCGTCCGTCCATGCTTGGACACCCGGACAACTTCATCACGGTTGATCAGTTCAGCGCCTGGCGTCGGGAGCACCAGAAACCCTGACTCTGGCTATTCTTCCAGGTAGGTGTAGCCATCAAGACCGGCGGCCAGCTCCGCCAGCAGCGCTGACTGGGTATCCGGCGCCAGGGTGGAGGCGGCGCCTTGGAGCTCCGGTAGGCATACCACCCCCCGAACCCGTTA
>PYVH01000037.1:0-20478 GCA_003030785.1 Marinobacter sp. B9-2 | reverse complement strand
CAGGGTGGAGGCGGCGAACTTGCGTCGGTAGGCCTCCACCAGGGCATCCGGTTCAAAGTTCACATAGCGCAACACCTTGGCTACGGTATCGCCGGTGATGGGGTCGCTGATCTCGTAGCCACCTTCTGCCGTCAGGCGGACATCCACGGAATGAGTGTCGCCGAACAGGTTGTGCATGTCCCCCAGAATTTCCTGATAGGCACCGGTCATGAAAAAACCCATCAGCAGCGGCTCGCCGGTCTTTTCTTCAGGTAGAGGCAGGGTGGTCTCGGTGCCCTGGCCATCCACGTAACGATCGATTCGTCCGTCCGAATCGCAGGTGATGTCCTGGATGACGGCGCGGCGGTTCAGCGGCCGGTCCAGGCCGTTGATCGGCATCACCGGGAAGATCTGGTCGATGCCCCAGACATCCGGCAGTGACTGGAACAGGGAGAAATTCACAAACAGCTTCTCGGCCAGTTTCTCATTGAGCTCGTCGATGATTTCCCGGTGGGCCCGGTTGCTGCTGTCCAACTGACTGCGAAGCAGACGGCAACAGCGGGTGTACAGCGTCTCCGCATCTGCCCGCTCCTGCAGAGAGAGAACGCCGTGGGCAAACTGGGCATGGACGTCGGCCATGGCATGCAGTACGTCGTGGTAGATCTCGGCCAATGAACGCGGCGTGTTGGTATCCTGCAGGCTGTCGAGATCGCGCCAGAGGTCGTGCAGTGGCGCGGAGGCGTTATCGTCTGGTTGTTCCGGCGTCCGGTTTTCCGGTGCTTCGCGGTCGATCACGTTGGTTACCAGCACCGAATGGTGGGCGGTCAGTGCACGGCCGGATTCGCTGATCAGGTCCGGGTGGGGAATGCCGTGGCGATCACACTCCGCCTGCAGAACATGCACCACGTTATAGGCGTATTCGTAAACGCTGTAGTTCATGGAGCAGCTGCTGCGGGAGCGGGTGCCCTCGTAGTCCACACCCAGGCCGCCGCCGATATCCACCGTGCCGACCGGAGCGCCCATCTGGCGCAATTCGCTGTAGAAGCGGGCACATTCCCTGAGGCCAGTCTGGATGTCGCGGATATTGGCAATCTGGGAACCAAGGTGGAAATGCAGCAGTTGCAAGGTGTCCAGGGCACCTGCCTCGCGCAGCGTGTTCACTACATCCAGGACCTGGCTGGCGGAAAGACCGAACTTGGATTTCTCACCGCCGGTGTTCTGCCAGTTGCCTTTGCCGATGGTTGCCAGACGCGCCCGCACGCCGATCAGGGGCGAAACGCCCAGGCTTTTTGCCTCCTCCAGGATAAGTGGCAGTTCGGATTTTTTCTCCACCACGATGAACACCCGGTGACCCAGGGTCTGGCCGATCAGGGCCAGGCGGATGTACTCCCGGTCTTTGTAGCCGTTGCAGACGATCACCGATCCCGGTTGCTGTGACATCGCCAGCACCGCCATCAATTCCGGCTTGCTGCCTGCTTCGAGGCCTATCTGCCCTTTAGAGGCAGCCGGCTCGGCGGCCAGCAGTTCCTCGACCACGCGGCGCTGCTGGTTGACCTTGATCGGATAGACCGCTGTGTAACGGCCCCGGTAGGCATGTTCTTCTGCGACCTTGTTGAAGGCATTGCACAGTTTATTCACTCGGTCGTGGAGGATATCAACGAAGCGCACCAGCACCGGCAACTGAGTCCTGGAATCGGTCAGTGTTCGGGTCAGCTCCGGCAGGTTGATCCGTGCCGGGCTCTGGCCCCGATCCGGACGAATCAGTACCTGTCCCTGGTCGTTGACACCTATGTAGCCATCGCTCCAGTGGGCAATGTTGTAAACCTTGTGTGCCGGGGTGGCGCTGGCTTCGCTCATGCTTGCTATCCTGTCTTGAAACACTGGCCGGCAGGGAATTGTTCGGCAGCCGGCTTCTGGCGGACATTGTATGGATTCCCGCCAAGGGCTAAAAGAACCGGGCAGGGAAAATATCTGGCCGGTTGCCGCGATTATCGCTTTAGCTCACGGTAAGGCGTCCCTACAATACGCCCTTTTAACACAGCCCATGGCCCACAGCGGGAGGCAAGACATGACAGCACTCAATGACGGCTGGTTTACCGAGGTATTCCAGGATCAGGGGACAGCGTTCTCCCTTCAGGTGAAAAAGAAGCTCCACGAGGAGCAGACACCGTTCCAGAAACTGGAGATCTACGAGACCGAGACCTTCGGCAACCTGATGGTTCTCGATGGCTGCGTGATGCTGACCACCCGCGATAACTTCCTGTACCACGAAATGATGACCCATCCGGCCCTGTTCACCCACCGGGACCCCAAAAAGGTGGTGATTGTCGGCGGCGGTGACTGTGGCACCCTGAAAGAGGTGCTCAAGCATCCGGGCGTTGAGGAAGCCTGGCAGGTGGAAATCGACGAGCGGGTAACCCGCATGTCGGAAAAATATTTCCCGGAACTGTGCGAGGCCAATAGTGACCCGCGCGCCAACTTCTTCTTTGGGGATGGCATTCAGTGGATGCGGGACATTGAGCCGAACAGTGTCGATCTCATTATTATCGACAGCACCGACCCAGTTGGTCCGGCCGAAGGCCTGTTTGCCCTGGATTTTTACCGGGATGCCATGCTGGCACTGCGTGAGGGCGGTATTATTGTCCAGCAGAGCGAATCACCGCTTCTGCACACCGACAGCATCATCAAGGGCATTCACGAGGACATGCGCAAGGCCGGATTCGAGCACGTGCAGACCATGCCATTCCCGCAACCGGTCTACCCCACCGGCTGGTGGAGCTGCACCATGGCCAGCAAGGAAAACCCGATCAAATACTTCCGCGAGGAAGATGCCAACAACCGGCCGTTCGTGACCCGGTACTACAATTCCGGGATTCATCACGGAGCCCTGGCGATGCCCCAGTTCATGGTGGATGCACTGGAAGATGAGGTCCGTCCGGAAGAAGGTTAAGGGGAAAGCGGGCAGACAAAGCAGACAAAAAAGGGGCGCCATCTGGCGCCCGTTTTCGTTCTCGTGTCAGCGATTACTGCTTGCCGCTGACAAATTCCGGATAGGCTTCCATGCCGCACTCGGACAGATCCACACCTTCGTACTCGTCTTCCTCGGAAACCCTGATGCCCATGACGGCTTTCAGAATGCCCCAGACGATCAGGCTGGTGACGAACACCCAGATGAAGATGGTGAGCATGCCGACCAGCTGACCCATGAAGGTAGCGTCTGCGTCTGACAGGAGAACCGCGAAGATACCCCAGATACCCACCACGCCGTGTACAGAGATGGCACCGACCGGGTCGTCAATGCGCAGCTTGTCCATGGTTACGATGGAGAAGACAACCAGGGTGCCGCCAATGGCGCCGATGATGGTGGCCAGCAGGGGAGAAGGATCCGCCGGCTCTGCAGTGATGGCAACCAGGCCAGCCAGGGCACCGTTCAGGGCCATGGTCAGGTCCGCTTTGCCGAACATCAGGCGTGCCACGATCAGGGCGGCAATCAGGCCACCGGCTGCAGCTGCGTTGGTGTTCAGGAACACGTTGGCAACTTCGTTGGCGACACCGATGCCACCCAGCTTCAGGGTGGAGCCGCCGTTAAAGCCGAACCAGCCCATCCAGAGGATGAAGGTACCAAGCGTTGCCAGGGGCAGGTTGGCGCCCGGGAAGGCACGGATTTCACCTTTGGCGCCGTACTTGCCTTTACGGGCACCGAGGAGAAGAACGCCTGCCAGCGCCGCTGCTGCGCCTGCCATGTGAACGATACCGGAACCGGCGTAGTCGCTGTAGCTCAGCTCGTACATGCCGAATACCGCGTCGCCGTTCCAGGTCCAGGAACCCTGCATCGGGTAGATGAAGCCACACATAACGATGGCGAAAGCCAGGAAGGCCCAGAGCTTCATGCGCTCAGCCACGGCACCGGAAACGATGGACATGGCGGTTGCAACGAAAACAACCTGGAAGAAGAAGTCAGAAGCGCCACTGTATTCGCCCATGTCGCCGAAGCCGGATTCAGTGGAAGCTGCAATAACGCCGGCAATCGCTGCCTCGTCCATCTCGGCAACAGTTGTTACACCGCTCAGGAAGATACCGCCGTCGTACATGATGTCGTAGCCGACAATCAGGTACATGGTACAGGCGACCGCAAACAGGGCCACGTTCTTGGTCAGGATTTCGGTGGTGTTCTTGGCACGCACCAGGCCGGCTTCCAGCATGGCAAAGCCAGCGGCCATCCACATGACCAGAGCACCGCAAATCAGGAAGTAAAAGGTATCCAGCGCATACTGGAGTTCAAAAATGTGATTTAGATTGCTTTCCATATGAAGCCCTCCGCACGAGGCTTTTCAGGTTATAAATTTTTTTGCGTTGGCTGTTCGAAATATCAGAGCTGGTTCAGACCGCTTCTTCGCCGGTTTCGCCAGTCCGGATCCGGATGGCCTGTTCCAGTTCAGTCACGAAGATCTTGCCGTCACCGATCTTGCCGGTGTTGGCTGCCTTGGTGATGGACTCGATGACCTGGTCCAGCAGGTTGTCGCCAATGGCAACTTCCACTTTCACCTTGGGCAGGAAATCCACCACATATTCCGCGCCACGATAGAGTTCTGTGTGGCCTTTTTGCCGACCGAAGCCTTTGACTTCAGTGACGGTTACGCCTTGTACGCCAATCTCGGATAGTGCCTCACGGACATCATCCAATTTGAAAGGCTTGATGATCGCTGTCACAAGTTTCATTGCTTTCTCCTTGGTAAAGCCGTCCCAACAGTGAGGGCCCGTCGGCCGATTGTTGAGTTCGGGATGCTGCCACCTCGCACACCAATTGTGCGGATTGCGTACGAGAGCTTTAGCATCGGGTATGCCAACGCAAAAAAATATATTTAAAACAACAGGCTACGATATTCGCGTACCAGAATGGCGCAAAGTTGTGCACCAAAATGGAGCGGGCAGCCGGCCAGTGAGCCAAATTGGAGCGGGCTGCCTGACCGTTCGACCGCTATTATAGGGCCGACCGCCTACAGTATGGCAGGGGCTGCGGTGTGATACACTCCTGCAAACCGGTAACAGGCCCTCTCTTTTAGTCGAAGCCGGATATTTCAGAAATGTGTGAGGTGATGTGTGAAAGGTCCACAGGATATTTTTGCTCAGTTGCAGGGCCAGTTTGGCCAGTTTGTACCGGACATGGCCCGCGCTGCACGGGAAGATTTTGAAACCCAGGCCCGGGCCACCGTGATGTCCGTCCTGTCCCGCCTGGAGCTGGTAACGAGGGAAGAGTTCGACGCCCAGCAGGCGGTCCTGCTGAAGACCCGTGAAAAGGTGGACGCACTCGAGAAGCGGGTAGCCGAACTGGAAAATTCCCTGCCAAAACAGTAAACCACGGACATGCCCGGCAGGACGCCGGGCAAGCAGTTCCGGTCATTACCATGGAAGGTTGTCATGCTTGCTATCGTTCATTCCCGCGCCACCATTGGCGTGTCGGCCCCCGCCGTTACCGTTGAAGTCCATCTCTCAGGCGGCTTGCCTGCGCTCTCGATTGTGGGGCTGCCGGAAACCGGTGTGAGGGAGAGCAAAGAGCGTGTTCGCAGTGCCCTTCTGAACGCCGGGTTCGAGTTCCCCGCCCGGAGAATCACCATTAATCTTGCCCCTGCCGACTTGCCCAAAGAGGGCGGTCGCTTCGATCTGCCTATTGCCCTGGGCATTCTGGCGGCCTCGGGCCAGATTCCGGCCGAGAGCCTTTCGGACTGCGAATTTCTCGGCGAATTGTCCCTTGATGGTGCATTGAGGCCGCTTAAAGGCGTGCTGCCTGCGGTATTAGCCGCCCGGCAGGAGCAACGAAACCTGCTGGTTCCCCAGGGCAATGCCGAGGAGGCGGCCCTGGCCAGCCAGGGTGACGTTCTGGCTTCCGGCCACCTGCTGGCCGTGTGCGAGCACCTGAGTGGCCGCGCCCGCCTGGTGCCGGTGCCCAGGTCCTCGCTGGAACAGGCGCCGGGCAGCAACAGGCAAGTGCCGGACCTGTCGGATGTCCGTGGTCAGCGGGTTCCCCGCCGTGCACTGGAAGTGGCTGCGGCTGGCAGCCACAATCTGTTGTTCTTCGGCCCACCGGGAACCGGCAAGAGTATGTTGGCCAGCCGCTTGCCCGGCATTCTTCCGGGACTGGATGATGGCTCCGCCATGGAGGTTGCCAGCGTGCATTCGGTGGCCGGGCTGCCGATTCGGGCCGGAGGCTGGCGTCAGCCGCCTTTTCGGGCGCCCCATCATACCGCTTCAGCGGTGGCCCTGGTGGGCGGCGGCAGCAGCCCCAGGCCCGGAGAAATCTCCCTGGCTCACCGGGGCGTACTGTTTCTGGATGAGTTGCCAGAGTTCGAACGCCGGGTGCTGGAGGTACTGCGTGAGCCGATGGAAACCGGCGAAATCTCGATCAGCCGGGCGGCACGGCAGGTGAATTTTCCGGCGCGATTTCAGGTCGTGGGTGCAATGAATCCCTGCCCCTGTGGCTACAGTGGTCATCCCACCATCGAGTGTCAGTGTACGCCGCAACAGGTTACCCGTTACCGGTCGAAGATTTCCGGCCCCCTTCTGGACAGGTTTGATCTGCATGTGGAGGTGCCTGTGCAGGGTGGCGACGTATTGATGCAGTCGGGCGGGGATGGCGAAACCAGCGCCACCGTTCGGGAGCGTGTCCTGATTGCCAGAAGCCGGCAATCAGAGCGAGGTTGCTTGAATGCCGCCTTGTCCGGGCGTGCGTTGCAGGCTGCGTGCCGGCTGGATCGCCAGGGCGAGCAGTTGCTCACCGGTGCCATGGAAAAGCTGGGGCTTTCGGCCCGTGCACTGCACCGCATATTGCGAGTTGCCCGAACGCTTGCCGATCTTGAAGGCAGCGAGGAGCTACGACAGAGCCATCTGGTTGAGGCTCTGGGTTACCGGCAGCTCGACCGACAGCAGGGCCGCAACTCGGTGGTCTCCGCCTGAGCGACAACACTCTGGTAAACTGTTGGCAAATCCCGTTAACCATGACCCGCTGCCTGCGGTTAAGGATTGCAGATGACAGACCATAAAGAACCGCAAGATTCCCAGGATAAGGCTGCTGAATCGCCGGTAACCACCCGTCGTGGCGTGCGCAGCTTTGTTCTGCGTCAGGGCCGGATGACGGAAGGTCAGAAGAAGGCGTTCGAGCGCAGCTGGCCGAAGTACGGCCTGACCCGTGAGGACGGAATGATCGATCCGCGCGAAGTCTTTGGCCGGGACAACATGCTTAACCTTGAAATCGGTTTTGGTATGGGCCGGTCTCTGGCCGAGATGGCCGAGGCTGCCCCCGAGCAGGACTTCATTGGTGTTGAAGTTCACCAGCCCGGCGTTGGCGCACTGCTCAAGGAGATTGAGGATCGCGGTCTGGAAAACGTCCGCATTTACAGCATCGATGCCAACGACGTCATTGACCTATGCCTCCCGGATGCCTGTCTGGACCGGGTGATGGTGTTCTTCCCGGACCCATGGCACAAGAAAAAGCATCACAAGCGCCGCCTGATCCAGCACGAGTTTGTCCAGCGGGTGCGTCACAAGCTGAGGGTGGGTGGCATCCTGCATCTGGCGACCGACTGGGAGAATTACGCCGAGCATATGCTTGAGGTAATGAACGAGTCCGAAGGCTTTGCCAATACCCAGGAGTCCGGTGGCTATTCACCGCGCCCTGAAGACCGTCCGATTACCAAGTTTGAAAAGCGTGGCGAAACCCTGGGTCACGGCGTCAGGGATCTGTTGTTCTACCGGACCAACTGATGTCCGGCAAAAGAGGCTTCAGTGGTGCGCCAGCGGATGGCGCCGGGACGCCCGGATAATCACCAGTCCGGCAATCCCGAGCGTCAGTGCCGTGAACTTGATCAGCGAGCACAGGGTTGCAGACAGGCTCACTTCATCGGTGGGCGGATTGAAATTATTCAGTAACAGGATGTTCTCTGCGCCATCGCTCAGGCCGGCCGTTGCGAACAGGGCCCGTACCCACCGGGCCCCGACCCGCTCACGAATACCGGGCCGGTCACGGGTGAAATGCCTTGTGAGATGCATGAGGGCCAGCATGTAAGCGGGGATAAACAGGAAATCCAGCCACAATGAAACCTTGGCCCAGGCAACACCCTCACTGCGCCAGCTGCGAAGGATGGCATGGGCCTGTTCCGCCGTGCCGGCCAACTGATAGCTGACGATACCCTGGGGAGCAGAAGCGGTCTGCAGTGGCTGATTGACCATAAGCAGGGTGAACAGCAGCAACGCCGTCACCACCAGGCTGGCTTTCAGCCTTTTGGGAAAGGCTGCCACTCCGTGTGCAGGGTCCATTACAGAAAACGCTCCAACAGGCTGTTCAGGTATCTCTGGCCCAGTTCAGTGGCCTGGAGCCGATCGACCACCATCAGCTTTTCATTTCGCAGTTGTTCAAGTTTTACCCCAACTGTTGTCAGGGGTAAACCCGTTCGCTCAGAAAAAAGGCTTTCATCCACTCCTTCTTTCAGTCTCAGGGCGTTCATCAGGAACTCCAGGGGTAAATCTTCCGCGGCTATGGCGTCTGTGCCAGCGGTGCGGCTCCCGATCCGCTGCAGGTAGGCTTCCGGCTGGCGGGTCTTCCAGTAGCGTCGGATGCTGCCGTCGGCCAGACTGATCTTGCCGTGGGCGCCGGCACCCAGGGCGAGATAGTCTCCGAAGGTCCAGTAGTTCAGGTTATGGCGAGAGGCCTTGCCCTCTCGGCACCAGGCCGAGACTTCGTAATCCTGGTAGCCCCGTTGATGCAGTAAGTCAGAACCCTGGCGATAGATGTCCCAGAGATGATCGTCGTCCGGCAGGTCTGGGGGGCGGCTGTAAAACTCGGTATTCGGCTCCAGGGTTAACTGATACCAGGACAGATGCGGTGGCTGGTAGTTCAGGGCCGTCTCGATGTCTGCGATGGCCTGCTCCGGAGTCTGGCCCGGCAGACCGTGCATCAGGTCGATGTTGAAATTGTCGAAGCCGGCCTGGCGGGCGGCACCGATGGCCCGGTGGGCGGCATCGGCATCATGGATTCGGCCCAGGGCTTTCAGGTGGTCGGCGTTAAAGCTCTGGACTCCGATCGACAGGCGGTTGATGCCCGCATTCCGGAAGGCTTCGAAACGGCCGGCTTCCAGTGTCCCCGGGTTGGCTTCCAGAGTGATCTCGGCATCCACTGCAAAGGTGAGCCTCGCCCGCAATTCCCAAAACAGGCGATCGTAGAATTCTCCGCTCATCAGAGACGGGGTGCCGCCGCCAATGAAAACGGTTTCGATAGGCCGGTCGGTGGCAAAGGCCAGGTCCTGGTCGAGGTCTTCAAGCAGGGCCTGCAGGTAGGCCGATTCCGGAATGGCTCCGGTAAAGGCATGGGAGTTGAAGTCACAGTAGGGGCACTTTCTCACGCACCAGGGCACGTGGATATACAGGCTCAGGGGCGGCCGAACCGCCGCTGGCTGTTGGTCTGTTCCGGGCTCAGCGTCGATCAACGGGGTCAGGCCTCGGCCTTCAGCTGTTCCATCAGGATTTTCAGGGCCCGTCCACGGTGGCTGATGCTGCTCTTCTCGGAGCGGGACAGTTCAGCAGCGCTGCAGCCATGCTCGGGCGCCAGGAATACCGGATCATAGCCAAAGCCTCCATCGCCCCGGGGCGATCGGAGAATCGAGCCCGGCCAGCGGCCGTGGCAGATGATGGGCGTGGGGTCGTCGGCGTGACGAAGATAGACCAGTACACAGTGAAACTGGGCTCCCCGTTGCCCGTCCGGAACCTCGGTCATGGCATCGAGCAGGGCGTTCACGTTGTCCTGATCGGTCGCCTCGTCGCCGGCAAAGCGAGCGGAACGGACGCCCGGTTGCCCCCCGAGCGCATCCACTGCCAGACCGCTGTCATCTGCCAGGGCTGGAAGCCCGGTTTCCCGGGCGGCATGGCGGGCCTTGAGGATTGCGTTCTCAACAAAGGTAACCGCCGGCTCCTCGGCTTCACCGACGCCCAGGTCGCCCTGGGCAACCGGTGTCATGCCCAGAGGCGACAGCAGTTCGGTTAACTCGGCAATTTTTCCTTTGTTATTGCTGGCGATGACAAGTCTGTTGGTCATATAGGCTTAATCGCTGAACAGTGTGTGAGCAAACCGCACGGTCAGGTCCTCCTGGTGGCCGGTGGGGCGGGCCGTGGCGTTGAAGGTCATCAGCTCGCCGGATGAATACTGGTACTCGGCGATAAAGTACACCGACTCACCTTCCTGTATCCGGCGGAAGGCCAGAAAGCGCACTTGCTGAACATCGTTGGTTACCTTGCCTTCCACCTGACCACTGACCGGAGACATGGAGCCGTCTTCGTTCTCTTTCATGATGGCGATATTGACGATGCCTATGCCCTTACTCCGCTGGAGATCGTTGGCCTGGGCGACTTCCGGGGCCAGGAAGGTGCTGGGCAGCACGCTCCAGAGTACCGTGTAATCGTCGAAATCCTTCGAGCCAGCCTGTGCCTGGAAGCTGAGCAGGCCAATCAGCGTGACTGCCAGCAGGTTACGGAATGCGGAAAAGGTTTTTGCGGTCATTGCTAGGTCTCCCGTGTGATTCGGTAAATGGCAATTTCACCCAACAAATTCGGCCAGAGGCGCGCCAGCCAGCTGTTCTGATGCTGGCCGTCTACCACCCGCCGGCTCTTGATTCTGATGCCTTTCTGCCGGCACAGAGCTTCAAAATCCTTGAAGGTGCACAGCCGTATATTAGGGGTGTTATACCATTTATACGGCAGTGCTTCGGATTCGGGCATACGTCCACTCAAGGTCAGTCCCCAGCGAAGTCGCCAGTGGGCAAAGTTCGGGAAGGTGACGATGCCTTCACTGCCTACCCGCAGCATTTCATCCAGAACCTTGTCTGGCCGCCGGACCGCCTGAAGTGCCTGGGTCATTAGCACGACATCAAAACTGCCATCATCAAAGTTGCCCAGCCCCTGGGTGTCCAGATTCTGTTCAATAACGGCGACGCCACGGCCCATGCAGGTGGTGATATGGTCCGGGTTGATTTCCAGGCCGAAGCCACTGGCGCCCCGCTCGCGCTGCAGGAAGTCGAGCAGGGTGCCGTCGCCACAGCCCAGATCCAGGATGTGGTGGCCGGGCTTGACCCATTGCTGGATGATCTCGAGATCCGGTCTCATGCGCCGACCTCCCGTGCCACTCGGTCCATGTAGGCGGTAAAAATATCAGTGTATCTTGGAGTTGGAATCAGAAACGCGTCATGACCCCAGGGTGCATCCACCTCTGCGTAGCTGACCTTTCGGCGGGCGGCAATCATGGCGTTGACCATTTCTTCCGAGCGGGCGGGCGTAAAGCGCCAGTCGGTGCTGAACGACAGCACCAGGTATTCGCAGTTGCCCGCTGCAAGGGCTTTGGAAAGGTCCCCGCCGTACTCGTAGGCCGGATCAAAGTAATCGAGGGCCCGGGTCATCAGCAGATAGGTATTGGCGTCGAAAGTCTCTGAAAAGCGCTCGCCCTGATAACGCAGGTAGCTTTCAACCTGGAACTCCGCGTCGTAACCGAACTTGTAGGCCTGGTCTCGAAGTTCGCGGCCGAATTTCTCGCCCATGGACGCATCGGACAGGTAGGTGATGTGTCCGACCATCCGCGCCAGCATCAGGCCGCGTCGGGGAACGGTATCAAAGTCGTAGTAGCGACCATCGTGAAACTCCCGGTCCGAGGTGATGGCCTGGCGGGCCACTTCATTGAAGGCAATGTTCTGGGCCGTCAGCCGGGGGGTGGAGGCAATGGCCACCGCGTGGCGCAGGCGATCAGGATAATCCAGGCTCCACTGAAGGGCCTGCATGCCGCCCAGTGATCCACCAACAACGGCGGCCCAGCATTGGATGCCGAGCCGGTCTGCCAGCAGCGCCTGGCTCTTGACCCAGTCGCTGACGGTGATCACCGGAAACTCCGGTCCGAAGGGCTTACCGGTCTCGGGGTTGATGCTGTTGGGGCCGGTACTGCCGTGGCAGCCACCGAGATTGTTCAGACTGACGACGAAAAAACGGTCGGTATCAATGGGTTTGCCGGGGCCAATGCAGCTGTCCCACCAGCCAGGCTTGCGGTCTTCGGCGGAATGGTACCCGGCAGCGTGGTGGTGCCCGCTCAGGGCGTGGCAAATAAGAACCGCGTTGCTGGCATCGGCATTCAGGGTGCCGTAGGTTTCCACCACCAGGTCATAGTTTTCCAGGGTCTGACCACAGGCCAGATCGATGGGAGCGTCGAAATGATAGGTCTGCGGGGTGACAATCCCGACAGAATCCGCAGGCAGGGTATCAGGCATCGGCGCGCGTCGTTCCTGGTTCGATCCGTAAGTGTCTGGAAAAGCAATGACAAAGCCATCGCCAGCCCAGCAGTTTAAAGCCGGGGCGTGATGGCTGCAACCGCCTGAATGGTTGGGCTCGCGGGGCTTACATCGCCCCGGAGATATTGACCACTTTTTGCTGGATCAGGGTGGGGGCCGGCTTGCGGATCTGTCGTTGCATGGCATCGGCCAGTTCCAGCTGTTTGCGCAGGTCGGAAATGGTGTTGGTCAGGCGCTGGCGCTCGGTCCGGCTGTCTCTGTCGTTGCGAACCATGTCGCGAAGGCGCCGGATCTGGTGCTCCAGCAGCTGCTTCTGTTCCATGGAATATTGCATGATTGGCAGCAGGGCCTCGGACGGCCAGCGTTCAACGTCGTGGCGCACCCGGGCGTGCAGGGTGCGTGCTTCGCCCACCATGACGTTGAAAAAACGGCGAACCAGAATAGACTGCTCTGTCAGCAGGTTCTTCGGGCTGATGCGGAAGCGCCTGGCTTTCTTGCGCAACTCCCGGATGGCGATAACGTGGCGACCGGCCCGAAGAGGGATGGGCTCCAGGTGACGGGCCCGATTGTCCTCGTTATAGCGGCGATAAATAGCGCCAACCATCTTTTCGGCCAGATGCCCTTCGCTCAGCAGGTTGGTCAGGTCGCTTTCAAGGAGTTCGAAGAACTGGTCCATGGCGCGGTTCATGCCGGCCGTGGTCCAGCTCTTTGACATGCTGCTACGAACGCGTTCTGCGTGGGCTTCGAAGCGGTCTTCACTCACCAGTTTCTTCAGCAGGTCGCCCTGGGAGTCCATCAGACGCCGGCTCGAGCGCAGCGTAATCAGCTTCTTGTAATAGAAGTCGTAGTCTTTCTGGGCGCGTTCTGCCAGGCGGCCAAGGGCTGCCTTGTCCATGGTGACGCCGGCGCAGGCCTGGAGTTCCTCTTCCAGGGATTCCAGGCGATACTGCATCGCTGCGTGGCTGTTCTGCAGCATGCCCAGGAGATCGTTGATCAGGCTCTGGGTGATCAGCTGCTCCTTGTGCATCAGGATGCGCTGGATAATCAGCTGTTCCAGCTGGCCGATATTGGAGCGATCAAACAGGTCGCTGTCTTTCCTGACTCTGGCAACCAGTCCCTGCTTGGCGGAAACCGGGATGACGTCATGCTGGCGCATGCCCAGATGGTCGGCGGTGTAGCCGCGCACACGCTCGATGGCCTCGTTGGTGTGACGCTCCCCCTGCAGGTCGTCCCAGAGCACGTCGATCTTGTTCAACACGGCAAAGCGACCGGCGCGGTGATCCGCGTGCTGGGTGTCGATGTGCTCCTTCCAGATGGTCATATCACTGGCAGTTACACCGGTGTCGGCGCTCAGCACAAAGATTACCGCATGGGCGCGGGGCAGCATGCTGATGGTCAGTTCCGGCTCGGAGCCCAGGGCGTTCAGGCCCGGTGTGTCGAGAATGCGCAGGCCGCGCTCGAACAGCGGGTGGCGGATGCTGATCTGGGCGTTGCGCCAGGCTGGTACCAGTACATTGCCCGGATTATTGCGGTCGTGCTCCAGCATGCCCTCTTCGAAGCCAAGTCCCGGGCTTCTTCCGGCGTCACGCTCTTGACCCGGGCAACCTCCGCCAGCACTTCCCGCATGATTTCAGGATCGCGTTCATCGAGCTCATGTTTTACCCAACGTTCCGGCTGTTTGCGCAATTGCTGAAGTGACAGGTCGCCGTTTCGGGTTTCAATGGGCAACAGGAGCAGGTAATTCTGGTTGGCGCTGCGATCGAAAAACAGTTCGGTGGGGCACATGGTGGTGCGCCCAGCCTGAGAGGGCAGCATGCGCTGGCCGTACTCGGAGAAGAACAGGGCGTTGATCAGCTCGGTCTTACCGCGGGAATATTCCCCGACAAAGGCAATGGTCAGTTCGTCCTCAACCAGCAACTCAAGCCCGTGGCGGATGCGGGTGCTGACATCGTCGGAAAACAGATTGTTATCCTGCAGCCACAGCCGATATCGGCCAATCTGGCGGATCAGCTCTTTTTTCCAGTTGTGGTAAGCCTCTACCTGCTGCGACAGAGTTCCCTGTTGATTCATCGGATTTTCCTTCTGCGCGACTTCCGGGTATCCCGGGCAAAACGGGGTGCTCACGGGTGACGGATTAATTACCGTTAATACTATCCTGTTCTATTCAGGTTTGCGGCAGAGCCGTGATGAGAGGATTGCGTTCAATCGAAGAGATCTAATAAAAAAGGCCGCAAAATCAGTATCCTGAGTCTACGGCCCCGCAATTATGGAATTCGTGGCTAAGTGTTACAAAGTGTATTTTTGAGACGGGGTTTACATACTTAGGCCAATGGAACCCAGGCCGGCCGCCATTTTCATGTGTTCAATCACCACTGAGATAACGTTCAGGATCAGGAACACAATGATGGGGGACAGGTCCAGGCCGCCCATGGAGGGCATGATATTGCGCACGGGGCGCATCACCGGCTCGGTGATCTGGGCGACCAGCTGAATCGCCGGATGGCCGCTTCCGGGGGCGATCCAACTGACGATCACCACCGCAATAACGGACCAGAAGTAGATCTTCACAATCAGGTCCAGAACGTTCAGTACGGCCCACACCAGCAAGGTGAGCGGATTCACGGCGGGGATGCCACCGTTCAGGGCAACCAGTATCAGGAAGAAGGTGATGCCCTGGATAATCACAGCGAGCACCAGTGATGCACCATCAACGCCGCCCCAGCCGGGAATAAACCGACGTAGCGGGCGCAGCGGCGGATTGGTGGCCTTGACCACGAACTGGGTGATCGGGTTATAGAAGTCTGCCCGGGCCAGTTGTAGCAGGAACCGGAGCAGCACAATGGTCATGTAGAAGGTGGATGCAATCAGCAGGATGGTAATCAGAATGTCTGCCAGCATGAAGCCGTGTCTCCGTTATCGGTTACTGTTTGCTGGCCAGTTCTTTGGCCATTTCTTCCGAGCGCTTGAACGCGGCCTTGTAGGCCTTGGACACCAGATCCCGCATGCCACCTTCTTCAAAGGTGTTGATGGCCTGCTCGGTGGTCCCGCCAGGTGACATCACATTACGCTTGAGCTGGCCCGGGTCGTGCTCGCTTCGGGCTGCCATTTCGGCGGCTCCCGCCATGGTCTGGATGGCCAGCTCCCGTGCGGTTCCGGAAGCAATGCCGGCTTCGGTGGCGGCTTCTTCAAGCGCCTCAAGCATCAGGAAGAAATATGCCGGGCCACTGCCGGAGAGTGCGGTCACACCGTGCAACAGGTTTTCGTCCTCGACCCAGAGTGCGGAACCGATGCTCTCAAATACCGATTCCACCATTTTCTTCTGTTTGTCTTTCACCTCTTTGTTGGCGAACAGGCCTGCAGCGCCCTTGCCGACGAGGGACGGCGTGTTGGGCATCACCCGGACCAGCGGCAAGCCGCCGCCGAGCCAGCCGTCCAGGGTATCGACCGTCAGGCCGGCGGCAATCGACACCATGAGAGGGCGGGTGTTCTGAACCACCGGTGCGATGTCGCGACAGACATCCGCCATCACCTGGGGTTTCACCGCAAGAACCACCATGTCTGCCTGCTGGGCGCAGTAGCGGTTGTCTGTGGTTACGCTGACGCCGAAACGCTTGCGGATCGTCTGCAGGTGCGCGTCATCCGGCGCGCTGACCCAGATATTGCCGGCCTTATAGCCGTTATCCAGCATACCGCCAATGATGGCGCTGGCCATGTTACCGGCGCCAATAAAAGAAATGGTTGGTGATGTGCTCAAGGTTAACTCCCCGGTTGATCGTTTAAACGTCCGGCCCTGATCATAGCAGGAACCGGCCGGTTCAGCTCTTTACTGGCGCTTGCCGAAAACCGCGGTGCCCACCCGTACCCAGGTGGCACCTTCTGCAATCGCGACTTCGAGGTCGCCGGACATTCCCATGGACAGCGTATCGAGTGGTCCGGCATCGGGGTGATCTGCCCGCAGTTGCTTCAGGGTATTGGCCAGCTTTCGAAAACTGGCTCTTAACCCTGCTTCGGGCTGATCCGGATCCGGAATGGCCATCAGCCCTCTCAGGCTGAGGTTTGGCAATTCGCCGATTTCGGCCACCAGATCCGGCAATTCCCCGATGGTGCAGCCGGATTTGCTGTCTTCCTCATTAATATTGACCTGAAGGCAGATATTCAATGGTGGCAGCTCCGGCTCCCGCTGTTCGCTGAGACGGCGGGCAATCTTGAGGCGGTCCACGCTGTGCACCCAGGCGAAGGCAGAGGCCATCTGCCGGGTCTTGTTGGACTGGATCGGGCCGATGAAATGCCATTCCAGTCCGTCAAGACCAGACAGCGCCTCGATCTTTTTCAGCGCTTCCTGGAGGTAGTTCTCACCGAAGGCGCGCTGCCCGGCGGCGAAGGCTTCCCGCAGATCTTCGGGTGGACGGGTTTTACTCACGGCAAGCAGATGCGCAGCTTCCGGCTCCCGCCCGGCCTGCAATGTTGCTTTTTGTATGCGTCGGGTTACGCTCCCGATGTTGTCTGCTATGCTGCTCATAGTGTGAAATTGCCACGCTCGGTCTGTCACTTGTACGGTGACACGTTACCCGCAGGTCACTGAAATGCCAAGTGAACCTCGCCGGGGCCCCGCCGGGCGGAAGCACCGGGATAAAAGAAAAAGCCTTCCGAGGATTCCTATGGATATTACTGAACTGCTTGCCTTTTCGGCGAAACAGGGTGCGTCTGACTTGCACCTCTCTGCCGGTCTGCCCCCGATGATTCGTGTTGACGGTGATGTACGCCGCATCAACCTGCCGCCCATGGAACACAAAGAAGTCCACGGGCTGATCTACGACATCATGAACGACAAGCAGCGTAAGGACTACGAGGAATTCCTGGAAACCGACTTCTCCTTCGAAGTTCCGGGTGTTGCCCGTTTCCGTGTCAACGCCTTTAACCAGAACCGTGGCGCCGGCGCCGTGTTCCGGACCATCCCCTCCAAGGTCCTGACCATGGAGGACCTGGGTATGGGCCAGGTGTTCAAGGACGTGTCTTCGGTGCCCCGGGGACTGGTGCTGGTGACCGGGCCGACCGGTTCCGGTAAGTCCACCACGCTGGCAGCGATGATCGATTACATCAACGACTCCCGCTACGAACACGTGCTTACCATTGAAGACCCCATCGAATTCGTACACGACTCCAAGAAATGCCTGGTTAACCAGCGGGAAGTCCATCGGGATACCCTGGGTTTCAACGAAGCATTGCGCTCAGCCCTGCGGGAAGACCCCGACATCATTCTGGTCGGTGAGCTCCGGGATCTGGAAACCATCCGTCTGGCGCTGACGGCAGCCGAGACGGGCCACCTTGTGTTCGGCACCCTGCACACCACCTCCGCTGCCAAGACCATTGACCGTGTAGTCGATGTATTCCCGGCGGAAGAAAAGTCCATGGTGCGGTCGATGCTGTCGGAATCCCTGCAGGCGGTTATTTCCCAGACCCTGATGAAGAAAATGGGCGGCGGCCGGATTGCGGCCCACGAGATCATGATCGGCACCTCGGCCATCCGGAACCTGATCCGGGAAGACAAGATTGCCCAGATGTACTCATCAATCCAGACCGGTGGTTCCCTGGGCATGCAAACGCTGGATCAGTGCCTCGAGCGGCTGCTGCAGAAAGGGCTTATTTCCCGCGAAGCAGCGCGGGCCAAGGCCAAGATGCCTGACAACTTTTAACTTTGGGCTCTTTGCGTCGAGCTTGGGGGAAGGAGCGAGGCGGGCGGCCTTCCCGGGACACGCTGTAAATACGTCCCTGTACGCTTGACTGCAGCATCCATGCTGCAGACAGTCCCGGGAAGGCCGCCCGCCCCGCTCCTCGAACAATGTACGGGGAGTCAGCGTGGTGAAGACAAAAAGGTATAGGTAGACAAATGGAATTCGAAAAACTGTTACGGCTGATGGTGGAAAAGGGCGGTTCAGACCTGTTTATTACAGCGGGCGTGCCACCGAGCATGAAGGTGAACGGGAAAGTACTCCCGGTGACCAAGAACGCGTTGACGCCGGAGCAGACGAGGGAGTTTGTCTACGGCTCGATGAATGACAAGCAGCGCGCCGAGTTTGAGGAAACCCACGAGTGTAACTTTGCGATCAGTGCCCGGGGCATTGGCCGGTTCCGGGTATCCGCATTCTTCCAGCGTAACCTGTGTGGCATGGTGCTGCGTCGGATCGAGGTAAAGATCCCGCAAATCGACGATCTGTCGTTGCCGGAAGTGATCAAGGAGCTGGCCATGACCAAGCGTGGCCTGATCATGTTCGTGGGTGCCACCGGTACCGGTAAGTCTACGTCGCTGGCGGCGATGCTGGGGCACCGGAACCGCAACAGCCGTGGCCACATCATTTCCATTGAAGACCCGATCGAATTCGTACACCAGCACCAGGGCTGTATCGTTACCCAGCGTGAAGTGGGTATCGACACCGAGAGCTTCGAAGTGGCGCTGAAGAACACGCTGCGTCAGGCGCCCGACGTGATCCTGATCGGTGAGGTGCGTACCCGGCAGACCATGGAATATTCCGTGCAATTCGCCGAGACCGGTCACCTGTGTCTGGCCACCCTGCACGCCAACAACGCGAACCAGGCGCTGGACCGGATTATCCAGTTCTTCCCTCCGGAACAGCATAACCAGATCTGGATGGACCTCTCCCTGAACCTCAAGGCCATCGTGGCCCAGCAGCTGGTGCCAACGCCGGACGGCAAGGGCCGGAAGGCGGTTATCGAGGTGCTGATCAATACCCCGCTGGTGTCGGACCTGATCCGGAAGGGCGAGGTACACCGGCTGAAAGAGCTGATGTCCAAATCCAACGAATCCGGCATGCAGACCTTTGATCAGGCGCTTTATCAGCTCTATGCAGAAGGGTCGATTACCTACGAGGACGCCCTGGCTCATGCCGATTCTGCCAACGACCTGCGTCTGATGATCAAGCTGGGGGCGGATGCCCAGGGGGCCGATAAACTGTCTTCCTCGGTTGATAAGCTTTCAATCCAGGATGACTGACGGCTGGATCATAATTAGACTTTGGTCGTAGAAAGTTAGCGCCCCAAACCGTTAGGAATGGCATTTGAGGCCAGTAAGGGGTGGTGCGTATACTCCGAGCGATTCAACAAGGAGATACCATGCAACACCGATCTTCAATGCTTACACGAGCTGTACGTTTTACCACCCTCGCGGCGCTCGCCGCACCAGCCAGCGCGCTGGCAGGCGGCTTTTCCCTGAATGAGCAGAGCGCCAGCGCCATGGGCACCGCCAACGCCGGCGCCGCTGCCAACCCCGAGAACGCGACCACGGTTCTGTTCAACCCTGCCGGGATGAGCCAGCTGTCTGGCACCAATATTTCCTTTGGTGCGGCGGTTCTGGATATTGATGCTGAGGCAAAAGAGGGTGCTGAAGCCCGGAGAAACCTCCCTGGACCTGCACCTATTATGGCCGACGGTACCCGGGGCGGCGATATCGCAGATCCAGCAATCCTACCCAATCTTTATCTGACGCATGAGGTAAGTGAGTCCATCGACGTCGGTTTTGGTGTGCACGCGCCTTATGGTCTGGCAGCAGACTACGAAGATGATTTTGTTGGTCGTTATTTCGCTGACGAAACTGAACTCACTGCCATCGCCTTTACGCCCTCAGTATCGGTCAGCAATGGTCAGGGATTGTCCATGGGTGTCGGTCTGAATGTGATCTATGCGGAGGGCCGTCTGACCCGCTATCAGGACCTGGCTGGCCGGATATACCAGACTGCATCAGAGCAGGCTCAACTAGGCGGCGCTTCACCGCAGCAGGCAGACCAGATTGCTCGCCAGGCGGTCAGCGCTGCTCAGGATCCATATGCCGACATAGAAGGCGACGATATCGCTGTGACTTTCCGTGTTGGGTTTCTTTATGAACTCACGGATCAAACCCAGTTGGGCCTAACGGCGCAGACTGGCACGGAGTTAAATTTGAAGGGTGATGCGGAGATCCGCAACTTTCCTGTGCCCGGTCAGCCAGGTATGAGCACCACGTTAAGTGAGAAGGTAGAGGTGCCTCTGGCAATTCCCGAGAGTGCGACTTTTGGCATACGTCATCAGTTGTTGGACGATGTCACGATATTGGCAGGCGCGACCTACTAAGGAGTACAAAAATAAGCGGACATCATTTATAATGTAGGCATTGTTCAACCGACCTTATCGGAGTTGC
>PYVH01000352.1 GCA_003030785.1 Marinobacter sp. B9-2 | reverse complement strand
CCAGAGTTTGGTAACACCCAGCTCGGTATCCGGATTTACGTTGAGCCTTAAAACCCGCATCCTTGGCCTGGCCGCCAGTCTCATCATCGTGGCTTCCGTGGCTTCGTGGCTGGCCTACCGGGAGCTGTCCGAGAGCATCATCGAACGCTGGGGCCAACAGGTCGCGGAAATACAGGTTCGCTACGACAGCGCCCGCCTGCTGCAGTCCCTGGAGCGGGAAATCGGGTTGGCCAAACAGATGGCCAGTTCCTCCGCCCTGATCAACTGGGCCGCTAATCCGGATGACACCGCACTCCAAGCTGAAGCCATCCGCCAGATGGAGAGTTTTCGTTCCAATTTCCGGGACAACAACTACTTCGTTGCCCTCGTCAACAATGGCCACTATTACTACAACAACGAGGAGAACGAATACGCCGGTAACCAGTTCCGATATGTGCTGGATAAAGACAAGCCGGATGACGCCTGGTTTTTCCAGCTCATAGAAGAAGGTCGCGACTTCCACCTCAACGTAAATCCGGATACCGAGCTGGGTGTTACCAAACTCTGGATCGATGTGTTGATGCGCGATGAGGCCGGCGAGATTGTCGGTATGGTCGGAACCGGTCTGAGTCTGGACGCTTTTCTGCAGGATATTGTCGACATCGGCCAGGAGGGCATCACCACCCTGTTCGTGGATTACAACGGCGCCATCCAGCTCTACCGCGACCGCAACTACATCGACTTCGCCAGCATCATCAAACCCGAAGGCCAGAAGAACACCATAGACCTGCTGTTCGATGATCCCCAGGACAAGCAGC
>PYVH01000351.1 GCA_003030785.1 Marinobacter sp. B9-2 | reverse complement strand
CCATCCTCAAACACCGTCTGGATCAGCAGCCTCTGGAAGAGCAACAGGAACTGGCCTTGCCCGATACCCACGACAACATCCGTGGCCCCGCCTACTACCACTGAAGGATCTCTGACATGCTGAAACATCCCACACTGGACAAGCTCCACGCCCTCAAACTGACCGGCATGGCCGCCGCCCTGGCGGATCAGTCGGCCACCCCCAACATCACCGATCTGAGCTTCGAGGAACGCCTCGGGCTGCTGGTCGACCGGGAAATGACCGAGCGAGATAACCGGCGCATGACCAGCCGGTTGCGTCGGGCTAAGCTGCGGCACAATGCCATCCTCGAAGACCTGGATTACCGCTATTCACGCGGCCTAGATAAAGGACTGGTCCAGTCGCTGGCCGGTTGCCAATGGGCGAAGGAACACCTGAATGTGCTCATCACCGGTCCCACCGGGGTCGGGAAAACCTGGCTGGCCTGTGCTCTGGCACATAAGGCCTGCCGGGAGGGTTACACCGCCCAGTACGTCCGCCTGACCCGACTGCTACGGGAGCTGACCATTGCCAAAGGCGATGGCCAATACTCAAAACTCCTGACGAATCTGGCCAAGGTCGACGTGCTGATCCTGGATGACTGGGGGCTGATGAAACTGAGCGCCGAGAATCGGCGAGACTTGCTGGAGGTGCTGGAAGACCGGCATGGCAGGCGCTCCACCATTGCCACTAGCCAATTACCCATCGAGGAATGGCATGGCGTAATCGGTGACGCCACTCTGGCAGACGCCATTCTGGATCGGCTCGTACACAACGCCT
>PYVH01000350.1 GCA_003030785.1 Marinobacter sp. B9-2 | reverse complement strand
GAATCGGTCACCGGGGGGATGGGTGGCTTGAGCCTGGAGCCGGCGCACCTGTTCTGTCTGACCTTCCAGAGCGATTTCATGATGTATTTCATCATTGTGCCGCTGGCGCTGCTGATGGTAGCGGGTGCCAGGAATGTATTCCGGACAAGAATTGGCCGGGCCTTTATCGCCATTCGCGACCGGGATATCTCCGCGGAGATCCTGGGCATTAACCTGTTGCGCTACAAGCTGATGTCCTTTGCGCTCAGCTCGTTCTATGCCGGGATCGCCGGCGGCCTGTTCGCCTATTTCTATCGGGTGGTCACGCCAGAGAGCTTTCCGCTTTCCATGTCCATTTTCTATCTGGCGGCCGTGATCGTCGGCGGTATGGGGAACTTGCTGGGTGGCATTCTTGGCGCCGCCTTCATGACCCTGGTGCCGGAAGCCCTGAAGCTGCTGACCGCCGCGCTGACGCCTTTCTATCCGAATGCGCCGGTGTTCATGTCGCCGATGCTGGAAATCATCTTTGGCGCCCTGATCGTGGGCTTTCTGATCTTCGAGCCCCACGGCCTGGCGGAGATCTGGCACCGGATCCGTCGCTTCTTCCGCCTCTGGCCGTTCAGGAATTAATCGTGTTTCAACGGGTTCGCTACCTGGGACCCATGCACCACCAACAACAAGAAGCAGCAAGGAGAAGAAACATGTTCAGAAACATCCTCGAAAAAGGTCGCCGGCTTGCCGGGCTTGGTAGCCTGGTCGCTGCACTGACAGTTTCAGCACCTCGGCAGAGACGTCGACACTGCCGGGCTTGGTGACAATTT
>PYVH01000349.1 GCA_003030785.1 Marinobacter sp. B9-2 | reverse complement strand
CAGTGTGGCGAAATTCAGTTGCCAGCTACAGGTGCGGATTTATTGGCGCTTACGAAAAGGCTTCCTGATGGTCGGATTCACTACCCATTTGCTCAGCTTCTTGAAAGATGGAAAACCGTCTTTTCCGATACTGCGGGCAGACCACTCACGTGGCGCGAACTCTCACGAGCTATTCCTCATTCCAACGACAAAGAGCTGGCCAAACTCGATCCAGGCTCGATGGAATACAGAGATCTAAAGGACGTCGCTATGCAGACCCGCAAGACACGCTTGCGGGAATGGCGAGGTGGTGTCTTGCCAAAGGATGAACAGCTCGTGGACTTTATAGAAAACCTGCTGCCTGAAGGTAAGGACGGCCATTACGCTTGGTTTGTTGCCCACTTATCTCTTATTTGGGGCAGGCTGATCGACCAGGAAATGGTGAAGCATGAGAGAGCCGGATCGCTCTATCCCATCAATGACGGGCTTCTCTTTAGATATCATGACATTTGGAAACAGTACAGGGATCAAGCCGCCGGAATACTAGCGGCCTGATCCCATGCATCTTACTTGCTGCGGGGGCCGTTACCCCGGCCGCCACCAGAAGGTTTTCCAGTGGTACTTGGGTAGTTACCGCCCGGGAAATCAGATGCCTTAGTCATAACATATCTCCTGTCGTTGAGTGGGTCGCTGGCCGTTGATGACCAACGAACTCATCATCCCAAGGAATGTTGAGCCTCAACAGGGGAGCCGCAACCGGAAATTTTTTCTCTCGATGAGGCTAAGAGCTTACCGTCGATCTACTCTGCCCGTCTGAAAACGC
>PYVH01000348.1 GCA_003030785.1 Marinobacter sp. B9-2 | reverse complement strand
CTTCCGGCGCCATGGATTTTCTCTCCTGATGCTGGCTTGGTCGATTTTTGATCTGAGACAGGTTTGGGGAAGAAACAGGATCAGGACTTGCCTGCTCCGGTTTTGATCAGGTGCTGAAACAGGGACTGGTAGTCTCCGGCCAGTCTGGATGCCCGCCAACCTTCTGGCGGACAGGCTGATGCGCCCTTTTCCAGCATGGCTTCGAGGCTGTCGGCGGCAGCTTCAGCCTCTCGCTCCGCATCCTGTTCATGGCTTTCATAGCGACACAGTTCCGGCACGTATTCCCGATAGGCTAGCCGGTCCGGCGCCAGGGGCACGCAACCGGACGCCATAGCTTCCAGCATCGACAGACCCTGGAAATCGTGCAGGGCCGTGGAAATAACAACATCTGCCCGGGCCAACAGTTGGTCGTACTCTCGCCGACTCTCCAGAAAACCCCACTGTTCAATCCGATGGCCGAACTGCTCATGAATCTGGTCGAACGCCTTCGGGTGGTTGCGGAACCGCTCGCCCACCACACTCAACCGGAACGGCAGTGCGCGCTGGTCCAGAACCTGTAAAAGTTTAAGCAGCCGGTCCGGACCCTTGTCGTATTCCCAGCGGTGATTCCAGAGCAGGCGCGGGCAGTCCCGGTTATAAGGCTTCCTTCGCTCGGCATACAGTCTGTCTTCAATCGGCACCGGGATGACCCGGGATTTATCCCGCAAACGGGCAATCAAGCCGTCGGGGACGCCGTCCGGCATCTGATCAAGAAATGTCCACGCACCTTCAAGAAAGCTGTCCCGGTTCTTTCGTTGAGATCGG
>PYVH01000347.1 GCA_003030785.1 Marinobacter sp. B9-2 | reverse complement strand
GGGCTGATCGACGCGAAGATCTTCGGGGGATAAAAAAAAGCCAGCAATTGCTGGCTTTCTTATTAAGGCGGGATGAAGGTTTACTTGACGACCTTGAGCGTCGGCCTGCCCGAAGGGCGATCCTCCTGCCCGGATGAAGACTGCTCGCCTTCACGCTCTCGGGAAGTGCCGTCCGGATCCGGTGAGCCTGGCTCACTGCCGAACACCATGCCCTCACCGTTTTCCTTGGCGTAAATTGCCATAACCGCCTGCAGCGGAATGAACACCTGCATGGGCACGCCACCGAAACGGGCACTGAACTCCAGTGCGCCATTACCGATAACCAGGCCACGCACCGCTCCCGGACTGATATTCAGAACAATCTGCCCGTTTGCCACGTGCTCGGTCGGCACCTGTACACCCTGAATGCCTGCGTCCACCACGATGTAGGGGGTACAGTCATTGTCCAGAATCCACTCATTGAATGCTCGTACCAGGTACGGGCGGCTGGACGTCATGGTGTTTTTACTCTCAGCCACTGCCACTCTCCTGCTCCGGCCAGCGGAACGTTACCAAATCAGCTGCGAATGTCTTCTTCCAGATCGGACAGGCTTGCCTTGAACCCTTCCCGGCTGAAGATGCTCTCCATGTACTTCTGCAGTGGCTTGGCCTGCTTTTCGTTCAGCTCAATACCCAGCGACGGAAGGCGCCAGAGGATCGGGGCAATACAGCAGTCTACAATGGTGAACTCTTCTGAAAGGAAGAACGGCATCTCCCCAAACAGGGGCGCTGTTGCCAGCAGGCTCTCTTTCAGCTCTTTGCGCGCTGTT
>PYVH01000346.1 GCA_003030785.1 Marinobacter sp. B9-2 | reverse complement strand
GCTGGCGGGGTTAGTGGCATTGGCCGGCTGCAGGACGCCGTGGCCATTCTTGACGGCTCTGCGGGCACCCGCGTGTCGGTCGGTTAACGGCGCTTATCGTGTTTTCCGGGTGCACACTCTGATAATGTTCAGTTATTAGGTAATAACCAGATTTATTTCCCGGAGGTGCCTCATGGTGCGAATGACTGCCGCAGGATTGCTTGTGACTCTGGGCCTGGTGGCCCAGGCTGCGCTCGGACAGGAGGCGTTGTCTCCCCAGCCGGTGACAACAGCGGTCGCAGAGCGTAGCGAGTTACACGAGACCGTGCACCTCGAGGGCGTCATTGAGGCCGTACAGCAAAGTACCGTCTCTGCCCAGACCAGTGGCACTGTCCAGAGTCTGCCCTTCGATGTGGATGATTCCGTGGCCGCCGGTGAACTGATTGTCCAGCTTGAGGACAGTGAGCAGCGATCCCGTTTGCGCCAGGCACAAGCCGGGCTGGAAGAGGCCGAGGCAGCACTGGTGGACGCACGCCAGCGGTTTAACCGGATTGAGGCAGTCCACGAACGGGGGCTGGTATCCCGGCAGGAGTTCGATCAGGCCCGCAATAATCTGGCCGCAGCCCGGGCCCGGGTAGAGCGCGCCAGTGCCGCCGTTTCCGAGGCGCAGGAGCAGCTTTCCTATACCCGTGTGGTGGCACCCTATGGCGGCATCCTGACCGAACGTCATGTTGAGGTTGGCGAAGCGGTCAATCCCGGCCAGCCGCTACTCAGTGGCTTGTCTCTGGAGCAACTGCGGGTTGTCGTCGACCTGCCCCAGAAATACGCCGA
>PYVH01000345.1 GCA_003030785.1 Marinobacter sp. B9-2 | reverse complement strand
CTAAACAAAAGCGGACATTCAGAAACGATTGAATGACCACAAAGCGGACCTTTTGCACCGGGTAAGTCCACTGCAGCCGACCGTTAATGCGGCGGCTGAGCTTCGGCGCTAAATTCTTTTGCTGCACCCCAGTCGACTATGCTGTAATACATTGTAGTTACTAGCATTGAGGGTACAGTCATGAGCGTCACTACGGTTCGTCTTCAGGCAGAAGTTGAACAACATCTGGAAGCAATTGCCGGCAGACTCCATCGGAGTAAAGGCTGGGTGATCAATCAGGCGCTATCAGAATATATTGAAAAGCAGCAGCGTGAGCAGGAGCGTTGGCAGCAAACGCTGGAGGCAATGGAGTCGGCTGCCCAAGGAAAGGTGGTTGATGCCAGCGAGGTCCATAGCTGGCTCAATAGCTGGGGAACTGAAAACGAGCAGGATGCACCAAGGTCAGGTAAGTGAAACTGGTTTACACGGACGAAGCCATCGAAGATTTGAAGCGCCTCAGGGAGTTTATTGCGGTTCACAATCCTTCTGCAGCAGGCAGGATAGCCACAGAACTGGTTAGCAAAATCGAATTACTACCAGACTTCCCCAGAATGGGAACACCGGTTGAAATGGCACCGGTACCTGATTCCATCCGCGACATGGTTTTTGGCAAGTACGTTGTTCGCTACTCCGTACATGTCAGTGCCATCATCATTCTAAGGGTATGGCACGAGCTGGAAGGTGAACGATAGCAATTTAACCAGCCGCTGTTCTCGGACAGCCTTTCCACCGCTGCACGGTTCCAAAACTGCCGCAAAGCTCCGCGTCACCC
>PYVH01000344.1:335-833 GCA_003030785.1 Marinobacter sp. B9-2 | reverse complement strand
GTATCACCCGCATTCAGGGGGTCAGTGGCGTACATTCCAGCTTTGTACTCCGCAGAGTAATCGACAGTACCGCCCTGCCCCTGGGTTATCTTTCCTGATTCAGGCGACAAGTTCGCGAAGGTAAGCCCGGGCCATGCACTTGAGTTCCTCCACCAGTTGCCGGCCCTGGGCTTCAGGGAGAGTCACCGCCAGCCGCAGCACAGTGCCGGCAGACCTTGGCAACAACAGGCTTGCTGTCCAGCGCCGGTCATCCGGGATCTGCGGGCATTCCACCTTGAGCTTTTCGTCCAGGTCGCGGGCGTTGGTGTACAGCTCTCTCAGGTCCAGCTCCCGGAGTTCCGGCATGGCCTCCACGCCGCTCCAGATCGCCGAACAGGCGGGCTCATCGCGATAGAACTCGTAGAACTGATCAACGAGAACGTCCACCGCATCAATCAGGTTTAGCTCCTGCAACCGTTCCCGCAGGGCAAGCTCCATCTTCTCCACGTGTTGTTCGGC
>PYVH01000344.1:0-325 GCA_003030785.1 Marinobacter sp. B9-2 | reverse complement strand
GGGGAAATACCGATACAGGGAGGCCAGGGACATTCCCGACTGCCGGGCAATGGCTGACATGCTGACGGCCTCGACGCCGGTTTCGTGAAAAACGGTGGCGGCATGGCGAAGGATGGTGTTGACGCGTTCCCGGCTGCGCGCCTGAACCGGCCGGCGCCGCGGGGCCACATCAATAGATTCGTCGGTCATCATCTGTACCTTGTGCAACAGGCTCCGTACAATAATGGCCACTTTACGACAAATAAAGGCTTCGGCGGGCCAACCGCCGCCTGTCCATTAGTCTAACACTTCAGATTTATTACAAACGGAAGACACGATGCGAGCG
>PYVH01000343.1 GCA_003030785.1 Marinobacter sp. B9-2 | reverse complement strand
CCACAGGGTGGTCTACATTGCCGATGACACCGCATTTAACGAAAGCTTCGCCACTGCCGTGGAGCTGGAGGGGCTCAGACTCTGGTTATCGCACCAGGGCAAACCCGGCCAGTTCCGGGAGGCGCTGGGCCGTCTTGCTCGCCGCAACCGGACCCTTGCCCTGGTGGAGGACTTCAGCGCCCGACTGGACGCCCTGTACGCACAAGCGGACAGTTTGCCAGACCAACATCTGCGAAATCGCAAGGCCGCCATCCTCCAAGACCTGGCTCTCGCCTATCAGGAGCTTTCCGCGGACTGGCCCGAACCGGGACCGTTCGGGCCGGCGCCGGTCAGCCTGAACAATGCCAATCTGGCGCTGTTTCGTCAGTACAACCAGCATGTACCGGCGTTCCGGCAGATGCTCCGGAACGCAGACTACGATTTCCCGGGTTTTTACCAGGCTGTGGAGGCGCTCTCCGAACAACCCGAACCCCAGAGGTCCGAGTACCTGGCTGCCCTGTCACAGCGGTTTGAAGAACACCTTTGAGTTCCGCTGGGTGTTATAGGAGGCCAGCTTGGGTCCCGGCAGGGCCTGCACGGTGGAAGGCAGGAAGCCCCGCTCCCGAAACCAGTGCTCGGTCTGGGTGGTCAGCACAAACAGCTTCTGGATGCCCTGCCCCCTGGCCAGCTTCTCGACCATTGCCAGAATCTCGTCACCCCGCCCGGCCCGGCGATAGTTCGGATCCACGGCAAAACAGGACAGCTCGCCGGCACCCTCCTCGGGGTAACTGTAGAGAGCGGCACAACCCACGATGGTGCCGTCGCGCTCGGCCACGACAAACCGTTCAATCTCGGT
>PYVH01000036.1 GCA_003030785.1 Marinobacter sp. B9-2 | reverse complement strand
GCCGGCAAATTATGATGGTGGGCGACGGTCTGAACGATCTGCCCTCTATGGCTGGCGCCGGAATTTCGGTGGCCATGGGCACGGCTGCCGACCTGACCCAACTGAAAGCTGATGCAGTACTGCTGAATGGTCAATTGCTGCAATTGGTCGAAGCCCTTAAAACCAGTCGCCAGACCCAGCGCATCATCCGCCAGAATCTATGGTGGGCTCTCATATACAATGTGCTGGCGCTTCCCCTGGCCGCGGCCGGAATGGTCCCACCCTGGCTGGCAGCAATTGGCATGTCTCTCAGCTCTCTGGTGGTCGTTCTGAATGCGCTGCGGCTTGGCAAGGCACCGAGTCGGAAGAGTCAGGACAATCTCGCGGTTGGCGCCCAGGCGTTGTCCTGATACCGTGAACTTCTAATCTTTTCTGCGAGGTTGCACCGTGCAAATCGTCATGTTTCTGGTCCCGGTGATGCTCATACTGGTGGCGGTAGGCGTCGCCCTGTTCACATGGTCGGTCAAGAACGGTCAGTACGATGATCTCGAAGGCCCGGCGCATCGGATACTTTACGATGACGACAAGGATATGATCCCGGACGACGCTCGCACCGACAAACCGGCTGCCGGGGAGCCAACCCCGGAGCAAACAGCTGAAGTCAGCGATACCGCTGATACGGGTGAGGATAAGTCCCAAAAAGGATGAATCCGGAACTCTACCTCAGTTACCCGAGCGCCTTCCTGATCGGATTGCTAGGCAGCACGCACTGCCTCGGCATGTGCGGCGGCATCAGCGCTTCCCTCTCCATGGCCCTGCCTGTGGGCCGGGGGTTCCGGTTCCGGCAAACGGTAATGCTTCTGGCCTTCAACTTCGGGCGCATCGGCAGCTATGTCCTGATCGCAACACTGGTTGCGCTGGCCAGTACCTCGGCCGCCAGCCAGTGGGCCTCTGCCGGCCTGGTGCTTCGGACCCTGGCAGGGCTGCTGTTGATCTTCATGGGTTTGTCCATGGGCCAGTGGTGGCAGGGAATTCGCTACGTTGAGCGGGTGGGTGCTCCAATCTGGGCGCGCCTCTCCCCGCTGACCCGCCGCTTCCTGCCCGTGAATCACGGCGGACAGGCACTTGCTCTTGGAGCGCTCTGGGGCTGGCTGCCCTGCGGACTGGTATACAGCACGCTCGGTTGGGCAGCATTGCAACCGACAGTGGGCTCGGCCGCGCTGACCATGCTGTTTTTCGGGCTCGGCACGCTTCCCTCCATGTTGGCCACGGGTTTCGCGGCCAACTGGATCCGGGGTTTACAGAGCCATCAACTGTTCCGGAAGGTGACCGGCGGCCTGCTTATCCTGTTCGGACTCTGGACACTGCCTTTCCTGCATCTGGCCGGACACTAGCCGGCTAGATATTCAGGACATCCAGGCGACCGAAGTCAGTTGCGGTCTCGGGTTCAGCCGTCTGTACGGCCTGGCGCTTGCCACCGAGGCGCTTGCCTTCCTTGAAATCGTAGAGATTGGTATCCGCCAGGTGCGAGGGTTCCACATTGCACATGGCCCGGAACATGGTTTCCAACCGTCCGGGATGCTGCTTGTCCCAGCTCTGGAACATATCCTTGATCACCTGGCGCTGGAGATTCTCCTGGGAACCACACAGGTTGCAGGGGATGATGGGGAATTCGCGGAGACCCGCGTAGCGGGCGATGTCTTTTTCCCGGCTGTAGGCCAGCGGCCGGATAACCGTGTTGCGGCCATCGTCACTGTGCAGCACCGGAGGCATGGACTTCAGCTTGCCGCCGTAAAACATGTTCAGGAACAGGGTTTCCAACAGATCGTCCCGGTGGTGGCCCAGGGCAATCTTGGTAACCCCATGCTCTTCCGCGAAATTATAGAGAATTCCCCGGCGTAGACGGCTACACAGGCCGCAGGTCGTCTTCCCTTCCGGCACTTTTTCCTTAACAATGCTGTAGGTGTCCTTCTCGATGATGTGATACTCGATACCCATGGAGGACAGATATTCGGGCAACACCTCTTCCGGAAAGCCGGGCTGTTTCTGATCAAGGTTGACGGCAATCAGCTCAAACGAAACCGGGGCGCTCTTCTGCAGGTTGAGCAGAATATCGAGCAGTGCGTAAGAGTCTTTGCCGCCGCTGAGGCAGCACATGACTTTGTCGCCGGCTTCAATCATCGAGAAATCGGCAATCGCCTGCCCGACTTCGCGGCGCAGACGTTTCTGCAGCTTGTTCAATTCCAGTTTCTGGCGGCGCTCCCGCTCTGGGTTGATAGACTGTTCGGAACTGGCGATCATTGCTTCGGACATACCAACTACGTTCATAAGGCAAGTGGACGTGGGATTATACGCGTCACATGGATTCAGGGACAGGATACCGACATGGATATGTTGCAATCGGGTGAAGAGATCGCAGGCAAACGGGAACAGAACCGTATCCGGAACCGCAGGGCAATCCTGCATGCCGCCCGGGAGTGTTTTCGCGAGCGGGGGTACGAAAACTCAACCATCCGCGACATCGTTCGGCGAACGGGTCTTGCAGCCGGCACCTTCTACAATTATTTCTCAAGCAAGCAGGATATTTTCGCGGCTTTGCTTACCGACTTCCTGACCAATCTGAACAACAATCTCAGCCAACAGCGGCGGGCAGCCGACAATCCTGAGGATTTCATCCACTACGCCTACCTGGCCCTCTATACCGCGACCGCCCGGGATCCGCTGGTGTATGAACTCGCTCACCGCAATGACCGGGCACTTCGGGAACTGTTCGGTTCGGATATTCTCGGCCTGGCCATGTTATCTCTGGAAGAAGATGTTCGCGAGGCGATGGAACGCGGGCTTCTTCCCCGGATTGAGTACGAGTACCTGTGCGCCGCTTTTTTCGGCGTCGCCTACGAGACCAGCCTGACGCTGGCAAGGCGCGCCCACAGCAACCCGGAGTCGGCGGATGCGGAAGCGTTAACGGCGACCCGGTTCTCCACCGCCCTGTTCATGGGTGGACTTCCGCAGGTGGCCGCACTTCCCTGATGGGCCGCAGTGCCCTAACATGAGTCCTATGACAGACAGCCATTCTCCCATCAATGCTTCTCATCCCAGGACTGTGGATGATGATGACTGCCTGGAGCAGCAGATTCAGCACCTGCTGGTGGCCGTTGAGCACGAACTCAGATCGGCACCGGCGGGCTTGAATGAATTATCGCTGATCAAGGCGCTTCAGAGACCGCCCTGGGAACTGCTTGGACAGGTTGTTTTCAGCGAACCGGAAAAACTCTATCCGGTGCATTTTCTGTTGTTTCACGTGCTCTACCGTCTTCGTGACCAGTTATCCGAAACCGGCGAGAGCCTGAAAATTTCGCCCTTGAGCATCCGGATCGAGTCACAGTCGGTGGTCGGTGGCGAAGGGGTTCCGGACAGTGTCGACACACTTCGTCAATTCTATCTGGATCTTTCCCAGTACCGTCTGCCGGAGGAAGCCATTCAACAGATGATGAATGATTTCTGGGCAGGTGCTCCAGGCCAGGCACCGGCGCAATCCGAAGCCAGGGAAGCCGCCGAAGTACTGGGATTTCAGGCTGTCCCTACAGACTTTCCAACGGTCAAACAGCGATTCCGCCGGGCGGTCATGCACGCTCACCCGGACCGCGGCGGCAAGACCGAAACCATTCAGCATCTCAATCAGGCCTTTGCGGTACTGAAAGCCCACTTCCGTCACAGCATCTGACCGGCCTTTTCGATCTGGCCAGGGCCGATAAATACAGGAGACGATATGCCGCTCACAGCATTCCTGAAACTTTCCCTTCTCGTCGCGATTACGGCGACCGCCATCTCAGCCCGCGCTGACCTCGTTGTCCTGCAGTATCATCATGTCAGTGATTCAACGCCGCCCGCTACCAGCACGTCTGTGTCTCTTTTCGAGGGCCAACTGAACATGATCTTGGATCTGGAGCTGGACGTTGTGGATCTACAGCAAGGCACCGAAACAACGCTGGCCGGTACCGATGGGCAAGGTAATCACATCGCCATTACCTTCGATGACGCCTACGACTCCGTCTACCATACGGCGGCGCCGCTGCTGGCCGACAAGGCCTATCCCTACACGATTTTTGTAAATACAGAAGCCGTTGGCCGAAACGGCTACATGACCTGGGATCAGATTCGGGAGTTGGCCGAACGTTCGGGCGTAACGATTGCCAACCACAGCGCTGACCATGGGCATCTCGCCCGGAAACCGAACGAAAGTCAGAGTGACTGGCAAGCCAGGGTTACCAGCAGTCTCGACTCAGCCCAGGGGACCCTCTCCAGGGAATTGAAGGCGCCTGCACCCATGTTTGCGTACCCTTACGGCGAGTTTGACGAAGCACTGGAGCGCAAAGTGGCCGAGCGGGGCTGGTACGGTTTTGGCCAGCAATCCGGCGCCATCGGCCAACAAACCGAGAAAACCCGATTGCCGCGTTTTCCGATGGCAAACGCCTACGGACAGTTGGGGAGCCTTGAGAACAAACTTCGCAGCAAAGCCTTCCCTGTTGATACCGGCGAGCTGCCGGACGGGGTGATCTCGGAGAATCCGCCCACCCTGGTTTTCCCGCTGGTTGAACCCATTGATGCCAACCGGTTGACCTGCTTTGCCTCCGGTCAGGGACGTATCGACTTTGACGTGACTGATGGCAATGTGGAAGTAAAGGCCCCTGAGGCCTTCAATAGCCGGCGATTCCGCTACAACTGCACCCACCCTGCGGGCGATGGCAGTTACTACTGGCTATCCCAGCAGTGGCTGGACCTGAGCAAACCTGAAGACTGAACCCTCACTCCTCCACCTGCATCAGGCCAATTTCACCGTGCCTGATGTGGGAAATTTTCTCGGGGCCGGCACGGGTCTCTATAACGGTCTGGCCCTCCAGGTCCTGCTCTCGGGTAAACAGGACAAGCCAACGCTCTCCCTGGCCCGGAAAAGCAGGAACCCATGCTTCCAGATAGCCGCGCCGGTGCCAGTTCTCGGGGGTAAAATCCATAACCAGGTCTGTTACCAGTCTTAACGGCGCCATCTTCTCATCGAGAAACACCAGGGAGGGCACCACCACCCCGTCTTTGGCATAGGAGCGCAGGCGTATGACAAGACTGCCGTGCTTATCCGCGTCCGGAAGTGCAATCAGTTGATAGGGGCTGGTTCCGGTAAGAAACGGATATGTAGCTGAACGATCCGAGAGGGTAACGCCAAACTCCCGTCCCGATTGCCACCCTTGTCGACTGGCGGCATCCATGGAATCGCAACAGGTCGCTGAAAACCGGGCAAAGAAATCGTCTGTTGAAGCCTCAATGCCCAGGATGGCAAAGGCGTCCGGATCATAGCCCTCTACCGGAGCGTGGCCTGCGCCATCGGGACCTGCACGGTAAACGCTGGCTTCGGTGATCTGAACGGGTGGCTCCACCAGCCCTTTCTCAAGATCAGAGCGGATGTCCGGCCGGTAATAGCTGACCCGGACATTGCCCTCGGCGTCTCGCCAGGTGAAATAGGGTTGCCGCTCCCCCGGCCGAACGTAGCCATCTTTTTCAAGCTCGCCGGCATCCGGGTAGTTTTCGAGTGTGTACTCGGTGTTTTCCTGCGGTCCTGACTCCGGGCTCGCCCCACTATCTGACTGCACCGGGTGTTTCTCGGATTCCGGATCGCGCTGCTCTTCAGCTACCTCTTCAACTACCTCTTCAACTACCTCTGCAGACTCACGATTCAAGTCTTTCTGCTCGGCTCCGGTTATCGGTGAGTATCGAACCCTGCCCTGCTCGTCTACCCACGTGAAATAACCTTCCCGTTCCGACACCGTAGACCCGCCAATCTGGCAGCCTCCGAGAACTGCTGCCAGAGAAAGGCACAAGGCTGATTTCCGTAAAGAGCCGTTAATCACTGCGAATGACTACCCTCTGGTCAATGGCACCACTCAGAACTTGGTCCGGAAACTGAGGCCCGCCATCACAACCCGTAGCGAGGTTTTGACATCCAGGCCTGCATAGGGGTTGTAGATAATGTTGGTGATGTTGTCGCAGTTCAGATTACAGCTGGTGTCCGCGGGAATCGACTCCACCGAATGAAGATAACTGAGATTCATGTCAATTTCGGTGTCCTTATCCCACTGGTACCCCATACCGATGCTGTAGAGGTTTGCCCCACCAAATGGCGCCATAACCTGTCGCTGATCATCCGGGATAACCGAATCCCGTATTTCCACGCCAGCACGCAGGTCCAGACGGGAAGACGCATGAAACTCCATGCCAAACGCCCAGTTCCACTGGCTCTTGAAACCCAGGGGCAACCTCAGGGTATTCGGCGTGGCATTGTCCGGCGACAGGATCCGGGCCGCATTGAGAAACTCCAGATTACGATCAAACCGGAAAACAAAGGCGTCCCACTGTTTGTAATCGGTCCAGCCAATGTCGGCGTTGAGGGTCAGTTTCGGATGCACGTCAACACTGATACCAGTCTGGAAGTGCTGGGGATACACCAGATCCATACTGACGTTGCCGGATTCCTTGGGCGCACCGGACGGCAGACTCAGGATTGCCGAAGTAATAGCGCCCAGCACGGAACCATTGACGCTCTGCCAGAAACCCGACCAGTCGTCGGTGTACTGGATTTCGAACGTGCCCTTCATGTTCATGTCAGCTTCAGAGGTATAACTTGCCCCCCAGCTGAACCAGTCGTTCGGCTCCCACATCACACCCAACGCATAGGTGGGGGACAGGGTTTCCTGAACGTTGATACTCAGAGCACCGATATCGTCCCAGGGGCCGACGTTACCACCACAAAGCGCCAGCCAGGGCTGGAGTGGCTCGTCCCCACTCTCACAGTTGAAGGCGTCCTGCAGGATTTCTGCGACGCCGAGCAGCATATTGGGCGCCCGCATATACTGGTCTGCCGCGATGCCCATGTGGGACAGATGGATACCCGCCCCTACGGACCAGTCGTCGTTGATCTCGTAGCCTACCGTAGGCGACAGATAAGTCGTGCGCTGGAGCGCCGTGGCCTGGGGCTGGTAACGGCCGGGGTCATCCTTATCACGGTAGAAACCGGCTGCCAACGGCAGGTAAAAGGCATTCCCGAAGGTCAGTTTGGAGCCCGGCGGGTTGATACTGATACCTGCTGACGGCGCCAGGGCCGGTCCCGGGGGCGCGCGGAGAATACCGTAACCCGGCAGATACAGGGCCACGTTGTTGGTATGGCTGCGGGTATTGGCAACCGGGTCCCGCTGCTTTCCGGTCAGTGGATCCGTTTCAAGGCCGTCGATACCGAAAATCTCATAGCCTTCCGGTGCCGTGAAATCCGCGTCAATGTCCAGATAGACGCTCATCAGATTCACTTCCAGCTGACGCCCGTCCAGTTTGGTCAGGCCAGCAGGATTGTAGTGAATCGCCATGATCCCGGGCGGATCGGCGGTCACGGCGTTGCCAAGTGCCAGTGCCTTGGGATGAATGGTCAGGTTCTGCGCCAGCTGGGCCTGGGCACCGCAAGAAAGGGTCGTGGCAACCAGTGCCGCGAGAATCTGACGGTTGTGGTTTCTCTGTCCCATGAAATCCTTCCCTTCCCGTAGATCGTCAACGACACCAATCACTCTTTGAGACCGGAGAAGTTAATGGGCAGGGAGACCCCCAGGGAGAAGTCCGGGGCATCCTCGGTAAGACCGATACCCAAACTCGTGTTTACAATGGTGGTATCACTGATACGGGTCCCCAGAGACATGCTCATAAACCCCGTCATCTGGTCCTGGGCGACGGCCTGGTCGCCATTCGTGAAGGTCAGGACGGTTTCGTCGCTGTAGCTGAGCTGGGCCGAGATGCTGAGAGAAATGTCGTAGGACAGGGAGTAGGCGAAACCGGCGGACCCGGAGAGCCCGAAGCCAGGGTCCACCTCTTCCAGAAGACGTGCACCACGCACCTGCTGCAGATCTTCAGCCGGCAAGTTATAGGTGGCGCTCACTGAGCCGAACACCACCACCGGATCCAGGACCTTGGACAGGCTCGCTCCACCCCCGATGGAATAGTAGCCACTGCCGGTGGACAGCTGCTCGTTGATGTCTATCTCGTAGGGGCTGACGCCGGTCTTTGTGGAGAGGGTTCCGAACAAGGTGGTCGACATCTTGCCTGGAACGTAGGCAAATGGCTGCCAGCGCCCGGTAAAAGAAATATCGCCAAAATCATAGATATTCAGCTCGTCCTGAGTGTCGTATTTGACGACCAGCGGAATACGGGTACCCACCGTCAGGTTGTCCAACAGGCCGTAATCGTAGGAAAAGGAATTGGTGAAGCTGTGGGTTGCCGACGGCACCACGTCCAGGTTTCTCACTGATCCATTGGTGATGGCCAGATCCAGCCGCTGGTCTGCCGTGTAGGAATAGTCGAACGAATAATTCAATGAATGGGAACCCTTCTTCTGCAGCGAATAGTTCTTCTCTGCAGCCTGGAACACCTCTTCAAGCTGTTGTGAAGCGTCCTCGTCTCCTTCCTGCTTGGCCAGCGCTTCCCGCGCCTGGTCCACACTCCCTTCCTGCGCCAGGGCCATGCCCGGAAGCAGACCTGCCGTGGAAACAAGGATAAAACCTCGCACAAACCAACGATTCATCCTGACTCCCTTATTTTATTTGTAGTGTTCCTGCCCCGGGGATTACCCGGCGAATTAGTTACGACGGTAGTGCAACTGCTTTCGGGTGTTTTCTACACTGCCGTCGGGATTGTTTTTCTGGCGTTCCAGCAGATTCTGGATCCGCCGCTGGGTGGATTCGTGAAACGCCGGTATCCGTTCCAGCGCCAGAAGGGTCATTGTCTGGTCATCCACGAAGCGAAGGTCTTCCTCCTTCAGCTCGAGGTTATCCAGGGGCTTGTCACTGCCCGGAAAGACGATGAAAAGCACGTTGTCGTCCCACTTCTCCTCGAACTGGGCCAGAGTAAAGGAGATATTGCCGACTGAAGGATCTGCCAGGTAGGCGCGCCCGTCGCGGATCGTCCGTAACACCACGAAATGCTTGAAGCCCGCGTGGTGGATGGGCACGATCGCCGGGTGATCGAGGTCCCTGAGGTCATCGATGGTGGCCCGGAAGCCGCCTGACGGGTAACCGAGTGCCGTCACCAGCCGCTTCATATCGAGCATGGAGAACGCGCGCCGCTCAACGATGCGCTCACTTTCGCCGTAGTGGAGCAGCCCCTCCATGACCTGTCGTTCTGACAAGGTCCGTCCGAGATAGAAGTTCAGCACCGTGGTCAGCGCCGCGCTTCCACAGCTGTAGTCATAGGCCTGACGCACGATATTCCGGAACTTCTGTTCAACCAGAGGCTCCACCCTGACGTCGGAGCGCAATTCAACAGGACTGGAATCCACATCCTGCTCAATGACGATCTGGCCCTTCTCAAAAGGCTCCACCACGGTCGCTTCCTGCACCATGGTGAATGTAAGAATGGATCCAGCGAGCACCAGCAGCATGTCAGACGAAGTCCCTGTTTTTATTGGCCACGTTATTAAGCGGGTTACATGTTGTTACGGTAAGATACCGAAAAGCCTGCGCCCTTAAAGATAACTGTGCCTCAAATCTGTCGCTGCAGGAGGGGCCTTACGGAGGGGATTTGAGAACTGGTTCAAGGCACCGATCAAGAACGCCTCCGCAGTTGACCCAGCGAGGCAAAGCCGGTATCAACTCCAACCCAGCCATTCAATTTCCTGATGTAGATCCTGATGACAACAACACTGAATCCGGGACAGATCACCTTTATCACTGCCAAGAACCAGAGCCCGGTGTCACCCCCCGCGCTGCTGCCAAGAGAGAAGTTCAACGATCTGCTGCATGGCCTTGAGCCGGTCAGCCTGCTTCTGGTTCATGCACCGGCCGGCTATGGCAAAACCACCACCATTGCCGAGCGACTGGCAAGTCTGGAGGCCCGTTCGGCTTGGTTCCGTCTGGAAACCAGCGATAACGCCCCGGGCCGTTTTGCCGGCTATCTGGCCAATGCCCTGGCCAGCGCTACCGAGGGAGGCTGCCAACCGGTACTGCAAAGACTCCAGACAGAAGGCTATGACAGCCTCGAGTCTTTCCTGACCGATCTGCTCGCCGGTCTGCCCCAAGATGATGAGCCGCTCTATCTGGTACTTGATGACTATCACCTGATCACCAACGGCGAAATCCACGAAGCGCTGCGCTTCCTTCTTCGGCATCTTCCCGGTTACCTGACTCTGGTTCTCATTAGTCGCACCATGCCATCTGTGGGGGTAGCCCAGCTCCGGATGCAGGGGCGTCTGACCGAAATCACCAGCCGGGACCTTGGTTTTGGAGCGGACGAAGCCCAGCAATATCTCCAGAGCCGGCTGCCGTTCGAGATTGCGCGAGAAGATATTGAGCGGGCTGTCCGCCGGGTTGAAGGCTGGATTTCCGCGCTGCAGTTGCTCTCCGCTTCCTCGGCCACCAGTGTCGAATTCAGCGAGTTTGTCGATCAGCTGGAACACGGCAATCAGAATATCTTTGATTACTTCGATGAACTGGTGGGTAACGACCTGAGCGAACAGCAAAGGCGGTTTCTCATGCGCACCAGCATTCTCGACCGGTTCAACGCGGGAATGGTGATGCGTGTGATGGACGATACCGACGGCCAGGCGCTGCTCAGCAGCCTGCTGTCCATGGGGCTGTTCATAACGCCTGTGGACAACTCCGCGCTCTGGTTTCGCTACCATCCGCTGTTCTCGGTGTATCTGCGTCATCTGCTGACCTGCACCACCCGTGAGAACCAGAGAGACCTGAATCAACGGGCCGCCGATGCCTGGCTCGAGCTGGACCATGCGGAAGAAGCTGCCAAGCATGCCATTGCCGCGGAAGATCCTGAGCGCATCACCCGGGTGCTCACCATCCACGGGCGAAAATTCTTTACCGAAGGACAGTTTCATCTGCTGCAGCGCTGCCTCGATACGCTGCCCCAGGAAATCATTGCCGAGGATCCCACGCTGACCCTGCTCAGGGCATGGGTTGCCCAGGGCCAGTACAAGTTTGATGAAGTGGAAAACTGGTTGTCAGCGGCGGAAGCCCGCCTGCAGGCGTCCATGAACGAAGACACCCAGCGGGCCGTTCATGGCGAATTCAGTGCAATCCGCGCCCAGGTTGCAATGAACTACGGCGATGGCGACCGCGCCCTGACCCTTGCCCGGGAAGCCATCGAACAGGACGCGCGTTACCTGCCCACATCCCGGGTGGCCGCGGCCTCGGTTATTGGTGAAGCGCTGTTTGTGCGCGGTGAACTGGAGGAAGCCCTGGCTCGCATGCAGGACACCGAGCATCTTGCCCGGGCCCATCAGGCCCACCAGAACGTTATTTGGGCGCTCTGCCAGCAAAGCGAAATCAGTGTCGCCATGGGGCTCCTGCAAAAGGCCTACAACATTCAGGAACGTGCTTTCCAATACGCGGAAGAAAACCAACTGAACCATCTACCGATCCTGGAATTCCTGTTTCGCATCCGCAGCCAGATCATGTGGGAGTGGCACCACCTGGAAAGTGCCGAGCGTTGCGCGCTTCAGGGCATCGAAATTCTTGAGGCGCAGGGGGAGCGCTGGTATGTGCAGAGCTACACGTCCCTGGCCAAGGTCGCTCAGGCCCGGGGCCGGCAGAGCCTGTGCGCAGACTACATTGCCAAGATCCAGAAAATGCTGGCGGCCGAAGACTACCACCTCGACTGGGTGGCCAACGCCCAGGCCACCATGCTGTCTTACTGGGATGCCGTTCGGGATCATGACTCAATCCAGCGCTGGCTCACGATTGCACCACCCTGTGAGCCGGCAAAGGCCACGAACCATTTTAATCAGTGCAATGGCCGCAACCAGGCCCGGGCGTTGATCAGCCTCGGTCAATACGAACTGGCACAACCACTCCTGGAAGAGCTGACCGCGGTAGCGCGGGAGTTTGGCCTGAAAACAGATCTGAACCGCAACCACATTGCCCTCGCCTACCTATACTGGCAACTGGATGAACGCGAACGGGCTCTCGATCACATGAAAACGGCGCTGGAACTGGCAAGTACCACCGGTGCTGTCGGCAGCTTCCTGCGGTTGGGGAAGGAACTGATTGTTCTGCTCAAGACGCTGATCAACGATGAAGCCATTGAGGGTATGGAACTCCAGCGGGCGGAGCGACTGATTCAGCTGGCCCAGCAACAACGGGATTTCAGCCGCGCCATCCGGATCTCGCTGGATGAGGCCATCATCCAGGACATCATCGACCGGCCGGACGTGCCGGAACTGATCCGTACCTCCCCCCTCACCCGCAGGGAGTGGCAGATACTCAGCCTGATACACGCCGGTCTTTCCAATGACCAGATTGCCGAGCACCTGAAAGTGGCCTCGACAACGGTCAAGACCCATATCCGAAGCCTTTATCAGAAGCAGAACATCAGCCATCGTTCAGAGGCCATCGAACTGGCCAAAGACCTGCTGAGCAAGATCCAGGGAGACTAATGTCAGGCCCGGTTACATGGAGAAAACCACTCCAAGAAGCAGATAACTGACCAGCGTTACCACGACAATGCCCATCAGATTGAGAGCAAATCCAGCTCTGATCATGTCGCTGATCTGCATGTGACCACTGGAGAACACGATGGCATTGGGTGGCGTGGCCACCGGCATCATGAAGGCACAGCTGGCCGCGATGGCGGCAGGCACAGTGAGTAGTAACGGTGACACGCCCTGACTCAGGGCCAGCGCCCCCAGCAACGGCAGAAACGCAGCCGCCGTTGCGGTATTGCTGGTAACTTCCGTCAGAAAGATGATGATACCCGCCACCAGAACAATCATGACAAGGGTTGGGAGGGCGCCGGCCACGCCAAGGCTTTGGGCGATCCATTCTGCCAGACCGGAACTGCTGATCACGCCGGCCATGGCCAGCCCTCCGCCGAACAGTAGCAGCACACCCCAGGGAATGCCCTTCGCGGTCTCCCAGTCGAGCACGAATTCGCGGGTACGGGTATTAACGGGCATGAGGAACATGGCAATAGCCGCTGCAATGGCAATGCCGGTGTCGCTCAACCAGGGCATGAGATTCTCGGATAGCAGCGGTCTGAATATCCAGGCGGCGGCGGTGATCAGGAACACCAGGGCAACCAGCTTTTCGCCCTTGCCCAGCGGCCCCAATGCGTCAAGCTCCTCCCGTATGGCCTTGCCACCGTCGCCGGAGCTGCCCAGCCCGAAGTCGCGCCGGGTCAGCCACCACCAGGCCAGGGCCAGCATGACAACCGTCACTGGAACCCCCAGCAACATCCATTGGGCAAAGCCCACAGAAATACCCTGGTTTTCGCTCAGGTAGGCCGCCAACAAGGCATTTGGCGGTGTGCCAATAAGCGTGGCAATACCACCGATACTGGCGGAATAGGCGATCGCAAGAAGGAGTGCTGTGGCATAGCGGCGAACGCCCTCGGGATTGTCATTGCTGTCCATCATCGCCACCACCGACAGACCAATCGGCAGCATCATGATGGCTGTTGCAGTATTGCTGACCCACATGCTCAAAAAGGCGGTTGCCAACATGAACCCGGCAATCTGCCGCCGGGGTTTACTGCCAACGGCCTTCAGCGTCATCAGGGCGATCCGGCGATGCAGGTTCCATCGCTGCATCGCAAGCCCGAGGGTGAAGCCCCCCAGGAACAGGAAAATGATCGGATTGGCATAGGGCTCGGTGGCTTCACCAACCGTTCCGAGCCCGAGCGCGGGAACCAGCACGATTGGCAGCAAGGCAGTGGCGGGAATCGGAATGGCTTCGGTAGACCACCAGGTAGCCATCAGCAGCATCAACCCCAGCGCCGCCCAGGCTTCCGCGGCCATGGTTTCCGGAGGTGGGAGTATGATGGTTGCCAGCAGAAAGGCAGCCCCGAGGATCAGTCCAATGACCTGGCTGCGGGGCAGCCCCTCGGCCTGTTTGTCAGCGTTGAGCTCTTCGGACATACAGTTCTATTCCATCATTCAGACATTCAACATCAGCAGGCGGGCGAAACGTCAGAGCGCCTGAAGCTGGCGATCATGAAAACGCCCGAGCAGGATAAGAGCCAGAATGGCGCCGGACAAGGCCCAGGCCATATCCGACTGGGTATCCCAGACGTAGCCCTGTGTGCCCAGAAAGGCCTCGGCCGCTTCGTCACTGAGCAAGGCCACCCACCATTCAATCAGCTCGTAAAAGGCGCTTAGCGCCAGACAGAAACAGACGATGAAAAACGCCGCCCAGCGGCGACTGGAGAACACGTCGAAGCGAATGACCACTTCCCTGGCAATGATTGCCGGTATAAACCCCTGTGCCAGGTGGCCAAGCTTGTCGTAGTTATTGCGCTCCCAGTCAAACCAGTCCCGAAACCAGTCGAACAAAGGTACTTCCGCGTAGGTATAGTGCCCTCCAACCATCAGGATGACGGCGTGGACCAGAATCAGGAAATAGACAAGAGGCGTCAGGGGATAACGGAAGAAACACCAGACAACCAGCACAAAACCAATGACAGCGGGCAGGACTTCCAGCGCCCAGGTGGCCCGATCCCTGGGTCCGATGGCAGACCAGACAAAGACTGCAAGAAAGACCACCACCCAGGCGGCGGGAGCAAATCGCAGGTTCATAGGTTTCCTTTTGTCCGTGGTTATCCAGACGCCCCGGCGCGCAGGAAGTGGCCATAGCCAGGCTCCCGGCCCAGGGCAGCTTCAACCTCACCATCCGTTACCGCGGGTCGGCCGTTGATCAGCACCTCTCTGATACAACCAGGCACCCGGTTGACCATTCTCTCCAGTCCGAAGTTTTCCATCTCGGCCCACTCAACCTGTTCCAGATCCTGATCAAGGCCACGGGGGTCCAGTACCGTTATATCCGCCCGGTCACCTTTCCTGATATGACCGGCATCAACACCAAGCCAGTCTGCCTGTTCACCAGTCAGCCGATGAACGGCGCGTTCCAGCGACATGACCGACTCGCCCTCACCATGGCTCTCGTGAACCAGTTTGAGAAACCTTAGAGGCAGATTGTAGAAGGCCATATTCCGGATGTGGGCGCCGGCATCGGAAAAGGTGATCAGGGCACCGGGGTTGGTAACCATTTTCCGGAGACGATCCTTTCTGTGGTTCCCTACCGTGGTAAACCAGCGCAGTGAACGGCCATGGGCAACTACCATGTCGAGAAAGAAATCGACCACATGGATGCCACGGTCGGCCGCCAGCTCAGCAAAGTTGCGCCCGACCACGCTTTTATCCGGGCAATCGAGAATCACGGCATCGCCAAAATCCCTCTGCCATACCCGGGGCGAGAGCTTCTCCTTATAGAATTTCCTGAATTTCCGTCGGTACTGTTCGTCTTTCAGAAGCTCGTTGCGTTCGAGTTGATCGCGAATATCGAGGGCCATTTCACCGGCGCCGAATTCTTCAAACAGTACGATATCCATACCATCGGCATAGACCGTGAACGGCGTTGGCAGGAGCTGCCAGCGGAAGTTGCCGCCAAAGCTGTTGGCCAGCCACCCCACCAGGCTGGCCATGGGTTTGACCGTGGGATTGCCTTTCAGATCGATCATGGCAATCAGGGTTGTTTTCAGGGGCTTTCTCAACCAGCCCAGGGTCTCTTTCAGGTACTGGGTTACCTGCAGAGGATTGGCCGCATTGGGCGCACCCTGATGCACCCGTCCGTACCGGCGCAGAAGGGCATTCAGACGGCTGACCTCACGCCATCGGGCGTAGGTGCTCGGCAGGCTCTTGGACCACTCCCGGTCACCATCCACCTTGTCCCATTTCAGGCACATGGTGGAAAGACCGAGAAAGCCCTCCTGCAGAGCCTCCTCAAGGAGGGCTTCCATTTGTCTTTGCTCTTCTGATGTCGGAGTCACGCCCCGGTCGGTGGCGCGATGCAGCCCCATAACGGCAGTTCTCAGATCACTGTGGCCGAGAAAGCTGATGACATTGGGCCCCAATGGGTGCTGGTCCATGAACGCCACCCAGTCTTTGGGTGTCTGCCAGGACTTGTACTGTTTCAGAATGGGCAGCACTTTTTCCCTGGGAACCGTTTCCACCCGGGTAAAAATATCCGAGGCGTCCTCCGGATCGGAACAGACCATACTCAGGGAGCAGCTGCCGATCAGCACGGTAGTGACACCGTGACGCACAGATTCAGACAGGGACGGCGCTACCAGCAGCTCGGCATCGTAGTGGGTATGGGTATCCAGAAAGCCCGGTGTCACCCAGCATCCGCTGGCGTCAATCGTGCGTGTCGCCAGGCCGGTGCCGGGCTGCTCATCAAATACCCCGGCAACTCGCCCATCTTTGACGCCAACATGGGCTATGCGTGAAGGTCCGCCGGTACCGTCAAAGTAACGACCACCAATAATGAGAGTGTCGAACTGGTTCACCGTGCCAGGCTCCTTTTTGTTGTTTTATGCCGTCAGTCTAGCCAGCAAAACGTGATATGTCCTCTCATTTCAGCGGACAAGGCCGGCAATACGGGCCATTAACGAACCCTGATCTGGCTGCCGTCTTCCAGCTGGCGATCCGGGTGCCGGACCACACTGTCTGCCTCACCAAGACCATCCTGAATCACCGTATGGAATCCGTTTGTACGTCCCACCGACACGTTTGTAAGCACCGCTCTGTCGTCAACAACGCGGAATACCTGATGCTGGCCCTCACTGACAAAGATGGCAGATTCCGGCACCTGAAGAACATTGTCTGATCGCCAGAGCAGAAACTCGGCGTCCACCCGGTACCCGTCTCCAAGGCTCTGCCACGCGTTCGGAGGGCTGGTAATGTCCGCTACGACCTGTACCCGCCTCTCTTCAACACCCAGGGCCGACATGTCCTCGAATCCGACCGGCTCAACCCGACGGACGACAGCATCAAGAGTGCCGCCACCCCATCCAGTGAGGCGCGTCGCTATACCGGGTTGAAGGTTCACAGCGTCAAAACTCAACACATCGACAACCACCTCAAGCGCCCCGGGGTCTCCCAGTTCCAGAATGGCTTCACCGGCCTGGATGACGCCCTCACTTTTCCGGACTATTCCGAGGACCGAACCATTCACCGGAGATCTGACCGGCACACGTTCCACCGCGCCATCGCCATTGGCCCGAGCAGCAGACACTTCAAGGCGGGTTCTGGCCGCTGCCAGTTCATGGGCCATCACCTCCTCGTCAAAACGGGCGGAACGCAGAATAGCCTGTGTCCTGTCCGCAGCAGCCCTCGCCTGCTGCAACCGCTCGTCGGAAACAAAACGATCATCGCTTAGAGCCTGCAGGCGGGCCAGTTCCCGAACGGCCAGATCTGCTTCCGCCTCAGCGGCTGCGACTTTTTGACGGGTGGAATTGAGCGCTGAACGGGCCGATTGAACCTTGGCCTCGGCTTCTGCCCGGCTGCGGGCATCGAGGGTGCTGGCAGGCATGGGGTCCACCTCTGTCAGCAGCTCTCCCGGAATAACCGGATCCCCCACCTCCAGCAAGACCCTGTGTAAGTAGCCGGCAACCGGGGAAGACACCACGTAACGGTCCCGCACCCGGGTTTTTCCTTCTTCCTTGATGGTGATTTCCATGGGTCCACGGGTTACTGGCGCCAGGTCCACCCAAACCGGGTCGGGCCGGATCGTGACCACGACTGCAGCAATGGCGAGCAAAACAAACACGCCCCAGAACAACCATTTCCCCGCAAACCCTTTTTTCGTCATAACCTCAGTTCACTCCCTGGTTGCTTCCGCACCTATTCCCTTGTTTTCAACACGGCTACCAGATCCAGCGCTTTCAGGCGCCACCAGGCAATCACCCCGGAAGCGATTGCCGAAACCACCACGACCAGCGCGGACATGCCAAGCGTCTGGGTGGTTATGGTCAGGGGCACCCGATACAGCTCCGTTTGCATGGCAGTAACAATCATCAGTGCCAGCCCCTGGCCAATCAGCCAACCGAGCGGAATGCCCAGTAACAGCAAGAGCGCAACCTCTCCCAACAATATATGCGCAACTTCATTATGGGTGTACCCCAGGACTCTCAGACTCGCCAACTCCCGACCTTTCTCAGCCAGGGAAATCCGGATGGTGTTGTAGACCACCCCGAAGGCGATGATTCCACCCATCAGGCTGTTGAAAAAGGTGAACGTCAGGAAGGTTCTCGCCAGGGTGTCATAGAAACTATCCAGCATGGCCTGGCGGATGCTCAAGCCAAGCACCCCTGGTGTTTCACGAAGGCTGTTATAGACTTCCGAAGCCTTGTCGGGGTCCAGGTTTATCATGGCCTGATTGATCAGGGGCCCATCACCCAGCGCCCGGTTAAGGGCATCCAGGTCCATGTAGGCACCGACCCCCAGAAACTCGCTGGTGATACCGGCGACTGGAACCATTACCGTTCGCCGGTCACCTTCGAGGAGCTCCAGCTGCAAAACATCCCCTGGGCCGACACCCAGCTCATCCGCCAGATAATCGGTCAACAACAGCCCTTCCCTGGGGAGCGTTACCGGTTTCAGATCGCTGTCGATGACAAATTGCAGTCTCGCATCGGAAGGTATTCCGGTGACCGCACTTCGCCACTCCCGATGACCGGCAACCAGACGGGCCGGCACTGAGCGGCGACCCTCCACGTACCGGATCCCGGCTTGCCTCTGCAAGCCGTACAACGCCGTGCTATTCACCGGATCAATGAAGGTCGCGGCGAGATCCTGTTGCTGAACTCTTGCAAACTGCGTGTGCACCATCAGGGATACCGAATCAAACTGGAAGTTACCCACCATCACGATGGCGGTTGCCATGGCGACCCCACTCATGGACAACAGGGTCCGAACCGGACGACGAGAGAGCTGGCGCACAATCATTCGGGAGGGCTGGGAGAAACGGATGCCTGAGAGGAGCTTTTCCATTACGGTCACCCGGTATCTGGCGGGTCCTTCCGGCCTCATGGCTTCTGCAGGTGGCAGGGAGGCCGCCTGCCTGATGGCCCGCCAGGCACCGAGCCAGGCCACCTCGATGGTCAGTATGCCCAGCAACAAAAGCCATAGAGGGTCGATACGGAACAACAACCCGGGGAACCGGTAGTAATCCATATAGAGTTCCCCCAGTGACCGTCCTAGCCAAAGCCCCAGCGCAAGGCCGGCCAACAAACCGATAACCGCAATCACGATGACCAGTTTGCTGTAGTGCCAGGCGATCTGGCGATTGCTGTAGCCGAAGGCCTTGAGCACGGCAACAATGTCCCGCTGGGTGCTGATCAGACGGCCGATCACCACGTTCAGCAGAAACATGGCCACACTCATGAAAATGAGAGGAAATACCGTCGCCATGGTTTTCAGCTGGTTCAGCTCGTCACTCAGGAAGCGATGAGAAAACTGATCATCCCGGCCAAAGGCTCCTGTCGCCCCGTAACGGGCCAGGAGTCGGTCCAGGGCATCGACCACAGAGGCAACGGAGTGGCCCGGTCTGAGCGTTACCACCAGGCTGTTGAATGCGCCCCGCATGTCCATGGCGGATTCCAGGGCTTCCCTGTTCATCCACAGCACACCATAACGCCGATAATCAGGCAGCATGCCGCCAGGGGGAATGACGTATATGAACTCCGGTGACTCGACGATGCCAGTTATCGTAAGTTCCTGTCGCCGGCCGTTGATAATCGCCTCAAACTGATCACCCAGTACCAACTCATGCGCTTCGGCAAAGCTTCCGATGACCGCGACTTCCTGGCTGCGACCTGCCCCCGGAAGCCGCCCCTGACTGATAAACAAGCGATTGACCTCAGGCTGCCCCTCCGGAGGAATGGATACCAACCGGGCCGACACGGGATCCGCGAAGCCCGGCATCTCCAGTTTTGCGGCTCCCTCGACTCTCCCCTCGTACCTTGCTATGGCAGGTAATGAACCTAGTTCCTTGAGGGCATGGCGGGGCGCCCGTTTGACGGGGGCAAACACATCGGCAAACTGGTGCTGATCGTAGTACTGGGCTCTGGTCGCCAGTAACGATGAATAGTTCACCAGCGACATCACACAGACACCTACGCCTCCTGCGATCACCAGCGCGATGGCCAGTACCTGGCCCCGCATCTGCCAGAGCTCGCGCCGTAGTTTGGTATTCAGAACCGTGTTAAGACCTTTCGCGGCCATTTTTCTACCATTTGGCCCCGTTACCAGGACAGTGTCCGGGGATCCTGGCGACGTTCGTTACGGCGCTCACCACTGATGTTGCCGTCGGAGAGCGTGATCACGCGATCCCCCATGCCACCAATAGAGGCATTGTGGGTGATAATAACAGTGGTCGTGCCCGTCTCCCGGTTGGCTTTTTCCAGAGCTTCAAGAACCAGCACACCCGTGGCCGAATCCAGAGCTCCGGTCGGCTCATCGCAAAGAAGTACTTCCGGTCGTTTGGCAATGGCCCTGGCGATGGCAACCCTCTGCTGTTCACCACCGGAAAGCTGCGCGGGAAAGTGGTCGATGCGGCTCTTCAATCCAACCAGCTCAAGAGCTTCTTCGGGAGACATCGGATGGGACGCAATCTCGGTGACGGCCGCAACATTTTCCCGCGCGGTCAGGCTTGGAATGAGATTGTAGAACTGGAATACGAAACCAACATGCTCACGGCGGTAACGGGTCAGTTCGCGGTCTCCGGCTGCACTGAGATCAATATCCCGATACCGCACCTCACCGGACGATGGCACATCCAGCCCGCCAAGAATGTTCAGAAGTGTGGATTTGCCTGAACCCGAAGCGCCCAGCATGACGACCAGTTCGCCGCCATAGAGATCCAGATCCACCCCACGGAGCGCATGAACCTGAACCTCTCCCTGATCATAGGTTTTCGTGAGGCCCCGGGTCTGGAATACCGCAGAGCCGGCCCCGGCTTCCGTTCCTGGCTCCATGGTGTCAGTCAGTCTTCGGCACAGTCCACGCAAACCGTGGTGTAAGGCAGCACCTGCAAACGGCGGGGGTCGATGGCCTCGCCGCAGGATTCGCATTCGTCGCCCACACCATTGTCAATGCGTGCCAGGGCGTGTTCGATCTGAGCGAGTTCGGAGCGGGTTTCCGTTTCCAGCGAGTCGACCACCTCGTCATTCTGGGTCTGGGTAGCCTGCTCCTCGAAATCCTTGTCCAGCGCGCCATCCTCCCGGTGCTGGTGCGCTTCATACCGGGAAAGTCTGGCCGTCAGGTCTGCCCTCAGTGTTTCCAGTTCGGATTTCCGGTTAGTCATTTGGCGCCTCCTGGCTTGCCGGGAAATACATATTCATACAGTAAAGCATAAGCTGAACCCGGGATTGATGCTTGTCAAAATTGCGTCATGGAGGGTGAGGCAGAATAGAGATCCATCAAACCTGTATGCAAAGGAGTTGTGACTATGAACACTGAGCTTTTCGAGAAAGCGACGCGCCTGAACGAAACCCTGTTTGAGCAGGTGGGCAAGGCCGCGGAAATGCAGATGAACGCCTTCCGCCGTTATGCCGATGTCACCATGGAGCAGGCCAAAAAAGTGTCAGAAGTCCGTGATCTGGAGGGCCTGAAAAGCCTGACCGGTGATCAGGCAGAAACCCTGAAATCCCTGAGCGAGCAGTTCACGGCAGACTGGAAAGCCTGGCAGGATTATTTCAACGAAAGCCGGGAGCAGATTCAGAAGGTGTTCGAGAAAACCCCGGAAGAAACCACCAAAGCCAGCCCGAAAGCTGCCAAATAAGGGATAGCCATGTTCGGTCTGGATACGCTCGGAAAAGCTGCAAGTCAGCTCGTCAACGGCTTCGAAACCAATGTCCGCCAGGGACAGCAGCAACTGGAGAAATTGCTTGGGGATACTGGCGTCCTGGATGATGCAACCCTCTCCACGATGACAGAAATGTCCGATGCCTACCGTACGATGGCAGAGGACCTGCTACTCCATCCGCTCCGGTTCGCCGGTGCGGAGCTGGATCTGGCTCGCAAGCATGCTGCGCTGGGGTATTACACCCTCGCCCGGCTGGTGGGCAAGGACAAACAGCCTGTTGTCGAACCGGAGCCCGACGACCGTCGTTTCCAGGCCGAGGACTGGCACAAGCATCTGACTTTTGATGTTCTCCACCAGGCCTACCTGATCAACTCCCGCACCTTCCTGAACTGGGCAGCCGGCACGGAAGGAATTCCACCGGCAGGCCGGGACCAGATGCTGTTCTACGCCCGGCACCTGACCAGCGCACTGTCACCCTCGAATTTTCCGGCCACGAATCCGGAAGTGCTCAGGATTACCTGGGAACGGAAAGGGATGAACCTGATCGACGGTGGTCGGCAGCTGATCGAAGATCTGCGCCAGAACCCGTCCCTGTTCAATGTTGGAATGACCGATCGCTCCGCCTTCGAGGTAGGACGTAACCTGGCCACTACTCCGGGCAAGGTGGTGTTCCAGAACGAATTGATGCAGTTGATCCAGTACTCGCCGACAACGAAAACCGTCAACAAGCGCCCCTTGCTGATTGTTCCGCCCTGGATCAACAAGTATTACATCCTGGACCTGACCGCCAGAAACTCCTTTATCCAGTGGCTGGTGGACCAGGGGCAGACCGTATTCATTATTTCCTGGCGCAATCCCGGCCCTTCCATGCGTGACAAAGGCTGGGAAGACTACATGGAGCTCGGACCACTGGCGGCCATGGATGCCGTTACCGAGGCCACCGGCGAAGAACAGATGAATGTGATCGGTTATTGCATCGGTGGCACTCTGCTGGGTTCAACGCTGGCCTGGCTGAAGAAAAAAGGCCGTAATCCGGTGACCAGCGCCACGTATCTGACCACCCTGCTGGATTTCTCGGACCCAGGCGGAATCGGGGTATTTATCAACGATCATTCGATCCGGGGCATCGAGAGAATGCTCGAGCGCAAGGGCTATCTGGACGGCCGCGCCATGGCGTTCACTTTCAACCTGCTGCGGGAAAACGAGCTGTTCTGGTCGTTCTGGACCAATAACTACCTGAAAGGCCAGAAGCCGGCGGCTTTTGACCTGCTGTACTGGAACACCGATGGCACCAACCTGCCGGCCCGGATGCACAGCTTTTACCTGCGCCAGATGTATCTGAATAACCGGCTGGTGCAGCCCGACTCCCTGAGCCTGCTCGGTGAGTCCATCAATCTGTCCGAGATCGAGGTGCCCTCTTTTTTCCTGTCCGCCCGACAGGATCATATCGCCAAATGGAAAACCACTTATAAAGGCGCCCTGGCCCACGGCGGTGATGTCCATTTTGTGCTCTCCGGCTCGGGTCACATCGCCGGCGTAATCAACCCGCCCTACAAGGAAAAGTACGGCTACTGGACCAACGACACACTGGGGCCGGATGCAGAGGCCTGGTTCGAAACATCCGAACACCACCCGGGATCCTGGTGGCCCCACTGGCTTGAATGGATTGCGCGCTTTTCCGATGGTGACGTGCCGGCTCGTGTACCCGGCGAAGGGAAATTGCCCGCGATTGAAAATGCTCCGGGTAGCTACGTGAAGGTCAAGGCTTCAGAAGCAGCGAAACAATAGGATCAAGGCTCTGTTAATCGAAGGTTCCTCCGATAACGCGAAGAAACAAATACCAGGAGAGCCCATGGGAGGCACGCTACCGTTATCCCGAATTAAAGCCTTGCAGCTGGCAGAGCGCGTGATCGAGTCCTCTTTCGAGGGCATCATGGTAACGGACAAGAACGTGAACATTGAGTTCGTTAACCCGGCATTCACGCACCTGACCGGCTACAGCCAGGACGAGGTTATCGGCAAAACGCCGCAGATTCTCTCTTCCGGGCGGCACGACAGCGAGTTCTACCAACGGATGTGGAACTCCCTGGCTACCCACGGCTATTGGCGGGGGGAGATCTGGAACCGTCGCAAGACCGGAGAGCTCTACCTCGAGCTTCTGACCATCACCGCCATTACTGACAACGAGGGTAACACCACCCACTACGCCGGCCTGTTCACCGACATCACCCAGAACCGGAAAAACGAAGAGCAGATCCGGCAACTTGCTTACTACGACGCCCTCACCGGCATTCCGAACCGCCGTCTGCTGGAGGATCGCCTGGAGCACGCGATCCGCCATGCCCACCGGCGATCCTCTCTTCTGGCCGTCATGTTCATGGACCTGGATCACTTCAAAGACGTGAACGACCGGCTCGGGCACGCTGCAGGCGATGAATTACTGCTCCAGTTCACAAGTCGTGTCCAGAGCTGTCTGCGTGAAGACGATACCCTGGCCCGGCTGGGCGGGGACGAATTCATTGTTCTGCTGCCCGACCTGGAGCAGGTTGAAGATGCCTATCGGGTTGCGGAACGCCTGATAGCCGGAAACCAGGAACCCTACCGCATTGATGGCGAAGACCTGACGGTGGGCTCAAGCATTGGCATCAGCCTTTACCCCCAGGATGGCACCACTGCATCTGAGCTTCTGCAAGGGGCCGATATCGCCATGTACCGGGCCAAGCAGGACGGCCGGAACCTGTTCCGGTTGTTCAGCCCGGCCGTTGCTGAAGGCGCCTGATCTCGCCCCTGAATCGCCGTTGTGGCACTATGACCCGCTGGATGACCGGCGGAGAACCACTTGATGTTTTATACCACCTTAGCGGCGATTGCAGTCGCCATGATCCTGTTCGCCTGGCTGGGGCTCAGGGCACGTCTCGCAGACGGTGGCCTGGATGATTACGTAACGGCCCGAAACAGCCAGGGCGCGAGAGCCCTGGGACTCTCTTTCCTCGCCTCCGGCATGGGCGGCTGGATCCTGTTTGCCCCGCCCGAGGTAGGCGCGCTGGTCGGCCCGCTGGCACTGGCAGGCTATGCCCTCGGCGCTGCTCTGCCGTTCATCGTGTTTGCCTTCTGTGGCCCCGCCATCCGCCGTTTCCTGCCCCAGGGACGCAGCATCGGCGAGTTCGCCAACGCCTGTTATGGCAATGGCGTGCGCCGCTATGTCTCGATGATCTCGGTGCTGTACATGCTCTGCTTCCTGACCGCCGAGCTCACCGCCATCGGCGCCATTACCTCGCTGCTTTCCGGTATTGACGGTGGCGTCGTGGTCATTGGCGTGGCGGTTACCACACTGGTATACACGGCTGTCGGTGGCCTGCGGGCCAGCATCGTTACCGATCAATGGCAGGCCTTATTGCTGATCGGCCTGCTGGCGATTGTCAGTTTTGTCGCGCTTGGCAAACTCCCGGACGCAGCTCCCGCAGCCTTGCCCGACATACCGACCTCTGCGGCCCTCAGCGTGGCGCTGACTCTGGTGATCGCCGTAACCGCCGCCAACCTGTTCCACCAGGGATACTGGCAGCGGTTGTGGTCAGCGCGCGACACCGATGCCCTCAGCCGTGGAGCACTGCTCGGCGGCGTCGTCACCATCGGCGTTGTCGCGGTAGTGGGCGGGCTTGGAATCCTGGCGGCGCTCAGTGGCGCCGACCTTGGCAATCCTCCGATTCCATTCTTTGCCTTGCTGTCCGATGCCCCGGCCTGGCTGGCTTTGCCGGCCCTTATTCTGGCCATCACGCTGGTCGCTTCGTCAGTGGATACCCTGCAGAATGCGCTCGCTTCCCTGGCGGTTACCGAAAAACAGGGGCTTTCCATAGTCAGTGCCCGATGGTTCACAGTGCTCCTGATGATTCCGGTGGTGCTGGTAGCGCTTCAGGGCATTTCCGTGCTCCGGCTGTTTCTGATCGCCGACCTGCTGTGCGCCACGGCGGTTCTGCCGGTGCTGATGGGACTCTGGGGGAAAATGACCACGCGGGCGGCCATTCTGGGGTGCCTGGCCGGGCTTTTCGGCGCGATTCTGCCCGGCTGGATATCCGGAGGCAGCTTGATGGCCGGCCTGGAAGCTGCGAGTTTCCCCGGCAGCATTCCAACCCTGATGCCATTCGTGGGTGCCCTTGCAGGCTCTGGTTTGGTGAGTCTCGCAATCGCAGTTGCGACCCCGAAGCGCTAGGAAGACGCGTTGCTGTCCAGTTGGTTAACTGGACAGCAATTCGATCGGATATCTGATTTTGGTCTGGTCGACCCCCGGCCGTGCCCCGAAATCCACCAGTCTCAGACGATTACAGATCTTGTTCTCCAGTGCCGGCTCATTGAGGGTGGACTCCACGACTGAACAACTGGAGACCGCACCGTTGGGCTCAATGACCAGCTCCGGCGTGATACTCCCCTGAAGCGAAGGCTTCCGTCGCAGCTCCCGGTTGTAGATGCTGTAGATCGCCGATTTGTTGGCGTCCATGGTCCGGCGCAACTCCTCCTTGCTCCGGGTTCTGGCAGCGGTTTCCTGTTGCTTCTTCCGGGCCGCCTCTTTGACTGCAGCAACCCGTTCGGCTTCCGCAACTTCCGCGCGCTGGCGCTCAGCCAGGGCGACCTGACCGGCCTCCCGATTGAGCACCTCCTCGTTCACGCCACTGCTCTTGGCACTCGCGGTAGCGCGGGAGGCCAGCGTATCACCGGTTTTGCGAGCAATAGGCTCAGCTGTATTGGCAACCGGGCCATCCAGCTTGACCGACTCCGCCAGCGAGCTGAGCTTTTTAAGTTCGTTCCCCATTGCCAGAATACCGGTATTCTTTGCCTTTTCCCGCGCCTTGGCGACTTCCTCGGGCTTGGGTTCCGGCTTTGGCGCTGGTTTTTCCGCTACTTCTGGTTCTGGTTCAGGTTCAGGCTCCGGTTCCGCAACCACCGGTTCGGGGACCGGCTCCGGTTCGGGTTCCGGCTTCGCCTGCTCCACCGGCTTTTCCTCAGGCTTTGGAGGCTCGGGCTCAGGTTCAGGCAGTACCGGTTTTGGCGGTTCTTTCTTCTCAATGATCAGTTTTGCCAGCTGGGGCGGCAACGCCTCCTGATCCTGCCTGTCCCGCTCAGGCAGTTCTATCCAACTGACATAGCCTGCGAAGGCGAGGAACAGCGGTACCACCACAACGGCCGCAGCCAGCAGCCGCTTCCGCTCGCCGCGCTCCTGATTCCAGGGCAATCCGTACCGGTCATCCATAATAGTCAGGCTCCCTGTTCCGTACGCTGGTTAACCGCCAGGGAAATGCTGGCGTAACCGGCGTCCACACAGGTGGACATGATTTTCTTGAGCAGCTCGTAAGGCAGTTCCCGGTCCGCAAGAATGGTAATTGGGCGGCCCGCATCCGGTGCAGGCGCCGAAGAACGGCTGGCCTGATAGTCCAGTTCCTGTTTCAGCGAGGGTTCGATCTGCCCGTCAAAGGTCTGAAAAGCGTCGCGTTTAACCACCAGTCGACCGTTAACCAGGATGTCCCTGTCCGTCACGGTCAGCGCCAGCACATCACCCGGGGGTTGCTGGGCAGTGGAATCCGGCAATTTAATGGTGCTGTTCTGGTTCAGTACCTGTACGTCGGACGAGGAGTTCACCATCAGGAAGAACACGAGGATGGTGAAGATATCCATCAACGACACCAGGTTCATCTTTCCCTGGCTCTTGTTACGCCGGTAGTGGCGCTTCAGACGACGGGCTTTGGCGGATTCTTTCATGAACTCACCTCCGCGGATCCCGAGGCCTGAGCAGGAGCATCACCGAGCGAGATTTCCGGGAACAGCTCTGCCTCTACAACACTGCCAGCCACAACGGCTTCGTAGGAGCGCACCGTGTCCATCACGGAAACCAGGGACTGATAGGACGTCTGCCGGGACGGCATGATGATCACATCCTTCTTGTCCGGCACACGGCTCTTGATTTCCTTCATGACATTCTTGAGCAGCGCGAAATCATACTCGCCCTCACGCTGAGGGATATTCTTGATAACCCCGCCCTGGTTATCCGCAACGACCAGGCGATCCTCATAGATCACCACCTGGATCTGCAGTTCTTCGGCCTGCTCCGCGGACAGGCTTTCACCGGTCGGGAAGTTCAGCTCCAGAACGCTGGTGTGGGCAAACACCATATTCAGCAGCAGTACCGGCACCAGCACAATCATGAGATTCATGAAGGGCGTGATGTCGAGATCGGCCTCACTTTGTAGGCGACGATGTTTCCGTCTCATGGCCTGACATCCTTCTGGCTGATTATCAGGCCGGGCTACCGGCCGGAGTCGCTACTTGTGCCGGTGCAGCGGCGTTCTGGGCCTGTGGTTGGGCGACCGGTTTGTTACCAGAACCGTCGCTGAGAATGTTCAGCACCTTGATGCCCGCCATCTCGAAGCTATCAACGATTTCATTGGTCTTGGTCTGCAGCAGCGAGTGGATCAACAGCATGGGAATGGCCGACATAAGGCCGAATGCGGTGGTGTTCATGGCGACCGAGATACTCTGGGACAACAGGCTCGCCTTCTGGGCCGGATCCGCTGCGGCTACTGCAGTAAACGCGGCAATCAGACCAATAATGGTACCGAGCAGACCCAGCAGCGTGGCGATGTTAGCCAGCGTTGCCAGGTACTGTGTGCGCTTTTCCAGCCGGGGCATCACATCCAGCAGCCCCTCTTCCATGGCGTATTCGATCTCTTCGCGACCCTGGCGGCGGGCCAGACGCTGAAGGCCAAAGCCGATCATGGTCGACATAGCACTACCGGATTCCTGGGTGTAATTCAGGGCGCCTTTCAGATCGCGCTTGGCAATCATCTGGTGCAGGCGGTTGAAGTCCCGACCGGTGGTCAGTTTCTGGGCGGGAAGGTAG